>NC_014375.1:3282500-3445263 GCF_000144605.1 Brevundimonas subvibrioides ATCC 15264 | reverse complement strand
TGTTTGACTCCGCTAAAGGTAAATCCCGCTTAGGAAAAAGGCGATTTCCCCTGTTCCGCGAGCGGCGATTCCCCAGTGAAGACTTATCCGCACACGGCGAAACGGCGAATAAGCAGGTGCTTATTCGCCGTTGAAATCGCTGGATATTTAGATGACGGAGGCGTGACGATCCGGAAAATCGTCGCGCTAGGTAGAGGCGCCTAGAGCCTCAGGCAGCCGACATTTTCTTCAGCTGCGCGTGCAGGCGGGACACCTTGCGCGAGCCCGTATTCTTGTGAACCACGCCCTTGGTCACGGCGCGCATCAGCTCGGACTGGGCCTCGACGAAAGCGCCCTTGGCGGCTTCGGCGTCGCCACCCGTCACGGCTTCCTGAAACTTGCGCAGGAAGGTGCGGACGCGGGTGCGGCGCGACTTGTTCACTTCGGTACGCGCGGCGATCTTGCGGATCGCTTTCTTGGCGCCGGGATTGTTGGCCATCGTCAGAACCTTCGAACGGAAAACGCCGCGGAGCACACGTCCACGGCGCGGAAATCTTCAAGAGCGGGCGGCTATAGCGGAAGGGGACTGTGGGGTCAACGAAGAGTCTACCGCCCCTTGAATTCGGGCTTCCGCTTCTCGACGAAGGCGGCCATGCCTTCCTTCTGGTCCTCGAAGGCGAACAGGCTGTGGAACAGGCGGCGCTCGAACTGAACGCCCTGCGTCAGGGTCGTCTCCAGGGCGGCGTTGACCATCTCCTTGTTGGCCATGACGGCCAGGGGGCTCTGGGAGGCGATCTTCGCGGCGATCTTGCGGACCTCGTCCATCAGGGTCTCGTGCGGGAAGACACGCGACGCCAGGCCGGCCCGTTCGGCTTCGGCCGCGTCCATCATCCGGGCGGTCAGGACCATGTCCATGGCCTTGGCCTTGCCGACCAGGCGGGTCAGCCGCTGGGAGCCGCCGATGCCGGGGGCGACACCTAGGTTGATCTCCGGCTGGCCGAATTTCGCCTTGTCCGAGGCCACGATGAAATCGCACAGCATGGCCAGTTCGCAGCCGCCGCCGAGGGCGAAGCCGTTCACGGCCGCGATGATCGGCTTCCTGAAGCGCGTGATCCGGTCATGGCCGAGCGCGAAATAGTTGCCCGTGTACATCTGGGAATAGGACTGGTCGGCCATCTCCTTGATGTCGGCACCGGCCGCGAAGGCCTTTTCGCCCGACCCGGTCAGGATCAGGCAGCGGACGGTGTCGTCCTGCTCCACCGCGTCCAGAAAGGCCGCCAGATCGGCGAACAGGGCCGAGTTCAGGGCGTTCAGCGCCTCGGGCCGGTTCAGGGTCACGACCGCATAGCCGTCGGCGTGGCGCTCGATCAGCAGGTTGGCATAGGTGTCGGCCATCAGTCTCTCTCCATTCACGGGGCGACGACTTACCAAGCGCCCGGTCGAAAAAACATAGTCCGACCCGGTCGACCCGTTCGACCCGTCCGACCCGTTCGGGCAGGCGACCTGAACGCTGAACGCCCGAACGCCACTCTAGGGCAGGGCTACGTCAGAACCGGTCGTCACCCGTCCCACTGGAACACCGCGGTGATCTCCACCCCGAAGACGGCGGCGATGCGGAAGGCGGCCTCGAGGCTGGGCGAGTATTTGCCCTGTTCCATGGCCACGATCGTCTGACGCGTCATGCCGATCCGGGCAGCGAGGTCGGCCTGGGTCATCTCGCCGGCGTGGAAACGCAGTTCCCGGATCCGGTTGCGGATCGGTGGCGGGCCCTTGGTCACCGGCCGCGCCTCAGCAGATACAGTGTGAAGGAGAACCGCGTCAGCTCCGACACGACCACACAGGCCACCATCACATTGGCCAGCACGACCATGGCCCCGGGCCCGTTGAACAGGGCGTAGCGGAACAGGCCGTTGAACCACAGCAGGATGCCCAGGCTGATCACCAGGGCGATCAGCAGCATCAGCGAGATATGGCTGGCCTTGTAGGCGGCGAGCATCTCGCGCTCGTCCTTCGTCTCGCGATCGACCTTGGGCGTGGTGAAGGTGGCGAACAGGGTCAGGACCACCTCGATCACGACCAGCACGAACAGCGCCCCGGCAAAGCCGACGCCCATGACCATGGCGAAGCGGGGATCGTCGATCCATCCATGCATCAGCCGGTCCACCAGCTCGCGGAAATAGACCGCCCACACCACCACGGTGGCGAAGATGGTGATCCACAGATGCTTTTCGCGAAACGACACGGCGACCTCCCGTCACAAGGGTGCGACGAGCGCTGTGTCCTACAGATCAGACACCGTGTCCAGTATTTTTTACATTGTGTCCGATTAAGCCGACATCAGTGGCTGACGTGGGGGGTGATGATGCCGAGCGGCAGGGTGGTCACATTCTTCACGCCGCGCGTGACGATGTGGCTCTCGCAGTCCGACACGATGCCGAGCGTCAGCAGCTTGTCGCGCAGGAACTTGTCGAAGGCGTGCATGTCGGAGGTGATGATGCGCAGGACATAGTCCTCGCGGCCGGTGATGGTCGCGCACTGGACGACCTCGGGCCAGTTGGCCACGGCCGCTTCGAAGATGTCGAGGTTTTCGCGGGACGGCAGCATCAGCTTGACGATGGCATAGACCTCGAAGTCCAGGCCGAGCAGGGCGGCATCGAGAAGGGTCACCCGCTTGCGGATGAGGCCGCTATCCTCCAGTCTCTTGATCCGGCGCCAGCATGGCGAAGCCGACAGGCCCACCCGCTCGGCCACATCCGCGACGGACAATCCGGCGTCCTGTTGCAGAATGTCGAGAATTCGAGCGTCGATGGGATCCAGTTCGTCCGCCAATGCGTTTCTCCATTTATCGTTATTGCGCAATAAATAACCCCAAAACTGCTTGACGCAAGGCGAAAATAGGCGAGCCTTGATTTTGTGCCCATGCTATCCAGCCGCAAACGAGTGCGGTCGGACAAACCGAACGGCAGGATGGAATGACCAGGAATACCAAGCCGCTTTCCCTGCGCGTGCCGGAGCCCTCTGGGCGACCGGGCGATGCGCCGGATTTCAGTCACCTGAAACTCGACGCGGCCGGGGCCGTGGACCGGCCGCCCGTCGACGCCCGGCCGGTGCAGATGCTGGATCTCGCGTTCCGGCTGGTTCGCGTGCTGGACGATGAGGGCAATGCCGTCGGCCCGTGGAACCCGCGTCTGGATGCCGAGACCCTGAAGAAGGGTCTGAAGGCGATGATCCTGACCCGGGCCTTCGACGACCGGATGCATCGCGCCCACCGCCAGGGCAAGACCAGCTTCTATATGAAGTGCACCGGCGAGGAGGCCATCGCGGTCGCCCAGGGCATGATCCTGTCGCGCGAGGACATGGGCTTTCCCACCTATCGCCAGCAGGGGCTTCTGATCGCGCGCGGTTATCCGCTCGTCGAGATGATGAACCAGATCTATTCCAACGCCGCGGACCCGATCAAAGGCCGGCAGCTGCCGATCATGTATTCGGCCAAGGACTATGGCTTCTTCACCATCTCGGGCAACCTCGGCACCCAGGTGCCCCAGGCCGTCGGCTGGGCCATGGCCAGCGCCTACAAGGGCGACGACAAGATCGCCATCGCCTGGATCGGCGACGGAGCGACGGCGGAAGGCGATTTCCACAATGCCCTGACCTTCGCCAGCGTCTATCGCGCGCCGGTCATCCTGAACGTCGTCAACAACCAGTGGGCCATCTCGTCCTTCATGGGCATCGCGGGGGGGCTCGAGACCACCTTCGCGTCCAAGGCCATCGGCTACGGGCTGCCGGCGCTGCGGGTCGACGGCAACGACTTCCTCGCCGTCTGGGCCGCGACGCAATGGGCGGAAGAGCGCGCAAGGTCGAACCAGGGCGCGACGGTGATCGAACTGTTCACCTACCGCGGCGCGCCGCACTCCACGTCCGACGACCCCAGCCGCTATCGCCCCGGGGACGAGCACGACCAATGGCCGCTCGGCGATCCGGTCGCGCGCCTGAAGCAGCACCTGATCGCCCTGGGCGAATGGTCCGACGAGGCCCAGGCCGAAGCCGAGGCCGACGCCGTCGCCCAGGTCCGCGCGGCGGGCAAGGAATCCGAGGCCATCGGCACGCTCGGCCAGTCGCGGCCCAGCGTGAAGACGATGTTCGAGGAGGTCTTCGCCACAGAGGACTGGCGCCTGACCGAACAGCGCCGGGAGGTGGGCGTATGAGCCGCGATCGACTGCGAATGATCGCCTTTTATTGTGCGGTGGCGCTGATCCCCTTCACGGCGATTGTCGGCCTTCTGGTGATCCGATGAGCGAACAGACCTTTACCGACGCCGATCAGCATGACGGCATCGAGCCCGACATGGCCTCCGCCGGCGCGGACCAGCCCGCCTCGGTGGCCCCGGACACGGCGGCCGTCGTGCCCATGAACATGATCCAGGCGCTGAACTCCGCCCTGCACGTCCAGATGGCCGAGGACCCCGATGTGCTGAGCTTCGGCGAGGACGCGGGCTATTTCGGCGGCGTGTTCCGCGTCACCGACCAGCTTCAACAGACCCATGGCCTGACGCGCAGCTTCGACACACCGATCAGCGAATGCGGTCTGGTCGCCGCCGCCATCGGCATGGGGGCCTATGGCCTGCGTCCGGTCGTGGAGATCCAGTTCGCCGACTACATCTATCCGGCCTACGACCAGATCGTCTCCGAGGCGGCCAAGATGCGCTATCGCTCGGGGGGGCAGTTCACCTCGCCGATCGTGGTGCGCAGTCCCTATGGCGGCGGCATCTTCGGCGGCCAGACCCACTCGCAGTCCCCCGAGAGCCTGTTCACCCATATCGCGGGCCTGAAGGTCGTCATTCCGTCCAACCCCTATGACGCCAAGGGTCTGCTGACCGCGGCGATCGAGGACGACGATCCGGTCATCTTCCTGGAGCCCAAGCGGCTCTACAACGGCCCCTTCGACGGCTGGCACAAGAACCCTGTCAGCCCGTGGAAGGCCCAGGACCTGGCCCAGGTCCCGACCGGCAAATACACCGTGCCGCTGGGCAAGGCGTCGGTGGTCCGCGAAGGCAGCGACGTCACCATCCTGTGCTACGGCACCATGGTCTGGGTCAGCCTGGCCGGGGCCGAGCATGCCGGCGTGGACGCCGAGGTCATCGACCTGCGCACCCTGGTTCCGCTCGACATCGAGACCATCGAGGCGAGCGTGAAGAAGACCGGCCGCTGCGTCATCGTCCACGAAGCGCCGAAAACCTCCGGCTACGGCGCAGAGCTGTCGGCCCTGGTGCAGGAGCGCTGCTTCTATCATCTCGAGGCCCCGATCGGCCGCGTCGCGGGCTGGGATACGCCGTATCCCCACGCCTTCGAATGGGAGTATTTCCCCGGGCCGGAACGGGTCGCCACCGCCCTGAAATCCGTCATGACGGGAGGATCCCGCTGATGGGCCGCTACGTCTTCAAACTGCCCGACGTGGGCGAAGGCACCGCCGAGGCCGAACTGGTCGGCTGGCACGTCAAGGTCGGGGACCGGGTCGAGGAGGACCAGATCCTCGCCGACATCATGACGGACAAGGCGACGGTCGAGCTGACCTCGCCCGTGTCCGGGGTCGTCACGGCCCTGCACGGCGAGCCCGGCGTGATGTCGCCGGTCGGCTCGGCCCTGGTGGAGTTCGAGGTCGAGGGCGCGGGCAACAGCGAGTCCGTGGCCCAGAACCCCTCCGTCATCGCCCAAGCCGGCGATGCCCATCGTGAGGATCGTATACGATCCTCCGATACCCCATCGCTCCGCGACGGGGAGGAGACGGATGCGTCCGCGTCTCCTCCCCACGTCAGTGGGGAGGGGGACCGCGAAGCGGTGGAGGGGCTCTCGGCCGCCGCACCGGCCCAAACCGGCAACTACGTCTTCAAGCTGCCCGACGTGGGCGAGGGCACCGCCGAGGCCGAGCTGGTCACCTGGCACGTCGCGGTCGGCGACGCGGTCGAGGAAGACCAGCTGCTGGCCGAGGTCATGACCGACAAGGCGACCGTCGAGCTGACGTCGCCGGTGGCCGGCACCGTCGCCGCCCTGCACGGTGCGGCCGGCCAGCAGGTGCCGGTCGGCGGACCGCTGGTCAGTTTCGACGTCGAGGGGGCCGGCAATGTGGTCGCCCCGGCCCCCGTCCTGGCCGCGCCGAAGGCGACGGGGAATTCGGTGACGGCGCCGGCGACGATTTCGAAGACGCCGACGAAGACTTCGACGACATTGGAGACGGGGTCCGCAAAGACCCCCGCATCCGCGCCCGTCGCCCGCACGGCCCAGACCCCTGGCGTCCGCCCCCTGGCCTCGCCGGCCGTGCGCAAGCGCGCCCGCGAACTGGGTCTGGAACTGCAGTTCGTGCCCGGATCCGGCCCCGCCGGACGCATCGAGCACGGCGATCTGGATGCCTTCGTCACCCATGGCGCGCGCGGACCGTCCGAACACGGAGCATCGCCGACCTCGACCTATGCCAGAGCCGAAGGGACGACCGAGACCCGCATCATCGGCCTGCGCCGCAAGATCGCGGAGAAGATGGCCGAGAGCGTCCGGCGCATTCCCCACATCACCTATGTGGAGGAGATCGACGTCACGGCGCTGGAAGACCTCCGGGCCCATCTGAACGCCCAGGGCAAGAGCAGCGGCAAGCCCAAGCTCAACCTGCTGCCCTTCATCGCCCGGGCCATCGTCGTGGCCCTGCGCGACCAGCCGGCGATCAACAGCCACTATGACGACGAGGCCGGGGTGCTGACGACCCATGCCGCCGTCCACCTGGGCATCGCCGCCCAGACGCCGAACGGCCTGATGGTGCCCGTGGTCCGCCACGCCGAGGCCCGCGACCCCTATGACACGGCGCTGGAGATCGCCCGGGTCAGCGGCGCGGCCAAGGACGGCTCGGCCAAGCGCGAGGAGCTTTCGGGCTCGACCATCACCATCACCTCGCTGGGCACCCTGGGCGGTGTGGTCCACACCCCGATCATCAACCACCCCGAGGTCGCCATCATCGGCCCGAACAAGATCGAGGAGCGGGTGGTGGTCCGGAACGGCCAGATGGTCGTGCGCAAGATGATGAACCTGTCGTCCAGCTTCGATCACCGTATCGTCGACGGCCACGACGCGGCGGTCTTCGTGCAGCGGATCAAGGGCCTGCTGGAGCATCCCGCGACGCTGTGGATGGGCTAGGCCGTCGTGGCCGGATCGTCAGGGACCGTCGATTGCGCCGTGTCGCGATCCGGCGTTCATGGACCTCTGATCTGCGAGGAGAGAGCGCCATGAACCGCCTGCTGACCACCGCCGTGACCGCCGCCACCCTGCTGGGGGCCGCCCCGGCCTGGGCCTGCCTGCCACCGCCCCCCAACGCCTCCTACGAAACCGCGATGGCGCGGGCCGCCTTCGTCGGCCGGGTCGTCTCGGTCGAACGGTCCGATCCGGCGGACTGTCTCGCCGCCGCCCGGGCGCGCGTGGCGGCCGGCGCCGTCATGCAGGGCGATCCCGGCGAGCGCGGCTGCGAGGCCTTCGGCTTCGCCATGCTGGAGCCGGCCTGGATCATCAAGGGCGAGGACGTCGTCACCGGACCGTTCCGCATCGCCTGGAACAAGGCCCCCTTCTGCTCGATCGGCTGGACGCCCGAGGTCGGCGCCCTGGCCGTCGCCCTGGTCCCGGACGACGCCTCCCGCCTGCGCGACGGGACGACCGCGACCGTCGAACCCCTCCAGCAGGGCGACGCCCTGTTCCGCACCATCCTCGAGCTGGTCGCCGAAATTCAGCCCTGATCCTTCCGAGTACCATCGACGCATGACCCAGACCCTGAAGACCAAAGTCCTGATCATCGGCGCCGGCACCGGCGGCTATGTCGCCGGCATCCGCTGCGGCCAGCTGGGGCTGGACACCGTGCTGGTCGATGGCGGGGACGGCCTGGGCGGGACCTGCCTGAACGTCGGCTGTATCCCGTCCAAGGCCATCATCCATGCGGCGGGCAAGTTCGAGACGGTGGCCAAGGCGGCCGGTGACGGCACCCTGGGCATCACGGCATCCTCTCCGGCCATCGATCTGGGCCAGACCGTGGCCTGGAAGGACGGCATCGTCCGCAAGCTGAACGCGGGCGTCGCCGCCCTGCTGAAGAAGGCCAAGGTCAAGGTCATCAAGGGCTGGGCGACCTTCGAGGACGCCAAGACCTGCCGCGTCGAGACCGCCGACGGCCCGGTCACCATCTCGGCCGAGCACGTCATCCTCGCCACGGGGTCCGAGCCGGTCGAACTGCCCTTCCTGCCGTTCGGGGGCGACGTCATCTCCTCGACCGAGGCCCTGTCGCTGGACGCCGTGCCGAACCGGCTCGTCGTGGTCGGCGGGGGCTATATCGGGCTGGAACTCGGGATCGCCTATCGCAAGCTGGGGGCCCAGGTCGCCATCGTCGAGATGGCGGACCGCATCCTGCCGCTCTACGACAAGGCCCTGACCGACCCGGTCATGAAGTGGCTGACCGACCACGGCGTGGAGCTGCATCTCGGGGCCCGCGCCGGCGGGTTCGGGGACGGAAAGCTGTCGATCACGACCAAGGACGGCGAGCCGCTGCAGCTGGACGCGGACAAGGTGCTGGTCACGGTCGGGCGCCGGCCGCGCACCCAGGGCTGGGGTCTGGAAAACATGGGCGTCGCCATGGCCGGTCCGTTCGTGAAGGTGGACGACCGCTGCGCCACCTCGATGCGGAATGTCTGGGCCGTCGGCGACCTGACCGGCGAACCCATGCTGGCGCACAAGGGCTCGGCCCAGGGCGAGGTGGTCGCCGAGATCATCGCCGGTCACGACAAGCGCTTCGACCCCGTCACCATCGCCGCCGTCTGCTTCACCGAGCCGGAGATCGTCTCGGCGGGCCTGGGGCCGCTCGATGTCGCGGGCCGGGACGACGTGATCACCGCCGTCTTCCCGCTGGCCGCCATCGGCCGGGCGCTCGCCATCGAGGCGGGCGAGGACGGCGGCTTCGTGCGGGTGCTGGCGTCGAAGTCCGATCACCGGCTGCTGGGCGTCCAGGCCGTCGGCCAGCACGTCGCCGAACTGTCCAACAGCTTCGCCCAGATGCTGGAGATGGGGGCGGTGCTGGAAGACGTAGCGGGCGTGATCCACGTCCACCCCACGCTCGGCGAGGCCTTCCACGAGGCGTCGCTGCGGGCGCTGGGACACGCGATCCATATCTGAGGGCAAGCGGGCCTTGCGCTTCATGCCCCGCCCGCGCATCTGAGCGCCCATGACCGATCTCGCCTCCACCCGCCCCAGCGGCCTGCCGACGCCGCGCCACTATGCGGGGGTGAACTGGATCGGGGTGCAGACCCTGTATCTGCGCGAGGTCCGCCGCTTCTGGAAGGTGGGGGCCCAGACGGTCGCCGCGCCGGTGGTCACGACCCTGCTCTATATGCTGGTCTTCGTGGTGGCGCTGAAGGGCGCGCGGCCGCCGCTGCACGGCACGCCCTTCGCCGAGTTCGTGGCCCCTGGCCTGATCATGATGGCGATGCTGAACAACGCCTTCGCCAATGCCTCGTCCAGCCTGATCCAGGCCAAGATCATGGGCACCTCGACCGACTTCCTCACACCGCCGCTCAGCCCGCTGGAGCTGACCATCGGCTTTTCGCTGGGCGCGGCGACGCGCGGGCTGGCGGTCGGGCTGGTGACGGCGATCTGCGTCCTGCCGTTCGCGCAGCTGGGCTTTTACAACCTCGCCGCCATCGTCTGGTTCGGCCTGATCGCGTCCCTGCTCATGGGGATGGTCGGGGTGCTGGCCGGGCTATGGTCCGAGAAGTTCGACCATCTGTCGGCAGTCCAGAACTTCGTGGTCATGCCCATGACCTTCCTGTCGGGCACCTTCTATCTGGTCGAGAACCTGCCCGAGCCCTTCGCCACCATCAGCCACTGGAACCCCTTCTTCTATCTGATCGACGGCTTCCGCTACGGCTTCATCGGCCACGCCGAGGGCAGCCTGTGGGTCGGGGTGCTGATGAGCGCGGTGCTGACGGTCGTGATGGCCGTGGCCTGCTGGCTGGTGTTCCGGTCCGGCTGGCGGCTGAAAAGCTGAAGCGAGGCAGTAGGCAGTAGGGGCGCTGCGTCTGCAGCCTCCCGACGCGTCGAGCATGATGCTGGCCTGAAGTGACCTCTTGCCTACTGCCTACTGCCTAATCCCTCGTGGCCCGGTGTTGACACTCCCCCGTCCCCGTCCGACAACCTCCGCTCCTGAAAAAGTCCCGTCGCACCCGCGCCGGGGCTTCGTTTCTTTTGGAGGGTCGTCCGTGTCCGGTCATTTGATGGGTGTCTACAATCGCGCGCCGCTGGAAGTGGATCGCGGGCGAGGCGCGCGTCTGTGGGCGACGGACGGGACCGAATATCTGGACTGCGTCCAGGGCATCTCGACCAACGGGCTGGGCCACGCCCATCCCGTGCTGATCGAGGCGGTCAAGGAACAGGCCGAGAAGCTGTGGCACGTGTCCAACATCTTCAAGATTCCGGGCCAGGAGGAACTGGCCGACCGGCTGACCGAGTCCAGCTTCGCGGACGTGGTCTTCTTCACCAACTCGGGCACCGAAGCGGTCGAATGCGCGCTGAAGACGGCGCGGAAATACCATGCCGCCAACGGCCAGCCGGAACGCATCGACATCTACGGCTTCGACGGGGCCTTCCACGGCCGGACCTACGGGGCCATCAACGCGGCGGCCAACCCCAGCTATACCGAGGGCTTCGGGCCCAAGATGCAGGGCTTTCACCAGCTGAAGTGGGGCGACCACGAGGCGCTGAAGGCCGCGATCGCCGAGCCGAACTGCGCCGCCATCATCGTCGAGCCGGTTCAGGGCGAGGGCGGCTGCCGCGCCATGCCCGACGTCTGCCTGCGCGGCCTGCGTGAGCTGTGCGACCAGCATGGCGTCCTGATCATCTTCGACGAGGTCCAGTGCGGCATGGGCCGGTCGGGCAAGCTGTGGGCCCACGAATGGGCCGGCATGGCCCCTGACATCATGGCCGTGGCCAAGGCCCTGGGCGGCGGCTTCCCGATCGGGGCCTGTCTGGCCACCACCGAGGCGGCCAAGGGGATGACCGTGGGGGCGCACGGTTCGACCTTCGGCGGCAACCCCCTGGCCATGGCCGTCGGCCTGGCGGCGTTCAACGCCATCAACTCCGACGCGATCCTGGGCAACGTCAACGAGATCGCGGGCTATCTGAAGCAGCAGCTGCACGGCCTGAAGGAGCGCTTCCCCGATGTGATCGAGGACGTGCGCGGCAAGGGTCTGCTGATCGGGCTGAAGCTGGTCCCCAACAATCGCGAGTTCATGGGCTGGGCGCGCGACGAGCAGCACCTGCTGATCGCCGGCGGTGGCGACAACTGCGTGCGCATGCTGCCGCCGCTGAACCTGACGCTGGATGAGGCGCGCGAGGCGATCGAGAAGCTGGAGCGGACCTGCGAGTCCGCGCGATCGAAGGCTAAGGCGGCGGCGTAGGTCGGAAGGGGTTCATCACAAAGAGCACAAAGGGATGCACGAAGGGCACGAAGACGCTGAAGCGATTTCCGCAGAGGTGAACCGTGTCGGCAAGGCTGCGATGGACGCGGCCTTCACCGTGCACAGCGCCCTCGGGCCCGGGTTGCTGGAGTCGGTCTACGAGGCCTGCTTGTTCGAGGAACTGCGCGCGGCTGGTCTGGCTGTGGAGCGCCAGGTGGCGATCCCCTTGAGCTATCGTGAAGCCCGTCTCGATGTCGGGTTCCGGCTCGATCTGCTTGTCGAGCGCAAGGTCATCATGGAAATCAAAGCGATCGACGCTCTCGCGTCGATCCATACCGCTCAAGTTTTGACCTATCTGAAATTCTCAAGCCTTCGGCTTGGATACCTCGTGAACTTCAATGTCAGCCGATTGAAGGATGGCCTGCGGCGCGTCGTCTTGTGACATGCCCTCCGGTGGTGGGCCGTTGTCTTTCCTTCGTGTCCTTTGTGAATCCTTCGTGCTCTTTGTGATGAACCTGTTC
This sequence comes from Brevundimonas subvibrioides ATCC 15264, assembly GCF_000144605.1. Classification (NCBI taxonomy): domain Bacteria; kingdom Pseudomonadati; phylum Pseudomonadota; class Alphaproteobacteria; order Caulobacterales; family Caulobacteraceae; genus Brevundimonas; species Brevundimonas subvibrioides. The sequence goes on along the minus strand of NC_014375.1, from coordinate 3,433,299 downwards.
CAGCCTCTGACTGTGTGCCCATGACCCGCCATTTCCTCGACATCCACCGCCTGGAGGCTGCCGAGCTTCGCGCCATTCTGGATGACGCCCACGCCCGCAAGGCCGCCCGCAAGGGCTGGCCCAGGGGCCGGGTCGATGCCGACGCGCCGGCGAAGGATCGCGTCCTGGCGATGATCTTCGAGAAGAACTCGACCCGCACCCGGTTCAGCTTCGACGCGGCGATCCGCCAGCTGGGCGGGGACTCGATCATCGCCAACGCCGGCGACATGCAGCTGGGCCGCGGCGAGCCGGTCGAGGACACAGCGCGCGTGCTGTCGCGGATGGTCGATGCGGTGATGATCCGCGCCAACAGCCACGAGGACGTCGAGCGGTTCGCCCGCGTCGCCACCGTGCCGGTGGTTAACGGACTGACGGACCGGTCGCACCCGTGCCAGATCCTGGCCGACATCATGACGATCGAGGAGCAGCGCGGCCCGATCGAAGGCAAGACGATCGCCTGGATCGGCGACGGCAACAACGTCTGCCACAGCTTCATGCACGCGGCCCCGAAGCTGGGCTTTCACCTGAACGTCGCCTGCCCGGCCGAGTACCATCCGGACCTTCACGATCTCGCCAAGGGCGGCAACGCCGTCACCCTGACCAGCGATCCGAAGGACGCCGTGCGCGGGGCCGACGTGGTCGTCACCGATACCTGGGTGTCGATGGGGGACGGCGACTACGAGGCGCGTCTGCATGCCTTCGAGAACTACACCGTCGACGAGGCGCTGATGGATCTGGCCGATCCGGACGCCGTCTTCCTGCACTGCCTCCCCGCCCACCGGGGCGAGGAGGTCACCGATGCCGTGATCGATGGTCCTCGCTCGCTGGTCTGGGACGAGGCCGAGAACCGGATCCATGCCCAGAAGGCCGTGCTGGCCTGGTGTTTCGCCGGGGACTGACGCCTACAGTTCCGGCGGCGGTGCCGTCGGGGCAGGGGGGACGTCGGATCGGCGCTCGTCGCGCCTCAGCTTGGCCTGGAGCCAGCCGCCGAGCGCGCCGTTGCGCCCGGCGGTGACGACCAGATAGCCGACGACCAGACCGATCAGGACGCCCACCACGCCATCAAAGATGATGGCGAACAGGACGGCGGCACCGATGACGATACCCCAGTCCAGCAGGCCGAACGACCGAAGCTGTGCCTTGATGGCTTCCATCCCGATTACCCGAGGTCGACGTCGGCGACGCCGCCGACGTTCGGCATGGTCTTGGTCAGGTTGGCCTTGGCGATCTCGAAGAAGAAGCCGGCGGCTCCCTTCTTGGACACCCAGACGCGACCGTCATCGCCATCGAACTTGATCAGCGTCAGGTGCGGGTCCTCCTTGCCGTCCGGGTACCAGGCGGCGACGATCGGGTTCCAGTGCTTGTCGATGATGGCCTGGTCGCGGTGCAGGGACAGGGTACCGTGGAAACAGGCCCAGACCTCCTGGTCCTTTGAGCCGTAGGTGAACATGCCGCTCTGGCCGCCCTTGGCGATGTCCCGGGCCAGGTCAGTGTCGTCGCGGGTGAAGAACCAGATCGTCCCGGTCTCTTCCTCGCGATAGGCGGTCATCGGCTGGGAATGATACCCGGGCGTGTCGATGCCCAGCATGCCCGTGTTGGAGCTCTTCAGGTGCTTCCAGAATTCCTGTTCGGCATCCGTCGCGGTCAGGTGGTCGTCGGCCATCGTGGGGTCCTCGCTGTGGTCAGGTCCCGGTAACCGCCCAGCCGCGACACCGTTCCCTCAGCCCGGGTGCGTCACGACGGCCGGGTGAAGCCCATCAGCGCGCCCAGATGCACGAGCAAAAGGAAGATCATCGCCCCCGCCAGCAGCATGATGAACCGCCACGGGACCATGCGGGGCCGCAGGAAGTCGCTGGGCCGGGCGCCGCGCCATCCCGCGAAGACGCAGACGATCAGGGCGGCCGCCAGCAGCCATAGGGTGAGGGTCAGGGACACGGCGGTCCTCTGGCGGAAGCCCCCGGGACCGGCAAGCAAAACCTTGCCGGGAGGTTAATCTTCACGCCCCGTTAACCACGATCGGGCGACAGAATCGCTCCTTGCGACCGCTGTCCACAGGAGAATGGCGGGTCCGCAAGATGTTGGGGTTAACCACACGTTTACACCCCGGATATGGGCGATTAGCGTGATCCAATGGGTCGGGAGCCGAATCAGTGAGCGCAGCCGCAGCGCCTTGGAGCGTTAAGGGGATCGACCCGAAAGCGCGTGAGGTGGCCAAGGACCTGGCGCGCCGGTCCGGCATGACGCTGGGCGAGTGGCTCAACACCATGATCATGGAGGACGGCGACGACGATGACGGCGTCCAGCCGCTGCCGCGTCGTCCCCATGCCTCGGAAACCTTCGACCGTCGCGGCCGCTCGCGCCGCCTGGACGACGCCTACGAGGCCGAGGCGCGTCCGTGGCGCGGAGCCCCCGACGACACCCTGCAGCGCGTCGCCGCTTCGGTCGACGCCATCGCCGCCCGGCTGGAAGCCGCCGAGCGTCGCTCGACCATCGCCATCCAGGGCGTGGACCAGGCCGTCTCCGGCCTCGTCCGTCGCATGGAGGCCCAGGACCAGCAGGCGGGCCAGTACGGCCGCCGCATCGACGACATCTCCGACGAGCTGAAGGAAGGCCATCGCCGCCTGCGCGCCTTCGAGCGCGAGGTCGGCCCCAAGTCCGCCGAGACCCTGAGCAAGGTCGAACAGGCGCTGGGGACCCTGGCCGGCCGTCTGTACGACATCGAGGAGCGCCAGCGCACCGGCCTGACGGAGGCCCGCCAGCGTCTCGACGGGTTCGACAAGACCGACACCGCCGTCGCCGCCCTGACCAGCCGCCTCTACGACATCGAGGAGCGCCAGCGCGCGAACGGCCAGACGCTGATCCAGCGCATCGAGGCGGTCGAGAAGGCCGCGGGCGCCGGAGCCGGGACCGAACTGCTGAGCCAGGTCGGCCAGCGCCTCGACGCGGCGCAGAACGAGACCTCGCAGGCCCTGCGCAATCTGGAACGGTCCTTCGCCGGGCTGGACCAGCGCCTGCGTGCGACCGAGACCCGCGTCGAGCCGGAAGGCCTGCGCGAGGCTGCGCGCTTCGAGAAACTGGCCGAGACCCTGTCGCGCCAGGTCGAGACCAACCGCACCGAGATGATGCGGCGCCTGGAGACGGCCGAGAGCGAAGGCCGGATGTCCCGGATCGAGGCGACCGTCCAGTCGCTGGGCGAACAGGCGCGCGCCGCCGAGCAGCGTTCCGCCCAGGGGATCGAGGCCATGGGTCGCGAGGTCCTGCGCATCGCCCAGAACCTCGACACCCGCGTCGATCGCATCGAGACGGTCGGCGAGGTGCAGCTGGAGAAGCTGGAAGTCGCGCTGACCCGCACCCTTTCGGCGAAGATCGAACAGGACATGGGACGCTACGGCCAGGCCGTCGAACAGCGGCTGACCCGGTCCGAGGACCAGAATTCGATCGCCCTCGAAAAACTGGGCGTGGAGATCACCCGCATCTCCGACCGGCTGGCCGACCGGATCGCCCAGTCGGAACGCAAGTCCGCCCAGGCCCTCGAAGACATCGGCCGCCGCATGGTCGAGGGCTCGGACCGGATCGAGCAACGCTACGACCGCGCCTCGGGCGAGCTGGCCGAGCGGATGCGCCTGTCCGAGGAGCGCACGGCCCGGCTGCTGGCCGAGGCCCGCGAGACCCTGGAACAGCGTCTGGCCCAGCCGGTCGCGCCCGTGCCCCTGCCGGACCCCGAGCCGGTCGCGCCCGCGGCCTCCGATTTCGTCCAGCCGGACTGGCGCGCCGCCGCCTTCCCGGATGACCGGTTCGATTCCGGCTCGGACGCCCCGGCCGACGGCTGGTCGATCGATCCCCTGTCGGCCGATCTGGAACCCTTCCCCCAGGCCCCGCAGGATGCGCTGCCCGAAGAGAGTTTCGACACGCTTCCGCGTCGGTTCGAACCCGCGGAGCCCGAGGTCGAGGTGGCGGAGCCGGTTCTGGCCGAGCCCGCCTCCTTCACGGCCGGACCGTTCGGCAGCTTCGGCGGGGCCGACGTCTCGGACGCCCTGGATGCGATCGCCGAGATCGAGACCCAGCCCCAGCCTCAGGCCCAGCCCGAACCCTTCGGGGGCCGGGTCGCCGCCGAGGCCCCTGCGCCCGCCCGGCTCTATGACGACGGTATCGAGGAGTATTCGGCCGAGACCGAGTTCGTCGATCCGCGCCGCATGCGTGCGACCATGGCCGCCGGCGCCGCCGTCGGCCGCTCGGCCTCGACCCGCGACACGATCGAGGCCGCGCGCGCCGCGATGAACGTCTCCCCGGCCGAGCCGGCCCCCCGCGCCAGCTTCGGCCTCGGGCTGAAGCGCGGCGGCAAGTCCAAGCTGCAGGAGCGGCTGGACAAGCAGGCCCAGCGCGGCGACGGCACGGTCAAGAAAGCCTTCATCGCCTCGGTCACCGGCATGGCCGTGGTCGGCGGCCTGTGGGCGACCGGCCGCGCCACCGGCTACGACTTCGACGACGTGGCCCGCCTGACCGGTCTGTCCCCGTCGAATGCCGAGGCCACCCCGATCGCCGCGCTCGCCCTCACGCCCACCGACGGCACGGTCGACGCGGCCCCCGCCGATGCGACCGAGGCCCAGACCGTCTACGCCCAGGCGCTGGAACAGCTGGACCGCAACGATCCCGCCGGCGTCGAGACCCTGACCCGCGCCGCCAACCTGGGCCATCCCGAGGCCCAGCTGAAGCTGGCGGGTCTCTTTCAGACCGGGTCGACCGGCCTGACGGTCGATCAGGCCGAAAGCCGCCAGTGGGCCCGTCGGGCTGCAGAGGGCGGCGATCCGGCCGGCATGCACGCCTACGGCATGTATCTGTTCGACGGCGTCGGCGGGTCGCGAGACCGGACCGAGGCGCTGGACTGGCTCAAGAAGGCCGCGGACCGCGGCCTGGTCGACAGCCAGTACAACGTCGCCCGCATCTACGAGAACGGCGACGAGGGCATCGCCCCCAACCCGGCCCAGGCCTACCGGTGGTACCTGATCGCGGCCCGGTCCGGCGACCCCCAGGCGCAGGCCGCCGTCGACCGTCTGGCCCCGACCATCCCCGCCGCCCAGCGCCAGACCGCCCGCGCCCAGGCCGAGGCCTTCGCCCTGGAACCGCTCGCCTGACGCATGATCCGGGTGGCCCTTGACGGGCCGCCCGGCTAAGACACCCGCGCTCGCCTTCCGGCGCCTCGCTTATTTGTTCCAGCCGAAGGCCCGCCCTTTGGAGATCTATCTGCCGATCGCCGAGGTTTCGGTGAACTGGCCGCTCCTGGTCTTGCTGGGCGCGCTGGTCGGATTCGTGTCCGGTCTGTTCGGGATCGGCGGCGGCTTCCTGATGGCGCCCGTGCTGGTCTTCCTGGGCATTCCCCCCGTCGTCGCCGTCGCCAGCCAGGCCAGCCACGTCGTCGCCTCCTCCACGTCCGGCGTGATCCGCTACTCCGGCCAGGGCGCAGTCGACTACCGCATGGGCGGCATCATGGCGGTGGGGGGAGCCGTCGGCGCCATCGGCGGGGTCGAGCTGTTCCGCTATCTGCGGCTGCTGGGCCAGGCCGATCTGGTCGTGGCCCTGTCCTATCTGCTGCTACTGGGCGCCATCGGCCTGCTGATGCTGTACGAGAGCCTCAGCGAGATCCTGCGTCGCCATCGCGGCGAGGTCGCCCCGCACAAGGAGCGCCGCCGTCCGCTGTGGCTCTACGGCCTGCCGTGGAAGGTCCGGTTCCCGAAATCCGGCCTCTACATCAGCGCCATCCCGCCGTTCGGGCTGGGGGTCTTCGCGGGCGTCCTGTCGGCGATCATGGGGGTGGGCGGCGGCTTCATCCTGGTGCCGGCCATGCTCTATGCGCTGCGGATGCGGGCGAGCGTGGTCGTCGGCACCAGCCTGTTCCAGATCATCATCACCACCGCCGTCACCACCATCCTGCAGGCCGGCCGGAACCAGACGGTGGACATCGTCCTGTCGACCCTGCTGCTGACGGGCGGCGTCGTGGGGGCCCAGTTGGGGGCCCGCTTTGCCGGCCGCTTCCGGGCCGACGTGCTGCGTGCCCTGCTGGGTCTGCTGATCCTGTTCGTCGGCATGCAGATGGGCCTCAGCCTGTTCGTGCGGCCGCACGACATCTTCCTTCTGGCTCCGGGGATTTCAGACCGGTGATCCAGGCCCTGCCCCCTCCGCCGCCCGCGATCGAGGCGCCGCCCCCGGAACGGTCCGAGGCCACGGCCACCGAGCTGCGCGTCGCCGCGGCCCTGACCGATGCCCAGGTCAAGGTCGACTCCAGCTTCCGCGGCGCGACGCTGGTGCTGTACGGCGCGGTGTTCAATCCGTCGGACGATCCGACCGACGTCGTGGTCGTCGTGCGCGGACCCGACGCGCCGATCCGGCTGGTCAAGAAGACGCGCAACACCGGCGTCTGGCTGAACAGCCGCCCGGTCCTGTTCGAGGGCGCGCCCGGCTTCTACATGACCGCCTCGACCCGGCCGCTCAGCGACATCGCCGACTTCGGACAGCTGCGTCGCCTCGGCGTCGGCGTCGATCACCTGCGCATCGACGCGCCCGAGGAAAGCCGCACCGTCACCCGCTACGGCGTGCGCGACGTGGTCATCAGCCGCCTGGGCGAGGACTACCTCGACTGGCGCCGCGCCGTGATCCGGCTGAAGGAGGACGCGGCCCTCTACGACACCGATCCGGAAGGGGTGACCTTCGTCGACAAGGGCCTGTTCCGGGCCGAGGTCAAACTGCCCGCCACCGCCCCGACCGGCCAGTACTATGCCCAGGTCTGGCTGTTCCGGGACGGCGAACCCGCGGGGGTTTCCAACCTGACGCTCACCGTCGAGAAAGTCGGTTTCGAGCGCGAGGTCTACGAGTTCGCCCATCGCCGTCCCTGGTCCTACGGGGTGCTGTGCGTGCTGCTCGCGGTGGCCATGGGCTATGGCACCAGCCGGGTCTTCAGGAGAGGGTGATGGATCGTACGCGGCTGACCGCATGGGCCCTGACGCTGGCCGGGTTGATCCCGTTCGTCGCCGGGGCCGCCGCCGTCTGGTTCGACCGTGAAGACGGCGGCCGCTGGATCGAGCCGCTGGCCGCCTATGCCGCCATCATCCTGTCGTTCCTGGCCGGCACGCGCTGGGGCAAGGGCATGGCCGAGCGCGATCCGCGCCCCGCGACCCTGGTCCTCAGCAACCTGCCGCCGGTCGCGGCCTGGCTGACCTTCCTGCCGGGCGTGCCCGACCGGCTGCAACTGCTGGTCCTGATCGGCGGGTTGCTGGCCATGCTGTACTGGGACGTGCGCGGTTCGGGCGACTGGTATGCGCGGCTGCGCTGGGTGGCCACGACCGGCGCGGTGCTCAGCCTGGGCGCGGTCGCCCTGCTGCCCTAGACCAGGCTGGCCCAAGCCAGGGCGTGGACCCGGTCCTTGCCCAGAGCCGCCACCATCGGCCGGTCCACGAACAGACCCGCGATGGCGGCGTCCAGCACGTTCAGACCCCCCGTGAAGGCCCCGAAGGCGGGCAGGATCAGCCGGCGTCCGTCGGTCACGAAACACGGCCGGCGCACCGTCCGCGCATGGGCCACCACCCGCGCGCAGGGGTGCAGGTGGCCGGCGACCTCTCCGGTCCGGGCCTCTGGCATCGGCTCGTGGGTCAGGAACAGCGCGCCCAGCCCCATGTCGCCGACCACCCGGCCGGGAAGGCGGGAGACGGCGTCCGCATCGGCCTGGGTCAGCGCCTTGCGGTCGTGGTTGCCTTCCAGCCAGACCCAGTCGCGACCCTCGGCCAGCCGATCCAGCCGCGTCCGGTCTTCGGCCGCCATCCGTCCGATCGAGCGGCTGTCGTGGAAACTGTCGCCGAGCAGCACGACCCGCGCGGGGGCCAGCTCGGCGATCTCCGCCTCCAGCCGGTCCAGCGTCGCGCGGCTGTCGTAGGGCGGCAGCATCTGGCCGCGCGCGGCGAACGCCGAGCCTTTCTCCAGATGCAGGTCCCCCGCCACCAGCGTGCCATGGGCGGGCAGCCACAGGGCCCCCGAACAGCGCAGCACGCACAGCTCGCCCATGACCCGCACCGACAGCGAGCCGCACGGCCGTCGCGCCGGGGTCAGGGTCTCGCGCAGCGCCGCGTTCATGCGGCACCCTGCAACTCGGGCGGAGCGTCTTCCATGACCTCGTCGATCAGGTCCTGGGCCGAGGCCTCCAGGATCATGTCGGCCGCGTCGCCGCCGACCCGCTCCCGTCCGATCATCACCAGCACCGGCACGCAGAAGGGCGAGGCCCGCTCCAGTGGCGCATGGCGGATATGCCCGGCGATCCGGCTCAGCAACTGACCCAGACGCGCGACGTCGAGCAGGCCGGATGCGGCGTCGGACCGGGCGGTTCTCAGCAGCAAATGATCGGGCTGGTGGCGGCGGAGCACGTCGTAGATCAGGTCCGTGGAAAAGGTCACCTGGCGGCCCGTCTTTTCGGCCCCCGGCTGTCGCCGCTCGATCAAGCCGGAAACGAGGGCGCAATTGCGGAAGGTGCGCTTCATCATGAAGCTCTCCTCCAGCCACGCCTCGAGGTCGTCGCCCAGCATGTCGGGCTGGAACAGGGCGTCCCAGTCCAGACCGTCCATCGGCTTGATCGACCAGATGGCGAAGGCATAGTCGGTGACGACGAAGCCCAGCGGCCCGACCCCCAGCCGGTCCAGCCGGCGCGTCAGCAGCATGCACAGTGTCGAGTGTGCCAGCCGTCCTTCGAACGGATAGGCGACCATGAAATGGCGGCTGCCGCGCGGAAAGGTCTCGACCAGCAGGCTGTCGGCATCGGGGATCATCGACCGCTCGGCCTGCAGCTCCAGCCATTCCTGCACGTCGACGGGCAGGACGCGCCAGTGATCGCGGTCCTGGATCATGTCGCGCACCCGGGCGGCCAGCGAGGTGCCCAGCGGGAACTGGGCCCCGCCCCAGGACGGGATCTTGGGGTCCTTGTCGGTGGCGTGGGTGACCAGGGCGTCCATGCCGTTGATGCCCTGAAACGCCCAGACCTGGCCGGCGAAGACGAAGGTGTCGCCGGGTGTCAGCTGTTCGAAATACCACTCCTCGGCCTCGCCGACCTTGCGCCCCCCGACCAGCTGTTTGGACGCGCCGCCGCGCCGGGAGGCGACCTTCACGTTCAGCGTTCCCGCCGCCACGATGGCCCCGACGTTCATCCGGTGGCGCTGGGCGATCAGCTGGTTGCGGACCGTCCATTGCCCCTCGGGCGTGCGCACGATCCGGGCGAACCGGTCGTAGGTGCGGAGCGCATAGCCCCCGGTAGCGACGAAATCGACCACCTCCTCGAACGCCTCGTAGGTCAGGTCGCGATAGGGGGCGCAGGCCGTCACCTCGGCATGGAGGGCGTCGAGCGCGAAGGGCTCGGAACAGGCCACGCCCATGATGTGCTGGGCCAGGGTATCGAGGGTACCGATGTGGTGCGGCTCCCAGTCGAAGGCGTTGTCGGCCACGGCCTCCTTGGCGGCCTGGCATTCCAGCAGCTCGAACCGGCTGGCGGGCACCATCAGGGCGCGCGAGGGTTCGTCCAGCCGGTGGTTGGCCCGGCCGATGCGCTGGACGAGACGGCTCGATCCCTTGGGCGCCGCCATCTGGATGACGAGGTCGACGTCGCCCCAGTCGATGCCCAGATCCAGCGTCGAGGTACAGACGACCGCGCGCAGATCGCCCCGGGCCATGGCGGCCTCGACCTTGCGGCGCTGCTCGGCGGCCAGCGAGCCGTGGTGCAGGCCGATGGGCAGGTTGTCGTCGTTGATGGCCCACAGCTGCTGGAACACGAACTCGCACTGCCAGCGGGTGTTGACGAAGATCAGCGACAGGCCCGAGCGTTTGATCGCCGCATAGACCTCGGGGATCGCATGCTGGCCGGTGTGCCCCGCCCAGGGCACGCGGCCCTCGGACACCAGAACGTCGATGATCGGCACGGCGCCGGGGTCGCCCTTGACGATGACGATGCCTGAATCTTCCCCCATCGGGGGGAGTGGCGGCGTAGCCGACGAGGGGGGCTTGTCTGCAGCACCCGGTGTGGGGCTGGCCCCCTCCACCGCTGCGCGGTCCCCCTCCCCCGATGGGGGAGGAACAGGTGCCAGCCACTCCGCGATCAGCTTCGGGTCGTCGATCGTCGCTGACAGGGCCACCCGGCGGAGCCCCGGCGAAAAGCTCTGCAGCCGGGCGAGGCCGAGGTTCAGCAGGTCGCCCCGCTTGCCCGACCAGATGGCGTGGACCTCGTCCAGCACGATGCATTTCAGGTCGGCGAAATACGCCCGCGCCCCGCCCCAGGCACAGAACAGCGCCAGTTGTTCGGGCGTGGTCAGCAGGATGTCCGGCGGGTTGTCGCGCTGGCGCTGCTTCTTGGATTGCTTGGTGTCGCCGGTGCGGCTCTCGACGTGGATGTTCAGCCCGATCTCGCGGATGGGCGTCATCAGGTTACGCTCGACGTCGGTGGTCAGGGCCTTCAGCGGCGAGACATAGATCGTGTGAATCCCGCTGCCCGGTCCGAACTCCGGCCGCGGGCCTCGCTCCGCCAGATCGATCAGGCTGGGCAGGAACCCCGCCAGGGTCTTGCCGCCCCCGGTCGGGGCGACCAGCAGGGCATGCGATCCGGCCCCGGCGGCCGCGATCATCTCCAGCTGATGCCTGCGGGGGCTCCATCCGCGAGAGGCGAACCAGTCGGCGAACAGAGGCGGCAGACTGGCGGCGGGCGACGTCACGATCGCGATATAGCATGTTCCCGTTCCGTTTCACCCCGTTCGTCGCTATCTCTGCGAGGTGTCCGACGAATCCGTCATTGCGAACCGCAGCCTGACCGGGGCCGAGCCCTGGCTGGTCCTGCCGCCTGCGCTCGCCGTGCCCCCGGGGGCGGGGGCGATCTGCGACGACGAGGGCGCGCGCAAGATCGGGCGGGGCGCGGCCGAGGGCACCTTCACCGGCGGGCCGGTGCTGGTCGCCCACGCCAGCCTGACCGCGCGGCGGCTGGGCCTGTCGCCGCCGCCGCGGTCGAGGGACCTGCTGGATGTGCTGGAGCTGTGGGCCTTCGTCCGACCCGCCACCTTCTGCGCGCCGTCACCGTCCGGCCTGGCGTTGGCGCTCGGCATGTCCGAACCGAAGGGAGCGGAGGCGCAGGCGGCGGCGTTGCGCGAGGCGGCCGGGGCCCTGCTGCGCGAACTGGCCGACCCGGCCTTTCCGCACCGCGAGGACGCCTTCACCCTGGCGGAGACGTTGGGCCGCGCGGGCTGGTCCTGGGCCGACCGCGTCACGGGCGCGCTTCAGACCCAGCCCATGCGCCAGCGCCAGTATCGCGGATCCGGTCTCGATGCCTGGTCGCGCCTGCCGGAGTGGGAGGACGAGGCCCCGAGGGGCGAGGCGGGCTCGGCCGCGGTCGATTCCGAATCGGCCCGGATCCGGCTGGAGAAACTGCTGCAGGCTTCGGGTCTGGACGAAACCCGGCCGACCCAGTCCGACTATGCCGCCGAGGCCGCCTACGCCTTTTCCCCCCGCAACGAGGAGGGCCGCCCGCGCATGCTGCTGGCGGAGGCCGGGACCGGCACGGGCAAGACGCTCGGCTATCTCGCCCCCGCCTCCCTGTGGGCCGAGCGGAACCAGGGCGCGGCCTGGGTGTCCACCTACACACGCGCGTTGCAGCGCCAGATCGACCGCGAGAGCGCCGCCCTGTGGCCCGACCCGGTCGAGCGCAAGAGAAAGACCGTGGTGCGCAAGGGGCGCGAGAACTACCTCTGCCTGCTGAACCTTCAGGACATGGTCCAGGCGGCCCAGCTGGGGAACGGCGACCTGATCGGCCTGGCCCTGACCAGCCGCTGGGCCATGCACACGCGCGACGGCGACATGACCGGCGGCGACTTCCCCGGCTGGCTGCCCGGCCTGTTCGCGACGCCCGCGGGCCAGCAGGCGAGCGCCGGCAATCTCGTCGACCGGCGCGGGGAATGCGTCCACGCGGCCTGTCCGCACTACCGCACCTGTTTCGTCGAGAAGACCATCCGCGCCAGCCGCCGGGCCGACCTCGTCGTCGCCAACCATGCGCTTGTGATGACCCAGGCCGCCTTCGACGGAGCCCGTTCGGCGCGGGGCCTGAAGCAGGACGGGGAGACGGCGGCCCTGAAGCGGATCGTCTTCGACGAGGGTCACCACCTGTTCGACGCCGCCGACAGCGCCTTCTCCGCCTGCCTGTCGGGGCAGGAGGCGGCCGAGCTGCGCCGCTGGATCCGCGGGCCCGAGGGGCGCGGCCGGCGCGGGCGGGGTCTGGAGCAGCGGCTGGGCGACCTGTGCGCCGACAACGAGGCGGCGGCGAAGGCCCTGCAGGACGCGATCCGCGCCGCCGCCGCCCTGCCCGGCGAGGGTATTTCCGGCCGCATCGCGCCGCCCTCGGGGGAGGTCAATCCGGTCGGCCCGATCGAACAGTTCCTGATGGCGGCGCTGGAGCAGATCCGGGCGCGGACGTCCGAGGCCGCCTCCTCGGCGTCGTCGGAGTTCGGCACCGAATGTTCGGTCCGCCCCGCGACCGAACCCCTGCTGGACACCGCCCGGCGCGCCGCCCAGGCCATCGCCGCCGTGGAGGCGCCGCTGCTGGCGCTGGCCCGGCATCTGGAGGACATCCTCGACGACGAGGCGGCCGAGCTGGACGGGTCGGCCCGGGCCCGGATCGAGGGGGCGCTGCGCGGCCTCGACCGTCGCGCCCGCATGACCCTGCCGGGATGGCGGTCGATGCTGGCGGCGCTGGAGGAGGGGGGCGACGAACCGGACCCCGACTTCGTCGACTGGCTGTCGGTCGAGACCGCGTTCGGCCGGATCCACGACGTGGCCCTGCGCCGCCACTGGATCGACCCGACCGTGCCGCTGGAGGCCGCGGTGATTCTGCCCGCCCATGGCGTGCTGGTGACCTCGGCCACCCTGTCCGATCCGATCGCGGAGGCCAGCGGCGGCGACCTGTTCGGCATGGCCCGGATGCGCACCGGGGCCGCGCGCCTGATCGAGCCGGCTCGCACCCTGAAGGTCGAGAGCCCGTTCGACTATGCCTCCAACAGCCGGGTCATCGTCGTCAACGATGTGGCCAAGGACGACCCGCGCCAGACGGCGGCGGCCATGCGCGAGCTGTTCCTGGCCGCCGGGGGCGGGGGGCTCGGCCTGTTCACCGCCATCCGCCGGCTGAAGGCGGTCTATGAGCGGTTGGGGCCGGATCTCGCGAAGGCCCAGATCCCGCTCTACGCCCAGCACGTCGATCCGCTGGAGGTGGGGGCCCTGGTCGACATCTTCCGCGCGGAACAGGACAGCTGCCTGCTGGGCACCGATGCGGTCCGCGACGGCGTCGATGTGCCCGGCCGGTCGCTTCGCCTGCTCGCCTTCGACCGCGTGCCGTGGCCGCGGCCGGACCTGCTGCACAAGGCGCGGCGCGAGAAGTTCGGGGCCAAGGGCTATGACGACGCCCTGGCCCGCGCCCGCATCGCCCAGGCCTTCGGCCGCCTGATCCGCCGGGCGGACGACAAGGGGGTCTTCGTCATGCTGGACGCCGCCACGCCCACGCGCCTGTTCGCCGCCCTGCCGCCCGGGACCGAGGTGCAGCGCATGAGCCTGGTCGAGGCGATCGAGCTGACCCGGGGATTTCTGGGCTGAACCGCCCCGGCCTGTCCTGAAAAATGGCGACCTCTACGGGGCGGCGGAGGCCCCCAGGACCCCGATGGCGACCACCAGGGCTCCGCCGACCATGCCTGCGATCTGGACGGCGATCATCAGCAGGAGCGCCTTGCCGACCCCGACCAGCCGCGACCTGAACCAACGGCCCTGTCCCATCCGGACGAAGGCGACGAGGCCTAGAAGGAAGATCGCGGCGGCGACGATCGCGGCCATGGTTCCCCGGCCGAAGCCCCACCAGGCGATGGGGAGCATCGGCACCGTCCAGGCGCACAGCCAGGCGAAGGCCGCCCGAAAGCCACGCCGCCACCCCAGGTCGTCCGGATCCCACAACCGCAGCAGCGGAGCCGAGGCCAGGGCGTAGAACAGCGAGAGCAGGGGCACCATGACCAGCGTCATCCAGCCATCGGCATCGCCGACGAAGGCGTCCCTCGACTTGCCCGACTGTTCCAGCAGCGAGGTCATCAACTCGGGCGGCAGGTCGTCCAGCAGGAAGCCTGCGCCCCCCTGGAGGAACAGCACCAGCATCAGGATGGCGTTCAGCCCCAGATACAGACGCAAGGGCCGCGAATAGAAGCCGCCGCCCTCCGGCCCCTGCTCCATCCAGGCCGCCAGCACGGTGCGGGGCCGCAGCAGCACATCGCGCGCGGTGACCAGTTCCCGGCCGCCGAAGCCGAGGACATCTTCGGCCAGACCGTCCGGCTTGTTCGTGTCGACCATGGATCGCCCCCCACCGACCGGCGACGCCTGCTCGCAGGCAAAACCCGGCCCAGGCCCCACACCCCCGGTGAACGCCTCTCCCGGTCAGGTTCGACGATCATCGCGGCATGGACAAGCCCTGAAGCGGGTGTTGGCGACGGACTCCGGCCCCTTCGGCGTTTCATCTTCAGTGGACGGATCGGGAGTACGCCGTGGCTCGGAACGAAAACACGCTGCAAGCCGCCATCGCACTGACCCGGTTCGGCATGGGCGCTGGCCCCGGTGAGCTCGATCACGTCGCAGCCGATCCGCGCGACTGGCTGGAGGCGCAGATCCGACCGTCCGGGGCGGTCCTGCCGTCCGGTGCCGCCCCTTCGTCGACCGATCAGATGCAGGCCTTCCTGGGCTACCGGCAGGCCGGCCAGGCGCGTCGCGCGCCGGGGCGCGAGGCTGAAACGGTGTCCGGTGCGGGCGGAACGATGCAGGCCATGGCGGGAGGCGCGATGACGGATCCCGCCGGCGCCGCGCCCAATCGACCCGCCGATCCGGTGGCCCAGGCCGCCTTCGACGCCCGTCGCGACAGCCGTCAGGCCCTGGCACGGGGAGCCGCCGAAGGCTTTCTGGCGCGGGCGCGGCTCGCGGCGAGCACCCCGGACGGGTTCGCCGAGCGCTGGGCCCTGTTCTGGGCCAACCATTTCACGGCCTCGGCCACCAAATTCCAGTCTGCGATCTTTCTCGATGCCTATGAGCGCGAGGCCATCCGCCCGCATGTGTTCGGGCCGTTCGAGACCTTGGCCCTGACCGCCGAGCAACACCCCGCCATGCTGCTCTATCTGGATCAGGCCCAGTCCGTAGGGCCGAACAGCGTGGCGGGCCAGCGGCGCAATGCGGGCCTGAACGAGAACCTGGCCCGCGAGATCATGGAGCTGCACACGGTCGGGTCCGAGGCCGGCTACACCCAGGCCGACGTCACCGAGTTCGCCCGCGCCCTGACCGGCTGGTCCATTCCGGCCGCTCGTGAGGCCATGGCCGCGGCGGGGCGCGGCGGGCGGCGCGGGCGTCGCGGTATGGCCCCGGCGATCGCCGGCGAGCCGGGGCACCATGGCTTCGTCTATCGCCCCGTCGTGCATGAGCCGGGCGAGCGGACCGTGCTGGGCCGCCGATATGGAGACACCGGTCGCGCGCAGGGCGAGGCCATCCTGAAGGATCTGGCCGGCCGCCCCGAGACCGCGCGCCGACTGGCCCGCAAGATCGCGTCCCATTTCGTGGCGGACGATCCGCCGCCGGCCCTGGTGGCGGCGCTGGAGCGGGCCTGGACGACGTCGGGCGGCGATCTGTCCGTCGTGGCCCGTGCCCTGATCTCGGCCCCCGAGGCCTGGCAGCCGGCTCCGGCCAAGGTCAAGACGCCCTACGACTTCGTCGTGTCCGCGCACCGCGCCTTCGGCACCGAGCCGCAGCAGGTGCCGCCTCTGCGCCAGGCCCTGGTCGCCATGGGCCAGCCGCCGCAGAGCGCGCCGTCGCCGGAGGGATGGCCCGACACCGCAGCCGACTGGGCCGGACCCGATGCCCTGGTCAAGCGGCTGGACTGGTCGCGCACCGCCGCCGATCGCGCCCGGGCCGCCGATCCGAACGCCGTGGCCGCCGCGGCCCTCGGTCCGCGCCTTGGCGAACGCACCCGCCTGGCCATCGCCCGCGCCGAGAGCCGGCCCGAAGCCCTGACCCTGTTTCTCATGTCTCCGGAGTTTCAGCGCCGATGACCCGTTCGATCGACCTCACCCGCCGCTTCCTTCTGGGTGCCTCCGCCGCCGGTGTCAGCCTGGCCTTTGCGGGACAGGCCGGAGCCCGGACCGCTTCGGGACCCCGGAACAAGCTGGTCGTCGTCATTGCCCGGGGGGCCATGGACGGACTGTCCGTGGTCGTGCCGGGGAACGATCCCGATTACCGACCGCTGCGCGGCGCGCTGGCCATCGAGGACAGTCTGGCCCTGTCCGACGGCTTCAGCCTTCATCCCTCTCTGGCCGGACTGCATGCGCTGCATGGCCAGGGCCAGTTGCGGTTCGCTCCAGCCGTGGCCATCCCCGTCCGCGTCCGCTCCCACTTCGATGCCCAGGATGTGCTTGAGAACGGCGGTGAGGGTCTGAGGCAGCAGACCGACGGCTGGCTGAACCGGGCCCTGGCGGCCACGGGGGGCGTGAAGGGTCTCTCGATCGGGGCCCAGACGCCGCTGATCCTGAGGGGATCGGCAGCGACGTCCAGCTGGGCCCCGGGGGGACGGACCGGGTCCGAGGACCGGATGGCTTCGCTGTTGCAGGATCTCTATGCGGAGGATCGTCTGCTGGCCGACAATCTCGCGGCCGGCCTGCAGACCGAGGCGCAGGCCATGGCGATGGGCGGGGACGGGCGTCTGGCCCGCAACGACGTCGCGGGTCTGGGACAGGCGGTCGCCCGGCTGATGACGGGGCCGGACGGGGCCGACGTGGTCGCCCTGTCGGTCGACGGCTGGGACACCCACGCGCGACAGGTGGGCCAGTTGCAGGCGCGTCTGACGGGTCTGGACCAGGTGATTTCAGGGTTGCGCACCGGCCTTGGTGATGACTGGAGCCGGACCATCGTCGTCCTGGCCACCGAGTTCGGTCGGACGGCCCGCGCCAACGGGACGGGAGGCACCGACCACGGGACCGGCTCGGCCCTTCTGCTCGCCGGCGGGGCGCTGAAGCCGGGCGGCATGATCGGCGACTGGCCCACCCTGGCGGAGAACCGCCTTTTCGAGGGCCGCGACCTGGCCCCGACGCTCGATATCCGGTCCGTGTTCAAGGGCGTGTTGCGGGACCACGTCGGGATCGACCGGGCCGCCCTGGATGCCCGGGTCTTTCCCGCCAGCAGCGCCGAAGCGCCCACGCTGGATGGGCTTGTCTGACGGGTCTGCGCAGGACTGTCGACGTGCGGCGGTACGGCCCGGGCGCAAACGTCGCGCAGTCTCGCCACGCGCGGCCGGATGCGGCAAAAGGCCTGAATGACCGACGCCGCCCCCCGCCACAAACGCTCCGGCCTGTTCGCGCCGATCGGCCTGTTCCTGATCGCGCTCGCCGTCTGGTCGGGCTGGTGGTTCTATCTGGCCCATCAGGTGCAGACGCGGCTCGTGGCGCAGGTCGAGGCCATGCGGGGGTCCGGCTGGACGGTGGCCTATACGGGGCTGGGCACCTCGGGCTGGCCCTTCCGGGTGCGGCTGGAGGCCGGGAACGTCTCGGTCACCGCTCCGTCCGGTCATGCCCTGGCCGCGCCGCAACTGGCCGCCGAGGCCAATGCCTGGAACCCGGACAAATGGGTGATCGCCGCCGATGACGGACTGGTGCTCAACCGCGCGGGCAAGGGCAAGGTCGCCATCGGGGCCCCCTACATCCGCGCCAGCGTCCACGGCCTGTCCCAGCGCTGGCCCAATCTGGCGGTCGAGCTGCAGCAGCCCGTCTTCACCGTGCATCAGGGGGCCGAGGTGTTCCCGATCTCGCGCGCCGGCAAGATCGAATTCTATCTGCGGCCGCACCTGGCCCCGTCGACCACGCCGGGCGTGGAGAACAGCGTCGACGTCCTGTTCCGCCTGATCGACGCCGAAGGCCGTCCGGGCGGTCCGGTCGAGGGGATGGCGCGCAACGGCAAGCTCACCGCCCAGATCGAGACCGTGGTCGAGGACGCCAACCGGCTGCAGGGCGCGGACGCGGCCGGCATCTTCTCGGCCTGGACCCGCGCGGGGGGCCGTTTCACCGCCGTGCGCGGCGAGCTGTCGGCGGGCGACAGCGCCGCCACCCTGTCCAGCGACGTGCTGTCGGCCACCCCCGACGGCCGCCTTCAGGGCACCGTCGCGCTGCAGGCCAGACAGCCCATGGCCGCGATCGCCGGTCTGGCGGGCTCGGGCTCGGGCGCCGTCAACCGGGCCGGGGCCGCGGGGGCGACGGCCGCCGCGGCCGTTCAGGGCAATGAGGACGTGAACCTGTCGCTCGTCTTCCGCGAGGGCCGGACCTTCCTGGGTCCCTTCGCCCTGGCCCCGGCCCCCAAGCTGTTCTGACGCCGGAGGGGAGCTCATGGCGCGCAAGCACGGTGCCCTGCTGGAAGAACCCCGCGTCGACACCGACCGGCTGAAGCTGGATCACGCCCTGATCGAGGCCCTGACCGCACGACTGGCGGCGGGACAGGACGCGTCGCCCGACGAATCGACCCTGGCCCTGCGCGCCCTGCTGGCCGAGGCCGACGACGTGCATCAGGCCGCCATGCTGCGCGCCCTGTGGGGTCGCATCGAGGCAAGGGCCGGAACCGCGATGGTCGTCGCCGGGGCCGCGGCGCAGCTGCTGGCCGCCGACCGGTTCGGCCTGTCGGCCCGTGCGGTCGCCGACCCGGACGCCGCTCTGGCCCAGGTCGCGGCCGGGGCCCACGCCCTGATCGATGTCGCCTCGGTCCGTCCCTGGTGGGGCAAGCTTCTGGCCCGGCCGGAGCTGCGGGTCATCGCGGCGCTTCCCGATGATCGTCATGGCCTGCCCGCCGCGCTCCGCGTCGCCGCCGCCCCGACCGGGCCGACCGGCGACGACCGCACCTTCTGGGTCACCGACGCGCGCTTGCCGGACGCCCGGATCGTCGAGGCGCTGGCGGCCTGCGGCTTCGTCGCCCGGCCGCTCGCCGCCGCTGGCGGGTTGAAGCTGTTCATGCTCGCGGGCTATGTGCAGGCCGAAGACGGGCGGCTCCCGGCAGCCCCCGGCGCCCTGAAGGGCGTGATCGGCGCCGCCCCCCTGTTCTGAGAGTCCGCATGACCGACGTCACGACCGCTCCTGCTCCCAAGCCCGGCATCCTCGACATCGCCCCCTACGTCGGCGGCAAGTCCGTGCTGGCCGGCATCGCCGAGCCGATGAAGCTGTCGTCCAACGAGAACGCCCTGGGGTCCGGGCCCAAGGCCCGCGCCGCCTATGAGGCGGCGCTGAAGTCCATTCATCTGTACCCGGACGGTCGCGCGGGCAAGCTGCGCGCCGCGGTCGCCGACCATCACGGTCTGGAGCCGGACCGGCTGATCTTCGGCAACGGTTCGGACGAGGTCTTCGCCCTGCTGAACCAGACCTATCTGTCGCCCGGCGACAACATCGTCACGGGCGAGTACGGCTTCCTCGCCTATCGCATCAGCGCCCTGGGCTGCGAGGCCCAGGTCAAGCTGGCCCCGGAGCCCGGCTACAAGGCCGAGGTCGACGCCCTGCTGGCCCAGGTCGATGAGCGGACGAAGATCGTCTACGT
The DNA here is from genome assembly GCF_000144605.1 of Brevundimonas subvibrioides ATCC 15264. Lineage (NCBI taxonomy): Bacteria > Pseudomonadati > Pseudomonadota > Alphaproteobacteria > Caulobacterales > Caulobacteraceae > Brevundimonas > Brevundimonas subvibrioides. Next base: position 3,413,631 of record NC_014375.1, on the reverse strand, counting down.
CTCCAATCCCTCCAACCCGACCGGCAGCTACAACTCCGGCGAGGAAATCCGCCGCCTGCACGAGGCCCTGCCGCCCCATATCCTGCTGGTGGTCGACGAGGCCTATGCCGAGTTCGTGGTCGAGTCGGACTGGGAGACCGCCCTGCCACTGGCGCGCGAGGCGGCCAACATCATCGTCACCCGGACCTTCTCCAAGATCCACGGCCTCGGTGGCCTTCGCGTCGGCTTCGGCTATGCGCCGCTGGCGGTGGCGGAGGCCGTCGACCGCATCCGCCTGCCGTTCAACGTCTCGGTACCGGGTCTGGACGCCGCCACCGCCGCCATCGCCGACGAGGCGCACCAGACCGCCTCGCGTGAGCTGGTCCAGACCTGGCGGCCTCGCCTGACCCAGGCCATCCGCGGCTTCGGCTTCGAGGTCCTGCCCAGCGCGGGCAACTTCATCCTGGTCCTGTTCAGGGACGGCAAGCGCACGGCGGCCGCCGCCAACGACTACCTGAACTCGAAGGGCATCATCGTCCGCGCCGTCGGCGGCTACGGCATCCACGACGGCCTGCGCATCACCGTGGGCACCGAGGACCAGAACCGCGCGGTCATCGATGCCCTCAGCGAGTTCGCCGCGACCTAACCGCGAGGCAGCTGCATGCCGTGGCCGTCCGGCGTGGTGTCGTTCACCGTGCCGGTGGTCGAGGCCGGCCAGTGGGCCTGGATGATGCCCATCATGCCCCGGCCATAGTCGGGGTCGGCGAAATCCCGGCCGAGGCTGGTCAGGATGGTCAGCCATCCGCCGGTCACGGCTCCCGCGGATCGCATCGTCGCCAGCGCATCCGACTCCGCCAGCGCGCTGTTGGATCCCGACACGTCGGAGATGACATAGACCGTGTATCCGGCGCGCCGGAGGTCCAGCACGGTCTGGAGCGTGCAGTTGTCGATCGAGATGCCGCCGATCACGACCGTCCTGCGGCCCGTTGCGGCCAGCCACGCCGCGACCGCGGGCGTATAGCCGGACACGCCGGTCCGGTTGAAGCGGTGGACGCCGTGGGTCACGTTGGCCGTGATCTCGGGCAGGAAGGTCCCGTAGTAGTCGTTCTCCTCACCCAGGACGATCGTCGGCACCCTGAACAGCGGATTGAACTTCGCGAAGGCGGTGATGTTGTTCCGGAACTGGGGGCCGGGGATCGTGGTGATCAGGTTGTCCAGGCCGGTGACGTAATCCACATAGATCAGCACGGTGTCGTCGACGTCCGGTGTGGTCAGGGCTGCGGGGGCCGTGACGCTCTGGGCGCGGGCGGCACCGGCACCGTGGGTCAGCATCAGGGCGGCGGCGAGGGTCAGGATCAATGGACGCATCTTCGAGTTCCTCGGTGAACGACCCGTCAGGCGGGCGAGGGACAGTGTCGGGGCCTGGAGAAACACGCGCGCCCGATCCTGCCTGGGTCGAGCTCAATCCTGCGGGATTGGGTGACGGCGCGCGCCTCAGGCGCCTGGCCCGACCGAACGGTCCGGTGCGCCTCCAGGCGGGCGACGGGCTTCAGCTGGCGGTTCGCATCAACCTCGTGGCGCGCGAGCGGTCCATGGAGCGACCCGACCCGGCCCGGCTCAAGGCCTGTGTCGCTCCCGACTACTATCTGCTGGCTCCTGCGGGCGCGGACGCCGTCATGGCGGCCCATGCGGCGCAGGACGTGCTCCTGCTGTCCATCCCGCCCGAGGCCTTTTACCGAAGGGGGCTTGTCGGGAATCCGGGGTGTCCGCTGTCGCCGCTGCGTGGCCGGGTCCTGGTCGATCCTGTGGTGACCGGTCTCGTCGAACAGCTCGCCCAGTCGTCATCGCCGGAGGATCAGGCCCTGAATGCCTCCGTGCTGGACACCCTGCTCCTCACACTGGTCCGGATCGCGCGCACGCGGGCCCGTGAGGCGACGCGGGGCGGGCTCACGGCACGGCAACTCGGCGTCGTGCGCGAGCATGTGGAGGCGAGGCTGGATCGCCCGATCCGGAATGCCGACCTCGCCGCGCTGACGGGTCTGTCGCCGTTCCACTTCGCCCGGTCGTTCAAGGAGTCGATGGGAATGCCGCCCGCGGGCTGGATCCGGCTCCGGCGGCTGACGGTGGCACAGCGCCTTCTGGTGCAGCCGGAACGATCGATCACCGATGTCGCGGCAGCCGTCGGCTATGACAGCCCCAGCCGTTTCGCCCGGGCCTTCCGCGATGCGACCGGGGTCTCGCCCAGCCAGTTCCGGCGGGCTCAGGCCTGAAGCAGGGCGCTCGACGCGGTCTCGATGCGGCGCTCCAGCTCGGCCATGAAGACGGCGCGCTTCAGCTCGGCCTCGATGGGCGGCAGGAACTCGTAGACCACGGTGCCGGGATAGCGGCGGAAGCCGTGGGCCGGCCAGTGGACGCCGGCGTTGGTGGCCACGGGCCAGCAGGGGCTGCCGATGTCGCGGTACAGGGCCGCGACGCCGGGCTTGTAGTCCGGCACGGCCCCGACCTCGGCCCGCGTGCCTTCGGGGAAGATCCAGATCTGGCGGCCCTCGGCGACGCGCTCGCGGGCCTGTTTGACCATGTCGCGCAGCGCCTTGGACGCGGCCGAGCGGTCCACCGAGATCATCTTCGTCTTCCAGGCGAACCAGCCGAAGAACGGCAGGATCATCAGCTCCTTCTTGGTGATGATGCAGGGGTCATCGAGCACGACGAAGGGGATGATGATGTCCAGCATCCCCTGATGCTTGCAGGCGACCAGGGCCCGGCCGGTCGGGCGGTGCTCCAGGCCGCGGAACTCGACCCGCACGCCGGCGATCCGGTGCAGGCCGAACAGGACGAACCGGGCCCAGGCCTTGACGACCCCCAGGGCGAACCGGTGCGGCAGCAGAAGGGCCGGGGACATGCCGACCGCGAACAGGGCCAGGGACAGATACAGCCAGGCCACGAAGACCAGGGAACGCAGCGCGATCAAGATGCGGGTGCCTCTTCGGGGGTCTCGGGCCGTTCGTCGTGGCCGACGACCCGGTGCACGGCCTCGCGGCCCAGAACGGCGAGGTATTTCATGTATTCCAGCGTCATGCGCCGCGCCGTCACCGCCGCGCGCCACCAGCGCGAGTTGTCCAGCGATGGCGTCGAGACTGCATAGGGCGTCAGCTCCAGACCCGGGGCCGCGCTCCGGATCTCCAGCAGCGAGCGCGGCATGTGGTAGTCCGAGGTCACGACGATCAGGGACGTGTAGTTCTTGGATCCGGCCCAGGCGGCGATCTCCTGGGCGTTGCCGCCGGTGTCCTCGGCCTCGAAGCCCAGATCGACGCAGCAGTTGAACAACCGGTTCGATCCGGGGGTCAGTTCGCGCAGTTCCTGGCGTCGGACCTCGCGGTTGACGCCCGAGATCAGCACCCGCTCGCCCTTGTCCTGTTCCAGCAGGCGCACCGCCGCATTGACCCGCTCGGCCGAGGGGCCGGTCAGGGCGACGATGCCGTCGGCGCGGGCGGGCTCGTCGGCAGGCGTCAGATTGCGGACCCGGTCGGCGAAGGCGAACAGCCCCACCAGCCAGATCAGGCCGACGATCCCCACAAGCGCCAGAAACTTCATGCCTTATCTCTAGTCAGGCCGGACCCGCCCGCCAAGGGCCGCGCCCGCCGCCAGCCATGCCGATACAAGCGCCACCGTAGCGGCGACAAAAGGGCAACAGACCAGCAGGGCGACGTCGCTCCAGGCCAGCGGCAGGGCCGGGGTCAGACCGGCGTCTCCGCCCAGGGCGCGCAGACCCCCGATGAGGACGATGGCCACCGCGGCGCCGACCGCGCCCGAGACGCCGGCGAGAACGCCGAACCGTCGCTGGAACAGCCACACGATGCTGGCATCGGTGGCTCCCGACAGGCTCAGGGTCTCGATCACGCCGCGCCGTGCCTCCAGACCCGCGCGCGTGGCATAGGCGATGGCCGCGCCGGCGGCGAAGGTGGTGGCCAGGAAGCCGGCCAGAGCCAGCAACGAAATCAGACCCGCCGACCGCTCGACCTCGTCGCGCCACAGGCTGTGGTCGTCGACGCTGGCGTCGATGCCCGCCTGAGCCAGGGCCCGGCTGAGACTGAGCGCGCTGGCGGGGGCTGACGTTTCCAGCCGCACGGTGACCAGGAAGGGAATCGGCAGGTCGGCGAGGACCGCCTCGCCCATCCAGGGACGCAAAAGGGCCTCGGCGGTCTCGCGGTCCATGGCCTGGGCCTCCTCGACCCCGTCGACGCCGGCCAAGGTCTCGGCGGCGCGCGCGGCGGCCGCGGGCCCGGTTTCGCCCACGCGGGGCCGCACCTGCACCGTCGCCTCGGCCCGCAGCGCGCGCGCCCAGCCGTGGGAGGCGCGGTCCGCGGCGATCGTCCCGACGGCGGCCAGGCAGGCCAGGAAACACAGGACCGCGATCAGGGCCCCCAGCCACCGCTCGCCGGCCGGGTCGCGGGGCAGCAGACCGCGTTCGGGCCGGACCGGCTTGGGCAGCGCGCCGGGCCCGAACAGCGTCGACCAGCGGATCATGGCTTCACCGCCGTGACGCGGCCATCCGCCAGCCGCAGCAGACGGGCGCCGGACGCCCGGGCCAGCGCCTCGTCGTGGCTGGCGATGAGGATGGTCGTGCCCATCCGGTTCATCGACTGGAACAGCTTGAGCAGCCGCTCCGCCATGGCCGGATCGACGCTGCCGGTGGGTTCGTCCGCCAGGATCAGTTCGGGCCCCGCCATGACGGCGCGGGCGATCGCCAGGCGCTGCTTCTCGCCGCCCGACAGGGCACCGGGCAGGCCGTCGGCCCGGTCCGACAGGCCGACCCACGCCAGCATCGCGGCGACATCTCCGGCATAGCCGGCGGGCTTCTGGCCCCGCAGTCTCAGGGGCAGCGCGACATTGTCGAAGACGCTGAGGTGATCCAGCAGCCGGAAGTCCTGGAACACCACCCCCATCCGGCGCCGATAGGCGGGCCGGTCGCCGCGCGAAATCCGGCCGACGTCGTCCCCGAACAGGGAAATCGAGCCCGATGACGGGGCCTCGGCCAGGGTCAGCAGCTTGAGCAGCGAAGACTTTCCCGCCCCCGACGCGCCGGTAAGGAAGTGGAAAGAGCCGCGCGGCAAGATGAGGTTAACGTCCCGCAGCACGTCGGGCCGCTCCGCATAGCCGAAGCCGACCGCAGACAGGCGGACCGTTTCGGGCGACGGGGCGGGGTCGGCGGCGCGACGGGGCGACAGAGGCATCGATTGTTTTCGTTAGATATCGGAGCGCATGGCGCACCGACAGGAGGGGGCCGACGGCCTCGCAGTCAGCGACCATGATACTGACCTGCCCGTCCTGCGCCACCAGCTATTTCACGCCCGACGGCGCGATTCCGCCGACCGGCCGCAAGGTCCGGTGCCAGTCCTGCGCCCACGTCTGGCTGGCCACGGTGGAGGAGCCGCTGGAGCTCACCACCGAGACATCGCCGCCGGTCGAGGCGCGCAGCTTCGAGCCGGAGCCGGTCGTCGCGCCCGAGACCCCCGCCCCCGAGTTGCCCAAGGCCTTCCGCGCCCGGGCCGAACAGCAGCGTCGCCTGCGGCGCGCCGCGACCCACGGCGTGGTCTGGGCCGGCCTGGCCAGTCTGTTCGTCGGCCTGATCGGGGCGGGATGGCTGTTCCGCGTCGATGTGGTCCAGATGTATCCGCGCGCCGCCGCCGCCTACGCCATGGTCGGATCGCCGGTGAACGCCGTGGGCCTGGAGTTCGAGGCCGTGACGGCCAAGGCCCTTCCCGACCGCCCGGACACGGTCGTGGTGTCCGGAGCGCTGCGCAATGTGCGCGACCGGGAGATCGTGGCCCCCGCCGTTCGCGTCGCCCTGCTGGACGATCATGGGGCCGAGATCGGCCATGCCGTGATCCGTCTGGAGGAGGCCCCGGTGCTGCCGGGCGGCGTGCAGGGCTTCGCCGCCCTGATCCGGGATCCGGGCGCGCACGGGGTCGATGTGGGCGTGGCCTTCGTCGGGTCCGAACCGGCCGGTCACGGCGAAAGCTCCGCGGCGGCTTCGGGCCACGGCTCCCCACCGCGGTCACGGCCGCTTCCCACGCCCGACGAGCATGGCCTTCGCCCGGCCCTGATCGAGGCGGCACCGGCGGCGCATACCCAGCCGGTCGACGCCGCGCCCGTGGTCGAAGAGCATCACGACACCGTGGACACGCACGGGGCCGAGGCGGTATCCGCCTCGCATGGCTGACCTCCCGCAGACGTCCAAGGATCCGGCACCCACCGTCCTGCTCTCCGAGGCGGAGATCGCGCGGGTCGTCGCCGACCTGGCGGCCCGCATCGCCCCGTCCGTCGACGACGAGACGGTGGCCGTGGTCCTGCTGACCGGGGGCCTGTGGTTTGCCGCCGACCTGACACGGGCCCTGTCGCGGGTCGGGCGCAATGTCCGCTTCGACGCCCTGTGGCTGGCGTCCTACGGCGACGACAAGGCCAGCCGGGGCCGTATCGACGTCCATGCCCCGTTCCAGCGCTCGCTGCTGGGTCGCAAGGTGCTGATCCTGGACGACGTGTTCGACACCGGCCTGTCCCTCGCCGAAGCCGGCCGCATCGCCCGGGAGGCGGGGGCCTCCGAGGTCCTGACCTGCGTCTTCGCCCGCAAGCCCTGGCCCCTGCCGCGCGCGCCCGAACCCGATTTCGTCGGCTGGGAGGCGCCGAACCGGTTCCTGGTGGGATACGGGCTCGATCATGCCGGGGCCCTGCGTGGCCTGCCGGACATCTGCGCCCTGGACTAGACCCCGGTGGTCAGGGCCTCCAGCACGCCCTTGCCGTAGCGATCGATCTTGGACTGTCCGACGCCGGAAATCGCCGCCAGGGCGTCCAGAGACCCCGGTTCACGCTGCGCGATCTCGAGCAGGGTCTTGTCCTGAAAGATCACATAGGGCGGCACATGCTGTTCGGCCGCGCGGTCGCGCCGCCAGGCCCGTAGCGTCTCGAACCGTGCCCGCACGTCGGCGTCCAGCGCCTCGACGGCGGCGTTCCGGTCATTGCGGGTCCGGGCCCGGGGACTGCCCGACCGGCTTGACGCCTCGAAGCCGGGCGGGGTGCGCCGCACCTCGATCGACCGCTCGCCCTTGTAGACGGCGCGCACGGCCTCGGCATCGCCCAGTCCGACCAGCGGCTTGCCGTCATTGGGGTCTTCCAGCAGCAGCCCCTCGAACAGCAGGTGGTCGACGATGTCGCGCCAGCCGGCGGCGGCGATGTCCTTGCCGATGCCCCAGGTCGACAGGGCCTGTTCCCACGGCTGGACATCCTTCGTCTTGCCCAGCAGGTGATCCACGATCCGCCCGCGTCCAAACCGGCCGCCCAGCCGCTGCACCGCGGCCAGGGCCTTCTGGGCGGGAACGGTGGCGTCGTAGAGGGCGGGCGGATCGGCGCAGACGTCGCACACCCCGCACGGCCCGGCATCGGTCTCGCCGAAATAGCGGCGCACGGCCTGGGGGCGACAGATCGCGCCGTCCAGCATGGCGAACAGCTGGCGCGCTTTCCGCGTCTGGACCGCCTTGACCTCCTCGGCCATGGGGCGGGTCTCCAGCCGGCGCAGTGTCCAGGCGATGTCGGACGGGCCATACAGGGTGATGCCCTCGGCCGGTTCGCCGTCACGGCCCGCCCGGCCGATCTCCTGCCAGTAGGCCTCGAGACTGCCCGGCGGATCGGCGTGGATGACGAACCGGACGTCCGCCTTGTCCACCCCCATGCCGAAGGCGATGGTCGCCACCATCACGGCACCCTCTTCCGCCAGGAAGCGGGCCAGACGGCGGTCGCGCTCCGGCCCCGGCATGCCGGCGTGATAGGCGATGGCGTTGGTGCCGGCCGAGGTCAGGGCGTCGGCGACGCGTTCGCAGCCATCGCGGCTGCCGCAATAGACCACGCCCGACTGCCCCCGCCGGGCGCGGACCAGCTCGATGACGTGGGCGTCGGTTCTGGCGCGCGAGGCGCTCTCCTTGCGGACCGCAGACAGCTGCAGGTTCGGACGGGCGAAGCTGTCGACGAAGACGCTCGCATGCTCCAGGTGCAGGGAGGCCAGGATGTCGTCGCGGGTCCTGGCGTCGGCCGTCGCCGTCACGGCGATGCGGGGCACGCCGGGGAAGAACTCCGACAGCCGGCCCAGCGTCCGGTAGTCCGGCCGGAAATCGTGGCCCCACTGGCTGACACAGTGGGCCTCGTCGATCGCGATCAGCGACAGGGGCAGGTCGCGCAACCGGTCCAGCAGGGCCCCCGAGGCCAGGCCTTCCGGCGAAACGTACAGCAGGTCCAGGTCGCCGGAACCGGCGGCGCGCAGCACGCTGGACCGCTCGTCCAGGGACAGGCCCGAATCCAGCCGCGCGGCAGCCACGCCCTGCTGCTTCAGCGCCTCGACCTGGTCGGTCATCAGCGCGATCAGGGGCGACACGACCAGACCCAGGCCGGGACGCAGGATGGCCGGGATCTGGTAGCAGACGCTCTTGCCCCCGCCGGTCGGCAGCACTGCCAGAACGTCGCGGCCGGCCATGATCTCGGTGACGACCCGGGCCTGCAGGCCGCGAAAGTCCGCATGGCCCCACACCCGCTCCAGCGTCTGGCGCGCGGCGTCGAGGCCGGGCGCTGTGGTGGGTGAGTCGGCGGGCATCGTCGCCTTGTGCCCGATGGCTCCGGCGGTGTCATCCGCCGAGGCCAGAAGCGCGCGCACTCTAGTCGTGCTGCCCAAAGGCCGGTAAGCACCCGGTGTCTGTCTGAAGTGGGTCCCATGAAACACTCCGTGCTTGCCGTGCTGATCCTCGCCACCCTCGGCGGCTGCTCGACCGTGCCGCGTGACGGACCGTCGGGTCGTGCCATCGATCAAGGGGCCATGGCGGATGCCGACGGTGCGTCCTATGCGATCGTGCCGCTGGACTATGCCGTGGCCGAACGGATCAAGGCGACGGCTGCACCCTATGGCGGCTCTCTCGCTGCGGCCGCCAGCACCCAGCCGGTCGACATCATCGGCGAGGGCGACCAGCTGATCGTGTCGGTCTTCGAACCGAGCGGCGCGCTGTTCGGCGGCGGCGGATCCAGCACCAACGTGCGCTCCGGCGGCCAGGCCCTGCCCGCGGCCACCGTCGACCGCGCGGGCGCGGTCACGGTGCCCTACGCCGGTGCCGTGCGTGTGGCCGGGCTGACCACCAGCGAGGCCGCCGCCGCCATCCGGCGCGCCCTGGTCGGCAAGGTCGGAAACCCCCAGGTCAGCGTCGTCCTGTCCGAGAACGCCTCCAACACCGTGACGGTCCTGGGGGAGGTGCGCAGCCCCGGCCGCAAGCCCCTGTCGGTCAACGCCGCCACCATTCTGGACGTGCTGGCCGCAGCAGGCGGCTCGCCCCGTCCGGCCCAGGACGTCCGCGTCGACCTCCGGCGTGGGGACCAGACGTTCTCGGCCCCGTTGACGGCCGTGTCCTCCGATTTTGCCGAGAACATCAGACTACAGCGCGGCGATCTGGTCAGCCTGTCCTATGTGCCCCGTCGTTACCGGACGTTCGGTGCGGTCAACGCCATCACCCTCGTCGACATGCCGGCCGGTGAAACCACCCTGGCCGACGCCCTGAGCCGGGCCGGCGGGCTGAACGACGGTGCGGCCAATGCACGATCCGTCATGATCTTCCGCTTCGAACGGCCGGAAGTCGCCCAGGCCCTGGGCGTGACCCAGCCTGCCACCATCCGGGGCGTGCCGGTCATCTATCGCCTGAACCTGGAAGAAGGGGAGGGGCTGTTCACGGCGGGCACGTTCGTGATCCAGCCCGAGGACATCATCTATGCCCCGCGCGCCCTGTCGGCCGAGGTCAGCAAGTTCTTCGGTCTGATCCAGCAGGTGACCCGCGTCGTCTACGATCTGTCCGTGACGAGCACCCTGACCACCAACTAAGGACCGTCGGCATGTGGCGCGACCTGTTCCGCCGCCTGGGTGCGTATCGCGGTCGCGCCGGTTCCAGGGCCGACAGGCCGGTCGAGCCCGACCTCTGGGAGACGGTCGGGCGGGTGCCGCGCCCGGGATCTGACCTGCTGACGCGGATCGAACGGACCGCACTGGACGTCTATGCCAGTCACGGCCTGCCCACGGTCCATGGGCATTATCGGCGAGCGCCCCGGGGCCGATCGTGGACGTTTCTGGGCGACCACCTCGCGCCGGAAGCCCGCTGGGCGCTGCTGGTCGACAGGCCTCCCGAAGCCGGCTGGCGCTATGGCACCCTGGCGGACATCGGCCGCTCGGGGGACGCCGAGGTGCAGGCTGCGGCGGCGCTTCTGGCCGACTGTGCGCGGTTGCAGACCGTCCTGATGGCCGGCGGGGGCCCGGACATGCTGGACACCCTGGAGGCGGCCGTCCGGCTGGGCGCGGACTGGCGGGCTCTGGAAGGCGGTCGTCTGAAGGTGGGCAATACCCGGCTTCGCCTGACGGCCCCCGCCGAGGAACCCGACAGGGAAGGCCCTGTCGAAGCCCGTCCGGTCAGGAACCCGCGACGCAGGACGCCGCGCGCCGGCTAGACCGCCCGGTCGCCGAGCGAGGGCTTAGTCCCGCAGCAGCTCGTTGACGGCCGTCTTGGCGCGGGTCTGGGCGTCGACGCGCTTGACGATCACGGCGCAGTACAGCGACGGACCTCCGTTGGGGTCGGGCAGGGCACCCGGCACCACGACGGAATACGCCGGGACCTCGCCGCGCAGGACCTCGCCCGTCGCCCGGTCCACGATCTTGGTCGAGGACGAGATGTAGACGCCCATGGCCAGGACCGCGCCCTCGCGCACGATCACGCCCTCGACCACCTCCGACCGCGCGCCGATGAAGCAGTTGTCCTCGATGATGGTGGGATTGGCCTGAAGCGGTTCCAGGACCCCGCCGATGCCGACGCCGCCCGACAGGTGCACATTCTTGCCGATCTGGGCGCAGGACCCGACCGTGGCCCAGCCGTCGACCATGGAGCCGTCATCGACATAGGCCCCGATGTTCACGAAGCTGGGCATCAGGACGACGTTCCGGCCGACGAAGGCCCCCTTGCGCACAATCGATCCCGGCACGGCCCGGAAGCCCGCTTCCCTGAAGTCGTTGCCGGTCCAGTCGCCGAACTTGTTCGGCACCTTGTCGTACCAGGGGCCGACCCCCGGGGCGGGCGAGGACAGGCCCCGATCGCCGCCCCGCATGATCTCGTTGTCGTTCAGCCGGAACGACAGCAGCACGGCCTTCTTGAGCCACTGATGCGTCGTCCAGGTGCCGTCCTCGCCGCGGGACGCTACCCGCGCCTGGCCGGAATCCAGCATGGCGATGGCGGTCTCGACCGCCTTGCGGGTCTCGCCGCCGGTGGCGGGCGTCAGCTCGGTGCGCGCCTCCCAGGCGGATTCGATCGCGGCTTCGAGGGCGGCGGGGTCGGTCATGCGGCATCCTTCAGCGAGAGGGGGTTCAGGAAGTCGAGCAGGTCGGGGGCGGTGGCGTCGACCCAGTCGCCGATCTCGTGGCCATGGCCGTCCCCGATCAGAACCGTCGCCATGCCCAGGGCCTTGGCGGGGGCCAGGTTGCGGGGCGTGTCCTCGAAGAAGACGGCGCGATGCGGATCGGCCCCGAACCTGTCGAGGAAGCGGCGATAGGTGGAGGGGGCCGGCTTGGGCGTCAGGTCCATGTCCTCGATGGCGAAGACCCCGTCGAAGCGGGCAGTGATACCGATCCGCTCCAGCACGCGGGCCGCGTGGAAGCGGGCACCGTTGGTCAGCACGTACTTCTTGCCCGGTAGGCCGGCCAGGACGGCGTCGAGCCGGGGATTGGGCTCCAGGCTATCCAGCGGAACGTCGTGCACCTCGCGCAGGAAGCGCTCGGGATCGACGGCATAGTTCGCCATCAGGCCGGCCAGGGTGGTCCCGTGCTCGTTCAGGAACTGCTTTTGCAGCACGCGGGCCTCGTCGGCGGGCAGACCCACGGCGTCGACCATGAAGGCGTTGATCCGACCCTGGACCAGACCCATCACACCCTGCTCGCGCGGATACAGGGTGTCGTCCAGGTCGAAGACCCAGGTGTCGACATGGCTCAGGTCGATGCTCACGCCTTCACCAGCGTCCCCGCGCCGTATTCGGTGAAAAGCTCGACCAGCATGGCGTGCGGTCGCCGTCCGTCGAGGATGACCACGGCCTCGACCCCGGCCCGGACCGCGGCCATGGCGGTCTGAAGCTTGGGGATCATGCCGCCCGAGGCGGTGCCGTCGTCGATCAGGGCCTGGGCCTCGGACAGTGTCATCTGGCGGATGATGTCGCCGTTCCTGTCCATCACGCCCTTGACGTCGGTCAGCAGCAGCATCCGCTTGGCGTGCAGCGACCCGGCCACCGCACCGGCCACGGTGTCGGCGTTGACGTTGTAGGTCTGGCCGTCGTCGGCCACGCCGATCGGGGCGATCACGGGCACCCAGTCGTCGGTCTCCGAGGCGATCAGGCCGGCGATCAGCTTGGGGTCCACCTTGGTGGGTTCGCCCACGAAGCCCAGGTCGACCTCGTGCTCGATCAGGCTGTCGGGGTCGCGCTTGGTGCGGGTGGTCTTCTCGACCGTCAGCAGGCCGGCGTCCTTGCCCGACAGGCCGATGCCGCGCACGTCGGCCTCCTTGCCGGCGACCGAGATCCAGTGGGCGATCTCCTTGTTGACCGCGCCCGACAGGACCATCTCGGCCACCGCCATCGTGTCGCGATCGGTGACGCGCAGGCCATCGACGAAGTTCGACTTCACGCCCGCCTTGTCCAGCATTGCGCTGATCTGGGGCCCGCCGCCGTGCACCACGACCGGATTCACCCCCATCAGCTTCAGCAGGACGACGTCGGCCGCGAACTGTTTCGCCACGGCCGTCTCGCCCATGGCATGGCCGCCGTATTTGATGACCACGGTCTCGCGATCATAGATCTGGATATAGGGCAGCGCCTCGGCCAGCGTCTTCGCCGTGGCCCAGCCCCGCTCCTCGGATTGCCGTTCGAATTCGTCCATCGGCGCGAGATAGCGGTGGGCGGAGGCGGTGTCACGGGTTAAGGCATCGCCATGAGTGAGTGCAACCCAGACGTTCAGTCCGAAGATGTTCGCGCCATTCTGCGGGACAACCTCTTCGAGAACCCCGATGTCGGCGATCTGAACGCGGCGATGGAGACCGATGTCTGGGTCGTCAGCATTCCGAAGTGCAGCACGACATCGATCCAGTACGGGCTGCAGCGGCTCGGTCATCGGGTGATCCATGCCCACACCAACCCCTCCACCCATGAGGCGTTCGCCAACGGCCATGTGCTGGCTGATGCGGGGATCGGCATAGAGGATATCCTCAAGGCCCGTCTGGAGACGTCCTCGCGACGGCTGCATTTCTTCTTCGGCTATCGCGAACCTGTGGCGTGGTGGGTCAGCCTCGCGGGCCAGTTCGCGCTGGACTACGAGGCGATCGCGGCCAATCACCCGCACGAGATGTCCGGCCAGACCCACCCTTGGAACAAGTATTCGATCGAGGACATGGAGCTGATCGCCCGCAAGGCCTTCGGGGTCGATCTTCGCGCCGAACCCTTCGATCACGAACGGGGCCTTCGGGTGATCGAACAGGACGGATTCACCATTGTCCTCTACCGGGCCGACCGGATGGAGGCTGTCGAGGGCTATATCCAGGCCGAGATCGCCCCCCGGTTCGAGATGAGCCGCGACCGTGTGAACCTCGATCCCCGCTATCTGGCCTTCAAGGACGGATTCACGCCCTCGGCCGACGTCGTGGCGCGGCTCTATGAAGATCCGTGGTTCCGCTATTTCTTCACGGCTGTGGAGCGGCAGGCCCGTCTGGCCGCGCTGTAGCCGGCGCGAGTCGGTCCCCGGCGTTCTGGATGATGATCCCGATGCTGGTCGCCGTGAACTGATAGAGTCCGATCTTCAGGTGTGGCGGCGCATGTGGCGGAAAGTCGATGTGGGCGTCCCGCTCTCCATTGGCGCCGGGCCAGAAATTCCAGTCCCGGACCGTATGACCCATGTCGACGAGCTCCCGGGTCAGGGCCTCCAGATCGGTCTTGCGAAAGATGCAGGTCGGCCAGCCGTCGATGGTGTCCGTGTTCGAGGACAGGTTGAACTCGGTCGTGTGCACCGCAAGGCCGCCCGGTTTGAGCATCCGCATGGCGTTCTTGACGAAATCCCCGGCCGCCTGGATGCCGCCCAGATGCTCGATCGAGCAGGACGACCACAGGAAGTCGAAGACTCCCGTGTCATCGGGCAGGTCCAGCATGTCGATGGTGCGCGTCTCGACGTGGAGCCTCATGTCCTCGAGCGAACAGATGCCGGGCTTGAACAGCGCCTCGACGGTGTCGGAATGTTCGCCCGCGGACGCCCACATGTCCTTGGCGTCCTGCGGTCCGTCCGAAGCCAGGATATCGCAGCCCTGGGCCACGAACATGGCGGGCAGGGGCTCGGTGCCGACGGCGAAGACGAGGCCGCGCGCCCCCGTACCGAACAGTCCCGCGTCCTCGATGACGCGATAGATAAAGCTCCACTCCCAGTATTTGCGGTGCAGTTCGTCGGGCGGATATCCCGCCGTTTCGCAAAAGCGCCTGTAGTGACCCTCGTCGGCCTGGCTGGCGGTGCACATCTGGGACGTCGGCGTCTCGAGCGTCGGCTCGAAGATCTCTATCCGCCCGTCGATGGCGTCCGGCACGAGAAAGATCGGAATGGCGTAGGACTGGGCGTGGAGGGTGGTGAACTCCCCCGTGTTGGTCAGGGATCGGCGCAGGGCGCCCATGTCCGGATTGGTCCTCTGAAGGTCGATGGTCGCCTTCGATTCCGGCTCGCGCGACAGCAGGACGCGATAGGCCCAGCTGACCTCCTCCTCGGACAGACCGGTGAAGGGGCGGGCCTCACCGTGCTCGCCGACGTCGAGAGGCCCGTCTGGAGTGGTCGGGATCTCGGTGCCGGGCGTTGCTTGGGGCGGATACGGCATGTCGGCCTGACGGGTGCAGGAGGCTCGCGACGCGAAAGCCAGGGCCGACACCATGGGCGGATTGTTCACCCGCCTCAGGTCAAGCGCGCGCGTCGGCGTTCGGTTGCACGTTCAGCTTGCGTCCGGCTGATCCCCGGTTGTCGGCCCGTCAGAACGCGGGTGTCGCAGCAGGCCTGTCAGGCCTGGGGGCGCGCCCGGACATAGACCTCGTTCGGGACGACGGTATCCCAGAGCCTGTAGCCGCGCTCCGTCATATAGTCCCGGTAGCCGGGGTCATCGAACAGGTTCTCGAGAATGACGACGCGCGGGGCGAACCGCTCCAGATCGAAGCCGCGCATGACGTCCAGCTCCCAGCCCTCCACGTCGATCGCCAGCAGGTCGATGCCCGTCACTTCCGGCGCGAACTCCGCCATGAGGCGATCCAGACGTCGGACCACGACCGGAATCTGGAAGGTCCTGGTTTCGACGGTGCCATGCAGTTCGGCGAACTTGTCCCGCAGACCCAGGGACGAGAACGATTCAAACGTCACGTTGACCCCGTGATAGATCGAGTCCCGGCTCTCGACGACGGTGAAGCTCGCCTCGTCCTCGTCATGGTCGCTGCAGGCGAACTGCAGCACCGCGTAGCCCCGCTTGCGATGTTCCTCGCAGAAGGCCGGATTGGGCTCCACCGCCAGGATCCGCCAGCCCCGGTCACGGAAGCGACGGCTGATCGACAGGTCGTCCGGGTGCGCGGCCCCGATTTCGACCATGACACCGGGCGCTGATCCATCCGGGAAATGAGCTTCCTGAACGATCCGGTCGATATCCCCTTCAGCGGACATGGCAGGGTCTCCAGCGTGGCAAGGATCGGGAAATGTACGGTTCTGTTCTAATCGGCGCGCGGGAGGACGCAACCCGCCGTCGCGGGCGGACGGCACGTGACATCCTCTCTTTTTGGTGTAGTGAGGCCCCATCTCGGCTGAACGTAGGGTGGACCTTGTCTTTTGATCTGAGCCCCGTTCTGCATGCCGGCAGGACGGCCAACCTGGCCCGTACGCGCGCAGAAGGCCAGGTCCTGGTCAGTATAGGCGCTGCCGGCCAATGGTATTTCGACTGGATCGACGCCACCTGCGGCGCGCCCGCACGCCATATCGGCGTCGAATACTACTCGGCACCGCCGGCGGTTCTGCCGGCCAATGTGGAATGGGTGGCCAATACAGCGGGCTCCATGCCCGACGTCGAGACCGGCGTCGCGGATCTGCTCGTGTCAGGCCAGAATATCGAGCACCTCTGGCAGGAGGAGGTCGCCGGATTCCTGGCCGAGGCGCACCGGGTGCTCCGCCCCGGCGGTCGCATGATTATCGACAGCCCCAACCGGACGATCACGCAGATCTACGGCGGTGCCCATCCCGAGCACATGGTTGAACTGACGGTCGAAGAGGCCGTGGAGCTGGTGACGGCCGCCGGCTTCGACGTGCAGCGCGTGGCCGGCATCCTGCTGTGTCGCGACGCGGCCACGGGCGAGGTCCTCCCGATCGACGGCCTGGCGGAGATCTCGCCGCCCGCGCTGGTGTTCCGGTCCGTCGCGGCCATCGACGATGCCGAGAACTCCTATCTCTGGTGGATCGAGGCGGTCCGGGCCGACCGCGAGCCCGACACGGCCAAGGTCCTGGACATCATCGACCGGTACTGGGCGATCGGTTGGCCGGAGCGGATGGACCGACTGGTGACCACCATCGGCAAGCCCGAGACCCTCGCCGACGGACGCCTGGCGTGGCAGTCCGACATCGGCGACTCCGGCCCGCTCTCCTTCGGGCCCTACGCGCCGATCAAGGCGGGCCGCTATCGGACCACCCTGAACGTGATGCGGACCACCGACATCAAGCCCAGCCAGATCCTGGGCCACGTCGACGTGATCGTCGGCGACGGTTCCGTCGTCGAGGGGCGTACGGAACTGACGGGCAAGACGCTGCCGAAAGGTGAATGGAAGCCGATCACCCTCGATTTCGAACTCGCCGACATGCGGTTCGGTTTTCAGAACCGGCTGTTCAGCTACGGCGTTGCCGGGCTCCGGGTGGAGCGCCGGCTGAAGTTCACGGCGCTTTGACGGCCCGGTTCGCCGCGCGTCGGCGACCCTGAGATCCGGCCGGAGCCTCGACGGGCTCCGCCGGTTCCAGCCAACGCTCCATCAGGGCGATGCTGCGGATCGCGACATTGCTGGCGGAATCGCTGATCACGCGGAACTCGGCGTTGGTGATGGGTTCGTCGAGGTCGAACTGAAGGATGACGGGGCGGGGCTCGGCCGAACGCTTCGGCAGGGTCGTCACGGCCACCATCTCTTCGACGACCGTCTTCGCGCCGAAGTTTTCGATGACCGCGCACTCGAGCGTGCCCCTGGGCCGGTCCAGCACGAAGGCGTCGATCTCGACGCGGTAGCGACCCCGCGGCAGGCTCACATAGGGGCCGTAGCAGAGCACGCCCTTGAGCCCGCCCGACATCATGACCGGATCGGCGTCCTGTCCGATCATGGTGCTGATGGTATGGCCCGCCCATTGGCCGGCCTCGACCCAGGAAAAGCCCTTGTAGCCCGCCTCGCGAAGTCGTTCGGCCAGGTCCCCGCTGGCCGGTCCGTGCAGGGCACCGTCGAGAACCGCCTGCAAGGCCACCCGCCTCTGGTCATAGCTGCTCATCGTGGCATTGGCGGCGGACAGCTGGACGATCTCCGCGTTCTTGCGACCGATCTCGTCGTCGTCACGACCGAAGGCGTCGTTCCACACATGGATCTGGCGCGCCAGGGCGCCGGATGCGGCGATCGCCTGCTGCTCCACGGCACGGGCAAAGCGTGCGCTGATCGGCGCGGCGGGCGTCTCACGTGCCGCCGGTTCCAGCGGTTTGCGCAGGGCCAGATGGATCGGACAGAACAGGAAACCCTCGTGGAAGATGACGAGGTTGGGAAACACGTTCTTCTTCTGGTCGACGGTCCGGGGCGACCTCACGCTGGATCCGAAATCCTTCAGCACCGCCCGGGCATCGTAGGTCTGGCGCGACAGCTCGAAGGTGGGCGCATCCAGCAGTTCCAGGCCGGACGGTTCCACGATGTATCGCTGGATGAGATCGGGCGTCAGCAGCAGGAAGTCCTCGTCGAAACCGGTCGCGCCGTTCGGCCCTTCCAGCAGGAACTCGGCGACGACGGAGGCGACTCCGCCCGGCTTCAGCACGCGCCCGATTTCTTCCATCGCGGCGGCCAGGCTGCCGGCGGAGCCGAGGCGGCCGATCTCGCCACTGGCGAAGACCCCGTCGAAATGACCGGAGGGCAGGCCGAGGGCGCGGGGATCGGAATGCACCGGGATGACGCTGCCGCGCGCGAGGGGGCGACGCGTGTACTGTTGCGGCCGAACCATCATGGAGGCCGGCGTCACGTCGGAGCGCGGCGTGACCTCCAGATAGCGGTCGGCGGCGAAGACCATGCATCCCCGCTCGGCGACGGCGAAGGTGGTCGGGCCGGCACCCGCGCCCACGCCGCAGATCACGCTGCCGGCCTTCAGAAGGCCCGCACCGTCCAGGGTCCGCAGCGCCATGGCGGTTTCCCACAGCTTGCAGTCCGGGGTGACGGATGCGGCGTCGAAGCCGAACTCTAGAGTGTCTTCGAAGGCAGCGGCTTCGAGGTAAGGGCTGAGCTCAGCGTTCGCAAAATCCTCGATACCGATAATCTTGCTGCGGGGAAGCGTGTCCATGGCCTCTTCTTCTTCAGTATGCGGTTCAGGCTGCGATCGCCTCTATGGTGTTTCTGGTACTGAGCGTATGAAATCCGCCGCAGTTCGGCAGCGGTGTCACGGTTGCAGATGGTCTGCAGCACGGCGCGCAGGCCCGGCTCCAGCGCCTTGTCCTGCACCACCAGGCGCGGGTCGTAGGCATAGCCGCTGTCCTCGTTCACGATCACGGGCCGCCCCATCGACAGTGCACGGACGAAAATGTGCGAGAGCTGGCCCCTGATCTGCTTCCGGAAGCAGAAGACGGCATCGCACATGGCGATCTCGGCGTCGAAATCGTCCTCGAGAACCGGGTTGGAATAGATCAGGCGGGATCCGATCCCCAGTCGTGCGAACTGCGCCCGGGTGTCGTCGAACAATTGCTGATCGATGATCTTGCCCGACAGGACGAAGAACAGCCGGCGGGCTTCACCCTCCGCCTTCTTCTCGGCGATGAACCGCGCGGTGACGTCGATGATCTCGGCCAGGCGCTTGATGTCGTTCAGGATCAGACCGAAATGTCCCAGCACGATGTCGTCCGCCTGGACGCCGTGCCGGCGCCGGGCGGCCTGAGCGGCCCGGGCGACCGCCGGCCCGCCGCGCGGGTCGATCCCCAGCGGCACGAAGGCGAATGAGCCCTCGAGTTCATCGAGGTCGTTCTGCAGTTCGCTGTCGGCCTGCCGGGCCTCGCGCATCTTGGCCAGAACCGGCTTGGGCAGATGCGAGACCAGGGTGATGGGCTTTTCCACCAGCCAGTCCGCCGAGAGGGCGGGTCGGCTCTTCTCCGCCGTGTCCCGCTTGTTCACCAGGTGAGACAGGGCCAGGTCGGTCGCCGCGGCCGTGGCGGCGCGCTCCGAGGAGCGCGGCAGGCTGAGCGCCAGATCGTCGAGCTGCCCCTTCTGCGCCTTGAAGTGCCAGAGCCCGGGCACATAGGCCCGCTCGTGGATAAGCAGGACGTCGCTCGCCTGGGCGTGGGCCTGCAGAAGCTCGATGCCCGGATAGAGGGCCTGGGAAAACGCGAGATTGAACAGGCCCGGCACTCCCGGGTGCCGCTTCTGGAAGTTCTCGTATTCGCCGTGGGCCGCCAGTCTCACATTCGGCGTGTGAGAGACGGTCTTCTGGTCGCCCTCCGAGAAGAACAGGACGACATTCGAGGGGGTGCTTCGGACGTAGCAGAGGGAGTAGTCGGCCACGCCGCAGAAGCTGCCCGGGATCGAGGAGAAGATCTTGAACTGGACGTCCGAGAACCAGCGGGCGCTGGCCTCGACCGCCGACTGCAGGGCGCGATCCGCCACGATCGCCGAGTCCCGCCAGTGACGCAGGTAGTAGGACCGGACGTCGTCGAAATAGGCGGGGTCCGGGTCGGTCGCCAGGAACGTCGCGAACGCCTCCATCGGCAGAACCTGGTTGTCGGGGTCGAGCCAGAACACCGCACCGGCGTCACTCCGGTCGCTCTTGCCGAGGATCTCCCGGTTCATCGCAATGTCGAGCACGACGACCTTGCGGCGCAGGAAGATCGCCTCAAGCAGGGGAATGCCGAAGCCTTCCTCGAGCGACAGATGCGACACGACATGGGCGCGGGACTGGAGCTCCAGCTTCTCCACCTCGGTGACCGAATAGGTCGCCTCGATGCCCTTCAGCAGCCCGGCATTCTTCAGGTGTTCGAACTGGTCCTTCGTCGGCGCGTTCACCCGCACCTCGGCGACACCGGCATCCACGATGTCGCGATACATGCGGATGGCGACATCCGGGTTCTTGGACCGGTGCCCGCCCACCATGCCGAAGAGGTAGGGCGCATCCCCGTCCTCCCGGGCCGCGCCCGCCCACGTCTCGTAGATCGGATCGAGCCGCGGGGCGATGACGCTGATGGCTTCCGGGGCCAGACCCAGGAACTGCGCCGCCTCGAGGGCGACCGTTTCCGAGATCGAGATCACGTGATCCGCCTTCAGAACCCGCGACAGGCCGTTGTAGTAGATTTCGACGACCACCTCGTTGGTGATGTAGTCGTGCAGCAGCTTCAGCGGGATGAAGTCGTAGCAGATCGTGACGACCGGGC
Source organism: Brevundimonas subvibrioides ATCC 15264 (assembly GCF_000144605.1). Classification (NCBI taxonomy): domain Bacteria; kingdom Pseudomonadati; phylum Pseudomonadota; class Alphaproteobacteria; order Caulobacterales; family Caulobacteraceae; genus Brevundimonas; species Brevundimonas subvibrioides. The sequence goes on along the minus strand of NC_014375.1, from coordinate 3,392,917 downwards.
AGGCCAGCAGGTCGAACCGCATCGGCGACAGGAAGGGCGTGGCGTCGACGTAGAGGTCGAAGCCGTCCAGGGCGACCAGTTTCGAGAGGAAGGTCGTGAAGTTGTGGGCGTCGCGGTAGCGCAGCTCCGTCGTCGGAGCCAGGGTCTCCACATTGTAGTTCGCGTACCGGATCCCGCAGGTCTGCAGCAGGGGCGACGACCGTTCCAGATGGCAGTCCTGGAACAGAAGCACGCAGACCTCGTGGCCCTTGCTCTGCAGCAGATCGATGACGTGATCGACATAGCGGCCCATGCCGCGGTCGTAGGCGCCGGAGGAATAGACGCGGCCGTCGACGAGCACCTTCACGGTTGAGGCTCCGTCGTCGCCCCGTCTGGACGCGGACCCAGGGCGTCGAGGCTTTCCGCGAGACGGTCGAAAGCTGTCTGTGCGATGCCGAGGGCCTCGTTCCGGATAAGGTCCATCTGATTGCGCTGAAGCGTGATCAGATCGTTCTGGTGGTGGAACGCGCCTGTCAGCTCGTCGATCCGCCCTTGCAGATCGACGACGGCGCAAGGCGTGAAATTGTCGAACAGGCAAGGCGGAAGGGCGAACGCCGCCAGCCGGTCGGCATCCTCGCTGCGGACATAGTAGCGGTTCAGCCCGTCGAAATAGGCAAACAGGTAGTCTGCCCCGAGGATCAGTGGCTCCATCGTGGCCCAGGCGGCGCGCTGGCTGAAGGCTTCCGTCGCCTCCAGGACGATGATCCGTGGACGGTATATTCTGAAATCGGTGCTGGCGACGATCGCGTGCTCGGCACCCTCGGCGTCGATTTTCAGGAAATCGACGCAGGCATCGCCCACATGTTCCTTCCAGACGGAGTCCAGTCGCCGCGTCTCGACGGTGATGTCGTGTCGGGGCGCGGGGTTGAGGGCCACCACCTCCGGCTCATGGTCCGCGAGCCGGGACAGGCCGGTGCCCTCGACCACGTGGAAGACGGCGCTGGCGTCCGTGTCGCTGACGGCGCAGGCGAGGGTGATGTCGCGCGGTCGTGCCTCGAGGAGGCGCTCGGCGAATTCCGGGTTCGGCTCGATGTTGATGCCGCGCCAGCCCATTTTGTAGAAGGCGTTGGTCACCGACAGCTCCACCGGGTCGCAGGCCCCGATGTCGATGTAGAACCCCGTCCCGATATCCTGGAGGGCGCGACGCAGCATGACGTCCTCGAAATTCTGCGCATAGGTCACCATGGCCGGCAGATAGCCACCGCCGGGCGTGACCAGTGGCTCCTGCTCGACCGTCTGCTGTCTCACAGCGACGCGCCCGCATGGCCGGTGCGCAGGTAACCGCGTCTCATGCTCGTCCTCGGAGTCACGGAAGTCCCCCCACCACGGCCTTCGCCTGCAAAGGGCGTCGTACAGACCTTGCCCGCCTCGTCAAGGACGGTTTTCGCCGATGGCCCGCCCGGCCGGAGAACAGAGGAGCGTCGTGGCGCCCAGGGCATGGATCGGGATCGGCGGGCTGCAAAATCGGGCTTTCGGACACTCTTGGGTTGGGATAGGTCCAAGGCTCGACATGCCGACTCCGGACGGAGGCGGCGAGGGGGCAGGCAGGAATGAATCTCAAGGCATACAGGCAGTACGTCCACACACTGGCGTCGCTGCATCGTCAGTATGGTGTCGCGGACGCGGAAACGCGCGCGACCGTCCCGACGCTTGCGACCCTCAAGGCGGCCCCGGACAAGGAACGTCTCGAACTGCTGGCCGCATCGATGCGGGCGCGCCTGACACGCATCAGCCCCAAGCTGGCGGAACAGTTGCTGGCGGAGCCCTGGCTTCGCCACCTGACATTCGGCGACATCGCGTTCTCGGTGCCGATCATCAACGAACAGGGCGTCGAATGGTACGGCTCTGCCCCGCCGGAGAATTTCGACTTCACGATCGAACGCAGCATCGGCCTGCTCGATGAGGCGAGGGTCGTCTACGACTTTGGCGGGCACCACGGCGTCTGGGCCGCCTACTACGCCCGGGTCGTGGGCGACGGCGGGTTCGTCTATTCGTTCGAGCCTTCGGTGATCAACGTCGAGGTGTCCGCGCTCCTGTTTCTGCTGAATGGCATTTCCAACGTGGTCAACATCGGCGCGGCCGTCGGGACGATGACCGATCACGACGGGGCCGAGGGCAGCAGCACCGGCATGCTGGTCGATTTCGTCGAGCAGATGCGGGTGATCGACGTGCGGTCGCTCGCCTGGCGCTACGGCGACTTCATGAAGATGGATATCGAGGGATTCGAATACGATCTGCTGACCCGTTTCCCGTGGCTGTTCGATCTGGCCACCCACATCCATCTGGAGCTGCACATTCCACATCTGGAGCGACGCGGCCTCGACTACCGCGATGTGACCGCCCTTCTGCCGTTCGAGCAGTTCGAAATCCACAACTCCGAAGGGGGCGTCCTCGAGCTCGTGACGCGGGATACGCCGCTGTCGGGGTATTGCAGCCTCATGATGCGGCGACTCTGAGCTGCTCCATGTCGTCCGACCCCGGGAGAGTCCGTTGCTGATCGAGTCGAGCGAGATCCTGTCGAGTTGCAAGGCAGCCCTGCTCCGTCGGCTGAAGGTCGCGGGCCGGACCATGTTGCATCTCGATTCCCCAGTCGTTTCCGGTCCCCCCGTCTTCAACCGCGGGCCGGGTGACCAGGCCCGGCATCTGGACGTCAGGGACGGCGACGTCGAACGCGCTGAAGACGGCTGGATCGGACGCGACCGGGACGGCCGGTTCGACGCGGCGGCGGGCACCGTCGACATCATCTGGGCCGACCAGGGTCTTGAGCGCCTTTGGCCCGAGCAGATCGTCGTCTTTCTGTCGGAGGCGAGGCGTCTTCTGAGCGCCGGGGGCGTGCTGATCCTGGCGGGTACGAACCGGGAGGTCGCGGGTCCCGCGCCGCGACCGGCGCGGCCGGTTGAGCTGACCTGGGCCGAGGCCGTTGCCCTGGTCCAGGCTGCAGGGTTTGACATCACGCGTCCGAAAGGACTGCTGCTGGCGCGCGGACCCGACGGGGAGCCTCTGGAGGCGGTGTCGGACCCGTCGTCCGCAGTCTTCGACATGGTCACCCGGGCCGTGGCGGGTGCGGACGCGCCGGAGCGTTCCCTGGTCTGGTGGGCCGAGGTCCGACCGTCTGATCGCGCTGTCGATGTGGAGCATATGGACGTGCTGCTGCAGCGCGCCGCCGCCGCGACGGCGCGCAACAGCCTTGCCCTGACCGACGTGAGCGCGGCCTCATTGCCCGAGGGCACTGTGCGTGTCGGGCGTCGTCTGCCCCTGCGCGCAGGGCGCTACCGCGCCACGGTCCATGTCCAGAGGTCCGGCAAGGCGAGCGCGCCGTCCTCGGGCGTGATCGAGGCCCGCGTCGGCAGCGACGAGGTGGTCGCCCAGGCGCAGGTCGATGCCTCCAGTGTCGGGAGCCGGGCCTGGGTGCCCGTGCATCTGGAGTTCGAACTCGAGCGGCCGGTGGATAACTTCGACGTCCTGTTCACGCCGTCGGGCGCGGGGGACATCCGTGTCCGCCCGGAACTGGATGTGGCGTCGATTTTCTGGAAGCCCATGCAGGCCGCCCTGGCATGAGGCAAGGCAGCTTCGCCCGGTGCCGATCGCCCGGCGAACCGGCGTCTGCGGTTGACGCTGCATAGGCGACAGCATAGAGATTAACTGAAAAAATCCAAATAGCGTCCAAGGAATTTATGATGAGAGGCAGCTATACTCGCCTTGAGGCTTGCCGTGTGAGTGGGAGTCGCAATCTGATTCCAGTACTCCACCTCGGCGAACAAGAGTTGACTGGTGTTTTTCCTCGTCCCGGTGAATCGGTGACGTCGGGTCCTCTCGAACTTGTTTGGTGCCCCGATAGTGGCCTTCTGCAACTGGGGCACAGTTTCGATCCAGGCGAGATGTACGGCGAAAACTATGGTTATCGCTCGGGTCTGAATGCCTCGATGGTCCGCCATCTTACTCAAAAGATCGGGTTTCTCGAGAAGCTCGCTGATCTGAAGCCCGGCGATACTGTTCTGGATATCGGCTCCAATGACGCGACGTCCTTGAAGGCCTACTCCACATCGGGTCTGACGCGCATCGGGATCGACCCGACGGGTGTCAAGTTCAAGGAATATTATCCGGACGACATTCGTCTGATTCCGGATTTCTTCTCGGCCGAGAACTTCCGCAAGGCGGGTGGAGACCGTGCCCAGATCGTGACGTCGATCGCGATGTTCTACGACCTGGACAACCCCATCGCCTTCGCACAGGACATTGCCGCCGTGCTCGCGCCGGACGGCGTCTGGCATTTCGAGCAGAGCTACATGCCGGCCATGCTGCGGACCGTGTCGTACGACACCATCTGCCACGAGCACCTCGAATACTATTCGCTGGGCGTCGTGCAGAAGATCCTGGATGCGGCCGGGCTGCGCCTGATCGATGTGCAGATGAACAGCGTCAACGGCGGCAGCTTCGCCGTCACCGCCGGGCACAAGACGTCCCAGCGGCGCGCCAACGACGCCGTGATCGACTGGCTCCTCGGCCAGGAGGACCGGATGGGTCTGAACACGGTGCGCCCGTTCCGCGAGTTCGAGGATCGGGTCTTCCGCCACAAGGCCGATCTGGTGCGTCTGCTTCAGGCGCTGGCCGCAGACGGCAAGAAGGTCCTGGGGTACGGCGCGTCGACCAAGGGCAATGTGACCCTACAGTTCTGCGGGATCACCGAGAAGGAAGTCCCGGCCATCGCGGAAGTGAACCCCGAGAAGTTCGGCCGCGTCACGCCGGGCACGCGCATTCCGATCATCTCCGAGGCCGAGGCCAAGGCCATGAATCCGGACTACTATCTGGTCCTGCCCTGGCACTTCAAGGAAGGTATCCTGCAGCGTGAGCAGGAATACATCGCCCGGGGCGGCAAGTTCATCTTCCCCTTCCCGGAGATCGAGATCGTCTGACCGGGACGGGCCGCTCCGGCGGCCCGTCCGCCTGCCGTCCAGCCGGGACGCCGGGCCGCAGCGCGCGGGCGCAGGTCGTTTCTCATCGGACAGGACATGATGGCCAGCCGACAGCCCCAGATCCTATACGTCGACGCCCGCGCGCTGCAGGACGACAACTACCGCTTCCGGGGCGTGGGCCAGCATTCCGCGGCCATCCTCCAGGCGATCCGGCGGTTCCCCTGGCCGGAAGGGCGTCCCAGGATCGTGGCCGTCGTCGATCCCTTCCTGGCGCCCCTGGCCCCGGTTCACGACCTCCTCTTCGACGAAGCAACGAACCTGAAGCGGGCCCGGAAGGCCGATGGACCGGGATGGTTCATCAGTCTTTCGCCCATGACCCACGATCCGATGAAGGTCAGCGGCTTCCTTCTGGACCCCGATCTCTACCGGATCTGCCTTTTCTACGACCTCATCCCGCTCGACTTCCCCGAGCGCTATCTGATGAACCCCGGCGCGCGATCGGACTATCTGGTCGCCCTGGCGTGGCTGCGCCGGTTCGACGCGTTCGCCTCGATCTCCGAGTTCAGCGCCCAGGCCGTCATCGCGCGCACCGGCGTGGATCCGGCACGGGTCTTCGTCTCGAACGTCGCCGTCAGAAGCGAACTGCTGCCGCGGCAGGGCGATTCCGATATCCCCCATGACCGGCGCCGGCATATCGTCGTCGCCGGCGGTGGCGATCCGCGCAAGAACCCGGAATGCGCGCTGGCCGCCCATGCCGCCTCCGCCGTCCTGAGGCGGCAAGGCGTCTCCATCTCGGTCTTCGGCGCCTATCCCGAGCCGATGCGCGACGAACTGAGAACCCGCTACCGACAGGCCGGCGGGCGACCCCAGGACCTGACGTTCCACGCCCATCTCTCGGACGAGGCCCTGCGGGCGCTGTACCAGTCCAGCCTGGTGACCATCGTGCCGTCGCGCGCGGAAGGCTTTTCCATTCCCATCGTCGAGAGCAGCGCGGCGAGCACGCCCGTGCTCGCTTCGGACGTCGGGGCGCACCCCGAGCTGGCGCGCGATCCCGCCTGGCGGTTCGGTCCCGATGACGTCGATGCGCTGCGAGGCCAGCTCGAGCGGCTGGTCGAGGATCCTGCGGCCTGGGACGGCCTGCGGCGGGCCCAGGCGGATCTGTGGCAGGGCTATACCGTCGAAGCGGTCGGCCAGCGGTTCATGGAGGGGGTTCTGGCGCGCGTGCCCGAGCCGGTCACGACCGCGACACGTCCAGGCAGCCCCGCGATCCAGCGCGGGGCGCGGCCCCGGATCGCCGTGCTCAGTCCCCTGCCGCCGGCCCAGTCCGGCGTCGCCGACTATACGGCCATGACGCTGGCCCCGCTCAAGGCCGTGGCCGAGCTGCATGTGTTCACCCCGACCGCCGACGCCCGCTGGGAAGAGGGCTGGGCTTCGTTGCAACCGGTCGCGGCCGCCGAGTTCAGCGCGATCCGGTTCGACGCCACCATCAGTGTGGTCGGCAACTCGGATCATCACGTCGAGATCGTGGACTATCTGCTGGAGAACGGTGGCGGCTGCATCGCGCACGATGCCCGCATGATCAATTTCTACTACCTGCTGCGCGGGGTGCCCCAGGCCATGCAGCTCGCCTCCGACGAGATGGGCCGGCCTGTCGACCAGGGTGAGCTGACGCGGTGGCTCCATAACCAGCGCGAACTTCCGACCCTGTTCCTGTCCGAGGTGGCGCGCGCCAGCGAGCCCCTGATGGTGCATTCGCCGACCACCGCCAACGAGATCGCGCGGCTGTATGGAAAGACCCCCCGCCTGCTGCCGTTCGCCCAGTACCGCCGGTCCCTGCTGAACCGGCTGAAGCGCGCGGATCGGGACCGGGCGCGAAAGGCGCTGGGCATTCCGGCGGACCGGGTCGTACTGGTCACCTTCGGCCTCGTCAGCGAGGACAAGGCCCCTCTGGAACTGATCTGGGCGCTGAACATGCTCAGAAGCTGGGGCGTCGATGCGGAACTGGTGTTCTGCGGGCGCAACCAGCACATGAAGGCGCAGTTGGGGGCCCTCGCGAACCAGCTGGGTCTGGTGCCTTTCGTCCGCACCTTCGATACGGCGATCGACGACGCCACCTACGACAACTATCTGGTGGCCGCCGACATCGGGGTGCAGTTGCGGACCTATCAGATGGGCGGCCTCTCGGGCGCGCTCAACGACTGCATCTCGGCGGCGCTCCCGTCGATCGCCAATGCCCACCTGGCCGAGGCGATGCAGGCCCCGGACTTCGTGAAGCGCGTGCCGGACGGCCTGTCGTCCCTGCTGATCGCCGAAGCCGCCCTGGGGATACTTTCCGAGAGCGAACGCGGCCAACGCCCGGTCGCCGAGGCCCGCGCGTTCGCCGAAACCCGATCGCCCGCCGGCTACTGCCAGGCCCTGCTGGGCCACCTCGACATCGACATCGACGTCAAGGCGGCGATGGTGGCTGCCGGACAGGGCTGATGGGCTCGCTTTTCATCGACGTCACGGAGTTCGTCACCAATCCCATCCGGACCGGTATCCAGCGCGTCATCCGCGAGCTTCTGGGACGCTGGCCGGCCGATATCCCACGCCGGGTCGTCTGGTTCGACGATCGGGTCGGGGGGCTGGTGCCGGTTCGCGAAGAACTTCTGGCCTATCTGATCGACAGTCCCAGCGACCCGGTGCTGGACGGTGAGCAAACGAGACGCAAGAGCCTAGACTTTCTGGCGTCCACGACCCCGCCTGCCCTGGACCTGCGCCGCGAGGATCGCGTCCTGGTGCCCGAGCTGTTCGCCTCACGCGCCCGGGCCCTGTTCTACCGGCGCCTTCAGGGCCGGCAGGTCTCGATCCGCGCCATCGTCTACGACATCCTGGCGTGGACGCAGCCGGACGCGCTCAACATCACCACCGTCGGACCGTTCAACGACTATCTCGAGTTCCTGAAGGTGACGGAGGCCCGCTGTCACATCTCCAGCGCGGTGCGCGACGCCTATACGCAAAGAGTGCTGCGACGGCCGGGCTCAGCCGATACCGTCATCGTGCTCGGGGCCGATGCGCTCGGCCGCAGGCCTGCCGACCTGCCGGTCCTGCCCCAGCTGCTGTGCCCCGGGGCCCTGGACGGCCGCAAGGGCCAGGACAGGATCTTCGACGCCTATATGGCGATGCCCGAGGCCGACCGGCTGCCGCTCATCATCGCCGGCCGCGTTCCTCCGGAACCCCGCGAGTCCATCCGTCGCATCCTCGACTCATCCTGTCCCACGGTGTCGGTCATCGACGATCCCGACGACACCCGTCTGTCCGAGCTGATCGCCGGCTCGCAGGGCTGTCTGTTTCCCAGCCAGTTCGAAGGGTTCGGGCTGCCGGCTCTTGAGAGCCTGTATCTGGGAACGCCAGTGGTCATCGACGCCAATCTTCCGGCCGTCTCCGGCCTGCCGGCCGCGGGCCAGATCCGCCTTGAAAGCCAGAGCCGCGACGACCTCGTCAGGGCGCTGCGGCAGATCAGCGATCCCGCATCGGCCGCAGCCTTGCGCCAGGCCGCCGCGACGCTGCAATTGCCGACCTGGGCCGACTATGCCGGACAGGTCGCCGCCTGGGCCAGCCAATGACCGGCCGCGCCATGAGGACACCTCCGGGGAAACCGCCATGCTGAAGAAGCGCATCAAGAGAGCTCTGCGAGCCATCGGGCTGATCAAGCCCCATCAGGGCGCTGCGATCGGCAAGCGCGGCCTGCCCAATCAGGCCCAGGCGCGGGCCATCGTGACCCAGCTCTACCAGATCGTGCTGAAGCGGGACCCCGGAACGGCCGAGCGGGACGGCTACGCCGTGTCGCTGTCGTCCGGCGAGCTGTCGACGCCTCAGGTCGTCGAGGCCCTGATCGGATCGGGCGAATTCGGCAGCGCCTTTACCCGGCATGCGAATGTGGCCGAGGCCCTTTCCGCGGCCGTTCTGGGCAATCTTGCACGGGTCACGGACGACACGGCGATCCGGGCCTATGCGGCCGGCCTAATGGGGTCGCTTCCGTTCACGGACTTTCTGCGCGAGATCTGCGAGTCGCCCGATTTCCGCTCGACCTGGGGCGTCGGGAGCTCGTCAACCGGCGGCGCGAGGTCTGCGAGCTCAAGGGGGCTGACATCCAGCGCCACTGTGACCGTGCCGGGTGATCTGGGCGAGATGGTCGAAGGCCTGATCGCGGCGCGGATGATCGGCCAGGGGACCGTGCTGGGCCTGCCGCCGATCCATGGCTTCGAGCGCCCGCCGATCCCCATCAGCCATCTGACGGCCCTGATCCGCACGCTCGACATGCTGGGAGACGGGGAGGGGGCCAGATCGCGGCCCGAGGTGTCTCAGCCGGTGTGACGCCGGTCGCGCGCGTGCTGCAGGACGTCCGTCAGCATCGCGTCCATCGATCGTGTCGGTGCCCATCCGGTCAGGCTGCGCAGCCGGTCCGAACTGATGCTGGCCACCGGAATGTCGGCATTGCGGAAGCGTTCCGGATCGACCACCACGCGCGCCCGGCTGCCGGCCAGTTCGATCATCCGGTCCAGGAGACCGCCCACGCTCCGCGACTCGCCCGAGCAGACATTCAGGGTGGTCCGGTTGCCGAAGCCCGTCAGTTCGCTCAGCACGGCGATATAGGCGTCCACGACATCGTCGACGTGCAGGAAGTCCCGGCGGGCCTCCAGATTTCCGACGCGGATCTCGTCCTGGCCGGCCACGATCTGCTCGGCGAAGGACGGAAGGGCGAACTTGACCTCCTGGCCCGCCCCGCTGTGGTTGGACGGCCGGCAGACGATCAGCTGGGAGGTGGCGGGCAGAACGTCGTCGAACATGGCCTCGGCCGCCAGTTTGGAGCGCGAGTAGGCCGACTGCGGCTGGCAGGGCGTGTCTTCGGTGACGGTGCCGTGGTTGAAGGCCAGTCCGTAGACTTCGGACGAACTGACATACAGGGTCTTGGCATCCGGCACATATTTGCCGATCGCGCGGGCCAGGTTCAGGCTTCCCGACAGGTTGGTGCCCCAGGTCGCTCCGGCCGCGCCCACGGCCGATGACTGGGCCGCCAGGTGGACGATCAGGTCCGGACGCGCCGCCGCGACGACACCGTCGACGGAGGCACCGTGCTCAAGGTCGAACGCGAGGAAGTCACAGTCCGGGACGATCACGTTCGACCGCCCCACCACCACGACCCGCGAGGTCGCGGGCAGGGCGTCGCGAAGACGACGGACCATCTTGCGGCCGACGAAGCCCGCGCCGCCTGTGATCAGAACGGCACCGAAACCCAGCACGGGAGACACGGGCTTTTCAGGCATGGAGGATCAGGCGCCGCCGGCCGAATGGCGGGCCAGGTCGGCGTCCACCATTTCGCGGATCATCTCTTCCATGGTGGTCGTCGCTTCCCAGCCCAGGATGCGTTTCGCCTTGGAGGGATCACCCAGAAGCACGTCGACCTCCGCCGGGCGGAAGAACTGGGGATCGATCCGCAGGTAGTCCTCGGCCTTCAGGCCCACGTGGGCAAAGGCGACATTGACCATCTCGCGAACCGTGACGGTCCGGCCCGTGGCGACGACATAGTCGTCGGCCACATCGTGCTGCAGCATCATCCACATCCCGCGGACGTAGTCGCGCGCGTGGCCCCAGTCCCGCTTGGCGTCGATGTTGCCCATCGCCAGCTCGGTCGCCTTGCCGAGCTTGATCTGTGCGACCGCGTCGGTGACCTTGCGCGTCACGAACTCGAGGCCGCGCAGCGGCGACTCGTGATTGAACAGGATGCCCGAGCAGGCGAACATGCCGAAGCTTTCGCGGTAGTTCACCGTCATCCAGTGGCCCATCAGCTTGGCGACGGCATAGGGCGAGCGGGGATAGAAGGGCGTCTTCTCGCTCTGCATCGCTTCCTGGATCAGCCCGTACATTTCCGAGGACGAGGCCTGATAGAACCGGGCTTCCGGGGCTTCGAGGCGGACGGCCTCCAGCACATTGACGACGCCGACGCCGGTCGCCTGGGCCGTCAGAACCGGCTGCGCCCAAGACGTCTTCACGAAGGACTGGGCCGCCAGATTGTAGACCTCATCCGGCTTGTGCTCGCGCACGATGCGGCAGAGAACGCCGAGGTCCAGAAGGTCACCGTCGACCAGTTCGACCTGATCGGTAATCCCCAGCCAGTCGAGCCGGTGGGTCGCGACGCCATAGTGGCTGGATCGACGGACAACACCGACGACCTTGTAGCCCTTGGACAGCAGCAGCTGAGCCAGATACGCGCCGTCCTGACCCGTGATCCCGGTGATCACCGCGCACTTCTTCATCGTGTAAATCCCATTTGGCAGGAACAGGCGTCGCTGTTCGATCTGTCGTTGCGGTCCCGTATCGGCCCAGGATCGTAGTCCGTCGGATGGTGGGAACGTCCAATCTCCTAGGGTAACTCTGTCGGCCAAGGCAAGGATTTCTGTCGTGCAGCCCGTGTCGGAAAGCCTCGCCTTCCGCCGCACTCGCCGTCTCTGTCGTCTGGCGTACAAGCGCCGGTCACGCGGGAACGCGGCCCGGTCAGCTCGATGCCGCGACGGGCGTCAGGCTGTGCGCGACACCTTGGTCGACCGGATTCGCAGACTGCCGTCGAACATGGAGCGGTCCAGCCAGATGCGAAGCTCCGTCGTCGTCGGCCGGGTCCATGCCTTGGTCAGGGAGACGGAATAGACCCCGGCCGAAGACAGCCGCTGGGAGGTCTCGACGATGTCGGTCCCGTCTCCCCAGTCGAACCGCAACTGGGTGAAGGCCCGGTCCATCGAAAGCTCGAATACGATCTCCGCGGTCCAGGTGCCGGAACTCAGAAGCAGATACGGGCCATGCTGGATCAGACGGCGCTTGCCGGTCAGGTCCGTAAAACCGGGCTCGGGCCCGCTTTCCCAGTGAAACAGTTCGATTGGCCAGGTGGCGGTGGCCCCGATCGGGGGCGGCAGGCTGGCGTAGACCGCCAGGGGGTCGCCCACCGCGGTCGGCGACAGCGTCGCGGCCTCAGCCCGCCGGACCTCGCCCAGGCCCGGAAACGTCAGGCAATCCGCGTCCGCGTTCATGGGAACGGCATGGGTCGCCGCCTCCGCCGCCTGCGCGAACCACCATGCGACAGAGTTCAGGGCCGTCTTCTGATCGAGGTGATGAAGCTGGATGAGCGTGTCCACGGCAGCCTGGGGCGAACCCGCGAGGATGAAGGCCGTGGTGGCGTCGGCGGGTATCAGGCCGCCATCGACGCCCTGGATCAGGGCGTGAACCCCCTCGCGGAACGTCGGGACCTCGTCCGCCGTCAGGGAAAAGACGTCCCATCCCGCGCGCGTGGCGTCTTCCACGAGCGCAACCTGCCACGCCGACTGGGTCGGCGACGGCAGGTGGACGACGTACATCCGGATGGCCGCGGTCAAGCGGCCCTCAGCCAGGTGTAGATATCGATGGCTTCCTCGATGTCGTTGAACAGCTTGGCACGCCCGCTCTCGATGATCAGGGCGCGGTCGCAGTGCTGCGCGATCAGATGGGTGTCGTGGGACGCCATCATATAGGCGCGGTCGGCGCGGTGCTGGAACAGTTCTTCCTGGCACTTCTGCTGGAATCGGGCGTCGCCCACGGCGACGAGTTCGTCGATCAGATAGCAGTCGAACTCGATCGCCAGCGAAAGCCCGAAGGCCAGTCTGGCCCGCATGCCCGACGAATAGTGTTTCACGGGCATCTTGAGGGCCGCGCCGAGCTCGGCGAAATCGTCCACGCGGCGCAGCATCTCGCCAAAGTCCCGGCGATAGACCCGCGACAGGAATTTCATGTTGTCGATGCCGGTCAGGCTGCCCTGGAACGCGCCCCCGAACCCGATGGGCCAGGACGAGGTCATACTCCAGTTGATCGTCCCCTCGGTCGCCGGCAGCACGCCGCCCAGCATCTTGATCAGCGTGGACTTGCCCTGGCCGTTGCGGCCGAGAATGGCGAGCCGCCCATCGCGGGGCAGGTCGAAATTCAGGCCCGAGAAAAGCGGTCGCTTGGCCGTCCTGTAAGTCTTGCTGACGCCCTCGACGCGAAGACCGATGGCTTCGGCGTCCGCCATCAGTCCTGTCCGTGTTCGCGCACGCCGGCCCAGATCAGCCACCCGACGCCATACATCATGAGCGTGGTCAGAAGCACGGTCAGGACCGCCAGCAGCCGCTTGGGCTCCTCGGCGCTGTCAGGAAGGCTGGGGCTCACCACGCGGTCCAGATACAGGCGCTGGCGACGCGATTCCTGCTCGGCGCTGAGCAGGGCGCTGGTCGCCTGCGTCAGTTCCCGATCCGCCAGTTCGCGGGCGAGCACCAGATCCTCATAGGTGCCCACCTGTGACGCCAGGGAGCCGGAGGTCCCGGCGATCTTGGTCCGCTCGGCCGCAACCTGCCGCTGGTAGGCGGCGATGCGGCTGTCGACCGCCGCCAGCTGGGGGCTCTGCGGGGCCTGGCTGGCGATCTGCGAGCGCTCGGCCTGCAGGTTGGCGAGGGTTTCCAGCAGGGCCACGATGAGGGACGAGCTCTCGGTCGCCGCGCGGGTGGGATCGATGTACTGGCGGTTGTTGCGGAAGGCGGCCAAGGCCTGCTGCGCCTCGGACAGACGGTCCCGGGCCTGGCTCTGGGCCCGGAGGGCGTCCGTCACGGCATCCCTCGATGACCGTTCGTTGAGCCGGTTGACCAGGCGTTCGCCGCCCTGGAGGAGCGACTCGGTCAGCCGCTGCGCCTCCTGCGGGCTGAAGGCCTCCACGGCGAGGGTGCTGATGCCGGTCTGGGAGTCGTATCCCACCGTCACGAAGCGCTGGAACGCCTTGTAGAGCCCTTCTTCCGAGCTGGCTTCCCAGGGCCGCGGGTAGCGCGAGAAGACGTCGGCGCCGCGCGCCCCGAAGATCTCGCGCAGATTGCCCGTCTGATTGAGGTCGCGCAGGCCGTCACGCGAGTTGATGTATTCGTGCACGGTGAAGGCGTCCGTCGCACCGGAGGTGATGCCGACGCCCGACAGGGCGACGCCGAGGGCCGAGGGCTGCGTCTGCGTCGGCGCGCGCACCACGAAACGGGCCTCCGACACATAGCGGGGGCTCGCGATCAGGAAGTAGTAGATCGCCGCGATCAGGGTCGGCAGGACGACGACGACCAGGAAGGCCTTGGGGATCTTGTTCCACCACCGATCGTGAACGACCGCGCCCGGCAACGCCTTGGGCAGCGGTCCGAGGTAGTTCAGTTTGGTGTCGCTCATCGATGGGCCTTCGGCAGTGGTCGCGCGCGCACGGGGGTCACCCCGCGCCTATTCGACGTCTATTTGATCTCTGGATGTGGCCACAAGAAGCAGACCGACCAGATTGAGGACCATCCCGAACGACAGGGCGTAGAACCAGTCATAGTGGGTCTCGACGAAGGGACCAAATACGCCGGCCCTCAGCATTTCGACCGCGTGCGGGAAGGGGAGGTAGAGAATGATTTCCTGCGCCTTGGGCGGCAGCCAGGACACCATGAAGAAGGCCCCCGACAGGGGAATGAGGACGTAGGTCAGCAGGCCCACGATCCGCTCGACCGGTTCGAAACGGATCGCCAGACCCGTCATCAGCAGGGCCAGTCCCACCGACACCCAGGCCATCATGAGCCAGCCGCAATAGGCCAGCAGCAGGTTGGCCGGAACCTCGATCAGGCCCATCGCCAACAGGGCGATATAGACCAGGATGAAGGTCGCGGTCGTCCCGCCCAGCTCCAGCAGGTTCCGCGAGATCAGGATGTGCAGCGGCTTGACCTGGCGATGGTGCATCAGACCGATGTTCGCCTGGATCGCCGTGAAGCTGTAGGAGATCATGTGTCGAAGCAGGATGATGCACATGTATCCGGTGAGCGAGAACGCCTGCAGCCGGATGCCGTGCTCGAACGGCGGCTTGGTCAGGCTCCACAGGATCAGCACGCCGACGCAGAATGACATCGGCTCCAGCACGATCCACGCGAACCCCAGGCCGTCGCGGCCGTAGCGGGTCGTCATTTCACGGATCATCAGCGCGGAAATGATCCGCGTCTGCCGGGCCAGCCAGTTTTCGCGCTTCTGAGGCCTCGCAGGCGTCGAAGGCGCGTCACCTGCTTGCGTCATCACCATGGATCAATCCAACCCGTTCCACTGGTCGCCAGCGGCGGGGGGAACATAGCTTCCGCTTCCGGCTTGGCAAGCCACTCCACGTTGATGCCACGTGGCGTGCCCGATCGTCGCCGTGGCGTCGCCCGGCTCAGACCCAGTGGTCCTGGATCTGGGTCGGCAACCAGGGCAGGGCCGCGTCGTGGTGCGGCAGGGCCGGGCCATCGTGCCGGGTCGTGGCGTCCGCGTCCCAGGCCTGCAGGTCCGGGGTCTTGGACGCGGTCTCCTCGAGCGGCATGACCGGGGCACCGGACGGTCCGCCGTAGAAGGCGAAGTTGGCGGCGTTCAGTTGGCTGACGAAGACGTTGCTGAGCGTCAGGGACTGGGATCCGCTGATTGTGATGATGAGGTCGGTCCCCGACTGGGTCATGGCGGCCTGGACGGCGGCGAAGTTGGCGAACTGGCTCTGCGACAGCACGATCACCTCGCCGATGCTTGGAAAGAAGTCGGTGATCCGGTCATGCCCGCCGCCGGCCAGATGCCAGAACTGATCCACGCCCGCCCCGCCGGTCAGGATGTCGTTGCCGGCGTTGCCGTTCAGGATGTTGTTCAGCCCGTTGCCGACGATCGTGTCGTTGCCGGCCGAGCCCAGCCCGACCCGGCCCGACCCGACGAGGTAGAGCGCCTCCACGTTCAAGGACATCTGGTAGGTGTCGATGTAGGAATAGACCGTGTCGGTGCCTTCGCCGGCGGCCTCGTAGACGACATCGCCCGCCTCGGTGACCTCATAGGCGTCGTTGCCGAGCGAGCCGACCATGATGTCGTTGCCGGCCCCGCCGATCAGCACGTTGTTGCCGTCGTTGCCCACGATCATGTTGTTCAGCGCGTTGCCGGTGGCGTTCACGGCCGTGCCGACCAGACGCAGGTTCTCGACATTGGCCCCCAGCGTGTAGGTGACGTAGCTGAAGATGGTGTCGATGCCCTCGCCGGCGGCCTCGACCACGACGTCGCCGGCCTCGGTGACCTCGTAGGTGTCGTCGCCCGTGCCGCCGTAGAAGGTGTCGTTGCCGGCTCCGCCGACCAGCAGATTGTCCAGCCCGTTGCCGACCAGGGTGTTGTCGCCCGCATTGCCGTAGCCGGTCGTCGCCGACCCCACGAGGCGCAGTGATTCCGTGTTGGCGGCCAGGGTATAGCCGCTGGCATAGGCGAAGACGGTGTCGAAGCCCTCGCCGGCCCCTTCCTGGATGTTGTCGGCGACCTCGCTGACCTCATAGGTGTCGTCGCCGTCGCCGCCGACCATGATGTCCGCGCCGTCGCCCCCGACCAGGACGTCGATCCCGCCGTAGCCGAACAGCACATCGTTGCCGCCGTTGCCATAGAGGCTGTCATAGCCGTCGGCCCCGTTCAGGACCTCGCCGCCGCCGGTTCCGACCAGGGTCTGGCCGGTCGTCAGGACCACGACCTGGTCCGAGAACTGGATCCGCTCCACCCCGGCCAGTGTGATCGTCCGGCCCCCGCCGGTCACGGTGGTGATCCCGCTGTTGGTGGCGATCGTGAACCCGGCCCGCGCCCCGCCGATCACGGCCGTGTCGCTGCCGCCGCCGCCGATCAGCACGGCCGAGCCGCCGCCGACGGTCAGGGTGTTGTCCAGGGCGTTGCCGATGACGGTCCCGCCGTCCGCATTGGTCGACCCGTTCCGCGCCCGCCCGGCCAGCTCAAGCCGCTCGACATTGGCCGAGGCCGTATAGGTCTCCAGATAGGAATAGACGGTGTCCGTGCCCTCGCCGGCGGCCTCGACCACCACGTCGCCGGCCTCGGTCACCTCATAGAAATCGTCGCCCTGGCCGCCGACCATCCGGTCGACCCCGGCCCCGCCGACCAGCAGATTGGCCCCGGCATTGCCGATCAGGGTGTTGTTCCCGGCATTGCCGATGCCCGCCCGGGCCGACCCCACCAGCGCCAGCGTCTCGACATTGGCCGCCAGGGTGTAGCTGTCCAGATAGCTGTAGACGGTGTCGCTGCCCTCGCCCGCCTGCTCGGTCACGACATCCCCGGCCTCGGTCACCTCATAGGCGTCGTCGCCGAGACTCCCCACCAGCACGTCGTCGCCGCCCCCGCCGATCAGCGTGTCGTTGCCGCCGAAGCCGTTCAGCGTGTCGTTGCCGCCGAGACCGTAGATGGTGTCCCCGAACTGCGTGCCGTTCAGGGTTTCCCCGGCGGCGGTGCCCGAGATGGGCGCCACCTGTCCCAGCTGTACCGTCATGTCGATGAACTGGATGAACTCGACGTTCGTCAGGGTGTCCGTTTCGCCGGTGTTGTTGTTGCGGACGGTCGTGACGCCGTCGCTCGTCGTCACCGTGAACGGGAACGAGTATGAATTGTAGTAGACCGTGTCCACGCCGGCTCCGCCGTCGATCCGGTCGCTCGCGCTGCCGAACACGCTCGTGGCGGTAATGTTGCCGGCGACGTAGAGGATGCCCTGGTGGAAGCTGTCGTCGCCGTCCTCCCCGAACATCGACGCCCCCGTATTCACGATGGGCACGACCGCGTGGCCCGGGACCGACACATGCAGGGTGTAGGTCTGGCCGGACGGGATATCCCGTGTCGTCAGAGGTCCGTTCGAGACCCATTCCGAGACCTGCACATAGTAGATCCCGTTCGCCGGGATGGTGAAGGTCAGGGCCGAGTCGGTCGCATTGCCGGCGTCGCCGCTGGTCGCGCCGTCGTCGTTCTCGGCCAGGACATTGCCCGCGGCGTCGACGATGCGGATGACGCTGTCGAAGGTGGCGTTGTCGATGTCGATCGTGACGGAGGCGCCCGCGGTGGCGGAGAAGCTGTACCATTCCACGGTCCCGCCCGCCGTCGCCAGGACCGTGGCGTGGGGTGTGGTGCCCGCGCTCACGACGTCGCTGCGTGGCAGGATGTCGAACCCGCCGTCCAGAGAGACGGCGCTGTCGCGGCTGGTGTTGGCGGTGCCCTGGGCCTTCACGATGTCGGGCGCGCCCCCGGTCAGGCCGCCGACAGATCCATAGAACCGGTCGTTGCCGCCGCCACCGTACAGGGTGTCGACACCGCCGTTGCCGCTGAGGGCATTGTCGCCCCCGTCGCCGATCAGCGTGTCCGCGTAGGCCGAGCCGAGCAGGTCCTCGATGCCCGCCAGGGTGTCGTTGCCGGCTCCGCCCGTCGCGAGGCCCGTGGCCAGGCTGACGCTGACGCCCGAGCCGGCCGCACGATAGTCGGCGACATCGACGCCCGCGCCGCCGTCGAGCTGGTCGTTCCCGCGGCCGCCGGTCAGCACATCGGACCCGAGACCCCCGCTCAGGACGTCGTCACCCAGCCCGCCGTCCAGGAGGTCATTTCCGTCCAGCCCGTTGACGGTGTCATTGCCGCCTCCGCTCGTGATCGTGTCGGCGAAGTTCGTGCCATTGACGCTGTCGTTGGTCAGGTCGCCATACACCGTCACGCCGCCTGTCGGGCTGGTCGCGATGGCCATGTCCGTGAAGGCCAGGAATTCGACATTCCGGACCGTCGTGGTCTGGCCCGTCCCGATTGTCAAAACGCTACCGACCTGCCCATTCCAGCTGACGGAATAAGCTGACCGGGCTCCACCGAAGACCACGGTGTCCACGCCGAGGCCCCCGTCGATCGTGTCGGACCCGCCGCCGCCGTCGATCCGGTTGTTGGCCGAGTTGCCGTAGATCGTGTCGTTCCCCGAGCCGCCGATCGCGTTCTCGATGGCCGCGCCCGCGGCGATGGCGACATTGCCGATCAGGCCACCGACGTTCGAGAAGGCTCCCTGCCGAAGATCGATGACCTGACTTTGGTTGAACCCGGAGAAATCGAGCGTATCGATGCCGCCGGCATCCCAGATCGCGAAGATCAGGCTGCTGGACGACGAGGTTGCGCTGAACCAGGCGCGGTCCGCGGTGGAATTGAAGCCATAGGTCGTATCGCCCGTCCGCGTGGACATGTTGGCACCGTACAGGCGCTGGGCGGCGGCGATGTCGTCCAGCAGCGGGACGGCTGAATACTGGGCGTTCCCCCGACGGAAATTCGCGCCCGTGTTGCTCTCCGAGAAGTAGCTCATGACAGTGTACTGTCGCGAGTCCTCGTAATAGGTGGCGTCATTGCCGTAGGTGATCGACACACCCTCGGATGCGTTATAGGCCGCCGGATGGCTCAGGCCGATCGCATGACCGACCTCGTGCGTCAGGGTGTGCTGGCCATAGGCCAGCAGGGTCAGACTGGAGTTTGACGTCAGGCTGGCGTTCACCCACACATCGCCGGTCACCGATGTCGTGGATCGGTTGCCGGGCTGATAGGCGAAGGCGCCGGCCCCTTCTTCGCCGCTGGAATAGTTGCCGAACAGCATCGTGGCGTTGTTCGAATAGCCGCCGCCGTCGTCGACGCGCGTGAAGGTGATGTTGGCGACATCCGACCAGGCCTGGAGCGCCAGCAGGGTCGCCGAGACCTGTGCCGTGGTGAACTGGCTGAACCCTGCCGTGTCGGTCGGCATGGTGGTCGGCGCGGTGCTGCGGAAGGCATAGGTCACTGTCGTGGCCGTGCCGAGGCTCGGGGCCCAGCTCAGCCCCGTCCGGGTCAGCTGGCCGGCCGCGTCGGTGAGCGTCAGCGAGGGCTTTCCAGCCGTGTTGCCGCCGCCGGGCCCGCCGCGGTCATCGCCGTTCAGGAAGGCCAGGGGGCCGAAATCGGTACTGTCGAAGTTCGAATGCGACTGGCCGCAGCCGGGGCAGGGCGACGACCATGCGCCCTCGGTAAAGTTGGCGAGGCCGGGGGATCCTGCCGTCTCGCCGGCCGGCGGGCCCGAACCTTCACCGCTGACCACGAGGTCCGGAAAACTCCGGGCGACACCACGATCCAACATGCTTTTGACCCTTAGACAACGCCCTCGGGTTGCACCCTATCCTCCCTGTCTCGCAGGACAAGCAGCGATCTGACTTTTCGACCTAGTCCAGATCCAGGGCCTCGACGCCGTCCAGCGCCAGCGCGGCCGAGGTATCGCAGACCTGCTGGAAGGCGGCCATGATGTGATAGAAGGAACTGGCCGGCGAAGGCTCGTCGAGGAACTCGCCATCCGGCAGTCGCTTGTCGTGCCACAGGCCGTCGGGCTTCAGGTACAGCCACAGCGCGCGCTGGGCCGCGGCCGCATCGGCCAGAAGATCAGCGCGGTCACGCTCGGATGCGCCCTCGGCAAGGATCAGCGATGCCTTGAGCCATTCCGTCTGCGGCCACAACCGGGACCGGGCGCTGCGGATGGTCAGGTCGTCATTCAGACCGTCGAGTGCGGACGGCGGGCGTCCGCCCAGTCCGAGCCGACCACGCGCATAGAGGGTCCTGGCGGCGGCAACGGCGCGGTCATCCCCGCGGCTGCGTCCGTAACGCGTCAGCAGCCAGGACCACTCGAACTGGTGTCCGGGCTCGACCAGGCGACCGTCTTCGCCGGCCGCCGGTGCCCAGTCCGCGCCGAAGAACTCGCGCAGGAAGCCGCCGTCGCGGTCGATGAAGACGTCAAGGGCGAGGGCCACGATCCGATCGGCGAAACGTCCCCACGCGGGATCGCTGCTGAGCGCTTCCCACGCCAGGCAGGCCTCCAGCAGATGCATGTGCGCATTGGACTGGAAGGGGTGGTCGCCCGCCTCCTCGATGGCTCCGTTCGGGAGCGCGCGCGCCACCAGGGCGTCACGCAGGACGACGGCCCGCTCTTCCAGGTCGGACGGTCCGACACCCGCCTTGCGGGCCGCCGCCATGGCGAACAGCACGAAGGCCTGGTCGTAGACCATGGCGGTCTCGTCCAGCGGACGTCCGTCCGCCGTCAAAAGGGTTCGTGCCTGGCCGTCCGGTCCGAGATAGGCCTGAAGCAGACGCTCCAGACCGGCCGAAACGATCTGGCTGGAGGGGCCCGCCCAGCCCAGAAGACCGGCCTGGGCATAGACGTAGATCTGGCGGGTCTGGACGCGGGCCCGCCGGGGACTGGCGACCGGCCGCCCGGATTGGCTGAGGGCCTCGGCGAAGCCGCCGTGGCTGTCCATGCCGAGGGTCGACCAGGTCGGCAGGGCTCTCAGACGGAGCCAGTCGGCGAAGCGGCGGGCCCCCGCCTCGAGCGGTTCGGGCGTCGTGCGCGCGAAATCGAGATGGTTGGGCGAGGTGGTTCTGATGCGGTCGACGATCCGCTTGACGCCTTGCGACTTCGACAGATCGCACACCAGGACCGCATCGGCCTCGACGATGATGGCGATATCGTTGACCCCCAGCGCGGCGACCAGAACGCCGTCGGGTGCCCGCGCGAGGCAACGTTCTGCTTCCTCAAAGATGTGGATGCCGGTGTTGCCGACGCCACTTGCGGCAATGGAGTCCCACGCCCCGAGATCCGACCAGCCGAACGAGACCTCCAGCACCGAGGCGAGATGGGTCTTTTCCATCACCGCGTAGTCGATCGAGATTTTCGGCGCATCGGTGAACGCAGGGCCGAAGGTCTGGATCGCACTGTCGTTTACCGGGGGCAGGGCGGCCACGGCGGCCTCCTGCACGGCGGGGGCGTACCGGGCCAGTTCGTCGCCCAGGGTCCGTGCGCTGACGATGAAGTTGCCGCTGTTCCAGAGGTAGCCGGCCTGCATGTAGAGCAGCGCCGTCTCCGCGTCGGGCTTCTCGCAGAAGGTCTCGATCTCGGACAATCCCGGGCCGGTGGGCTTGATGTAGCCGTAGGCCGAGGAGGCCTCGGTCGGCTTGATCCCCAGGGTGACGATCCGGCCGGCGCGCGCGCCCTGGACCGCGTCGAGGATCGAGCGACGAAAGCCCTCGTCGTCGGGGATGTAGTGGTCGGATGCAACGAACGCGAGAATCCCGTCCGGATCGTTGCGCGCCACCCATGCTGCGGCTGCGGCCATGGCCGCGGCCGAATCCCGGGCTTCAGGTTCCAGCAGCACCTGGGCCGACGTATCGATTTCAGCCAGTTGGGCATCGATCACGTCGCGGTGGCCCTGACCGGCGACGACGAGGAGCTTGCCTTCGTTTTCGACCAGTCTGGCGACCCGTATCACGGTGTCCTGGAACAGCGAGCGGTTCCCGGCGAGGCGGATGAACTGCTTCGGTCGTGACGGCCGCGACGCGGGCCAGAGGCGCGTGCCGGAGCCGCCACAAAGGATAACGGGATAGAGGGCCATGCGGCCGTTTAGACATAATGCCGCGCCTCATGGAAGCGCAAATCCCGCCTTTTCAGGCAACGCTTAAAGGTTCAGTGAACGTTGTTCGGGATTATGTCGATGACGTGACACAGGCCTCTACTGTTCCGACCCGCTCCGCCATAGACCGCTTGTCAGGGGTTCGATCATATATTGAAGGGCCGTCCGCTTTCGCAGAAGAACCACGACCTCCACAGGCATGCCGGGGCGAATGCTCTGGGCGGACGCGCCGAGCTTGACCAGCTCGCCCGGCGGGATGACGACCTCCGCCCGATAGTAGGTCCGGCCTGATTTCTCGTCGGTGAAACTGTCGGGGGACAGCCGTGTGACCGTGCCGTGCAACAACGGCGTGGACTGCTCGCGCAGTCCCGGGAATTTGACCTCGGTCGACAGTCCCAGCCGCAGGTTGTCGATGTCCGACGGGTTGATTGAAGCGATGATCACCTGGGAGGCATTCTCGGGCACGATGTCCATCAAGGTCTGGCCCGGCGTGATCACCCCGCCCACGGTGAAGGTGGTCACCCCCACCACTTCGCCGGTCGCGGGGGCCCGGACGCGCGATCGCGCGATCTGCGCCCTCAGCTCCGCCAGGCGCGGGCGCAATTCGTTGAGCGAGACCTCCGCCTGTCGCAGCTGGTCGGCGACGTCCTCCTCCATCGTGGTGGAGACGCCCAGCATCTGCAGGCGCGTCTGCCCGACGGCTTCGTTGGTTCCCGCGACCTGGGCGCGGAGCGAGCCCAGCTCTCCGTCCAGCGCGACCGCGGTGCGCTCCAGCGCCATGACGCGCGTCTGGGGCGCGAACCCTCGCGCTGCGAGGCTGCGCACGCCGTCCAATTCGCGCTCGATCAGCTGCCGCTGCGCCACATTGGATTCGATCTGCCGCTGCAGCCCCTCGACCTGCTGGTTCAGCTGTCCGATCCGCTGGGTCAGAACGCCTGTCTCGGTCGATCGGCCGTTTCGACGCGCCATGAACTGGAGCCTCTGAAGGCGCATGGCATCCTGCGCCAGCGCCAGATCAGGCCCCGTGTAGCCGGCGAACTCGGCGGGCGTCGTGATCGACGCCAGTCCATCCCGTTCGGCGATCAGCCGGGCCCGCTGCGCCAGCAGCGAAACGACCTGTCCGGTGACGCCCCGCTCGGTCGCCTGAAGTTCGCCGGTCGCAAGCTCGACGAGCACCTGCCCGCGGCGAACGCGGTCGCCCTCGGCGACGTGCAGCGCGCTGACGACCCCGCCCTGCTGATGCTGGACGGCCTGCCGGTTTCCCGAAACCGCAACCTGTCCCGCGGCGTAGGCACCCGCATCGAGCGGCGCGATGGCGGCCCAGCCCAGAAACAGGACGAAGAACACGCCGATGACCGCCATGCCGGCGCGCATGTCGGTCGATGGCGAATCGGACACCGGAACCGCGTCCGGCGGGAGGGGGGGAGCATCTGTCATTGCGGGCGGGTCAACACTTGGGGAGAGGTGCTCCTCAGGCGCGCCAGAACCTCCTCCCGCTTGCCTTCCATCGTGATCGTCCCGTCAGCCATGGTGGCCAGTCGGTCGACGCGGGACAGGACCCCGGCGCGGTGCGCCACAAGGACCACCGCGGCACCCCGGGCAGCGGCCGACAGGATTGCGGTCATGAGGGAGGCCTCGCCCTCCTGATCGAGGTTGGAGTTCGGTTCATCCAGCACAAGCAGCACGGGATCCCCGTAGAGGGCGCGGGCGAGGGCGATCCGCTGGGCCTGTCCGGCCGAAACGCCGGATCCCATCGCCCCCAGTTGAGTATCATAGCCCTGGGGCAGGCGCTGGATGAGGTCGTGGGCCCCGGCAGCCTTGGCCGCCGCGACCGCCTTGAGGTCAATGTCGCCCGATCCGCTCCCGAGCGAGGCCGAAAAACGCGAGATATTGTCCTTGATCGAGCCTGCCAGAAGACTGGGTACCTGGGGCAGATAGCCGATGTGACTGGCCAGATCGTCTGAGGACCGGGCCAGATAGTCCGCACCGTCAAGGCGGATGGTGCCCAAGGTCGGGGCCAGCCCGCCTGCGAGAACCCGGGCCAGCGTCGTCTTGCCGGATCCGCTGGGACCGACGACTCCCAGGGTCTGGCCCGGGTTCAGCGACAGGGAGATCTGGCGGAGCTGCGGGGCATCCGTACCCGGCAGCTGGACCGTCACGTCCTCGACCTGCAGCTTGCCCTTGGGGACCGGAAGCGCCGTCCGTGCCCGATCGATGCCCGAGGTTGATGTGAACAGTTCGACAAGGGCGAGCCAGCTGGACCGCGCCTGATTCAGACTGGGCCAGGCACCGACCAGCATTTCGATCGGAGCCACGGTGCGGCTCAAAAGCACCGAGGCCGCGATGATCGAGCCCGGGGAGATCTGACCCTTGACGGCGAGAAAGGCGGCGAGCCCCAGCGAGCCGGACTGCATGACCAGCCGCAGGAACTTGATCGCACCGGAATATTTGCCACCGTTCAGTTGGGCGTCAGCATAGTGCGCCACCCCGCTCGCGCGCTCGGTGATCTGTCGGTTGACGCTGGCCTGCCGCATGCCCAGCGCACGCACGACCTCGCTCTGGGCGATAATGCCTTCCTGGGCCGCGTAGGCGGTGGCCGTGGAGTGGATGGCGCGCTTCAGCCTTGGGCGGCTGTCGCGCTCGTTGAGCACCGCCAGTGCGAACAGCAGGCCGCCTCCGACCAGCGTCAGGACGCCGATCGCCGGGTGAACCAGAAAGCAGCACACCAGATAAAGCGGCGTCCATGGGGCATCCAGCAGGGCCAGGATGCCCTGGCCCGACACGGCTGACCTGACCGTATCGAACTCGCGCATTGCCTGGGTTGCCGCGCGCGGAGTCCGGATTTCCACAAGCCTCGTCAGGATGACCGGCGCCAGAAGCCGGTCGAGCCGCAGGCTGGCGCGCAGCAACAGGCGCGCGCGCAGCCAGTCCAGCAGCGCCAGGGTTCCCAGGGCGAACACCGCCACCACAGAGATCAGCAAGAGCGTCAGCAACCCGCCGGTCGGAACCACGCGGTCGTACACCTGCATCATGTAGAGGGTCGGGGCCAGATACAGCAGATTGGCCAGCGCGCTGAAGACCAGGGCGCCGATCAGGTGCTGACGACAGGCGCGAAAGGCCTCGGCCAGCGGCTCGGTGCCCGGCTGTCTGGGAAGCAGGTGGCTGAACACGCGGAACGGACTCCTTCCATGTCACTCTAGCCGCTCGGCGCGTTCTCTTAAAGGTGGTGGCACGCCGGTCCCGCTTTCGCTATCAGTCACGGACGGTTGTGACCGCTGAACGCGTCGGGTCACGGAGATGAAGGACGAGGCATGACGTTGGCTTCAGCCCTCCCCCTCGCGGTGTGGCTTTGCACCGTGCCCGTCCTCACCAGCGCCTGTCATTCCAAGGAGCGGCCAGCCGTGTCACCTGCCGAGACACCCGCGCCATCAGGCGATATCGAGGCCGTGATCGGCCTGTGGACCTTCTCGTCCGCCGATGGATCGGGCGACTGCACCCTGGCCCTGAACCGGCAGGCCGCATCTGGCGGCTATGGTGTGCACGTCGAGCGATGCGCCCTGACCGGAATGGCGGCGGCCACGCACTGGAGCCCGACCCCCCGGGGCTTCGAGCTCCGGAACGCCGGGAACACGGTGATCCTCGAATTCCGCCAGACCGACGTCGATGCCTTCGTCGCCGTCGACGGCAGCCTGCGGGTCGAACGCGCGCGATCGGCCTGAGTCAGACCCGGGCTGTCGGGGCCAGGCGAAGCCCCAGTCGGGTATAGAGATCCGTCAGGCGCGCTTCATAGGCTTCCGGAGAGAACAGCAGGGCCTGGGCGCTGCCCCGCTCGACCATGGCGTCACGCAGGTCATCGTCCTGGTCCAGGGCCAGGATGCCCTTGCGGATGCTGTTGACGTCATAGGGATCCACCAGGATGGCGGCACCGCCGGCGACCTCGGGCAGCGAACCGGCGGTCGAGGTCAGGACGGCGGTGCCCATGCTCATGGCCTCCAGCACCGGCAGGCCGAATCCCTCGTACAGGGAGGGGAAGAGCAGGGCCTTGGCCCCCCGCACCAGGCTGGCCAGCAGACCGGCGGGCAGATACTTCAGCTTGGTGATCCGTCCGCCCGCCGCGCCCTCGCCGGCGCGCACCTGGTCCAGCAGCGCCGTTTCAGGCTCGAACAGCCAGCCGTCTCCGCCGGCGATCACCAGCGGTGTCGTCACGCCCGACGCCAGATAGGCTTCCACCGTCCGGCCCAGGTTCTTGCGCGGCTCGATCGTGCCGTAGTGGAGGAAATAGCCTTTCCACGGCAGTCCGAAGGCCCCCTCGATTTCCCGGGCGATCTCGTCGTCGGACCGCTCCATGTGGCCCGGCGGCAGCTGCACGGCGTGGTAGGTATTGGTGATGCGATCCGGCGAGACGCCGATCATCTCGACGATGTCGGTCTTCGCCGAGTCCGAGCCCACGATGATGTGGTCCGCCCGGTCGGCGATGGCGCGGCAGATCGCCAGGTAATGCTCCTTGTTGCTCAGCGACAGCTGCGGCAGCCGCAGCGGGATGAGGTCATGCATCGTATACAGGTTCAGCGCATCGCGACCGTGCAGCGGCATGATCGCCGTCCAGTGACACACGTCCGGCCTCGGAATATCGCTGTCGGGCCTGAAGCGGATGTCCGTCAGCCGACCCGTCTTCACAAAGGCACGATGGGCCGTCCGGAACACGTCCTGGCTCGCCCAGTAGGAGTCGGTGGCCGGCGGGGCGGCACCGTCCCGGGGCCAGATCACCTGGCCGGGCCGGACGGGCACAGCCGGCAGGCCCCACCGGGCCCGGGTCGTCCGGACGAAACGCTTGAGCGCCGTCGGACGCCCCGCCGTCTTGTCGGGGTTGGCCAGGGCGATCTCGTTGATCAGCGGGTCCGGGCTGACGGGCGTGGGCGGGCCGTACAGGACCTGGGTCCCGACGCCCATGCGGGACAGGGTCGTCAGCAGGTTCCGTCCGTATGTCGCAATCCCGGATCCTTGCGTCAGGGACAGGTCGCGGCCATCCACACAGGCGATGGTCTCGGGCATCAAGCGTGGATCCGCACAGTTTCAGGTCGGCCGCTTTTAGACGCGCGATCCGTAATCACAAGGCGGCGGCAAGTCTGGTCCGGAATGGCCGGCGGACCTCAGTCGGTCCGGCCGTCCACCGGAAAGCTCACGGCCGCCACCTGGGCGCTCTCGAAATCCGGTGGCCGGCCGATATCCAGCCAGTATTCGTGCATCGGATAGGCGCAGACGGTCTCGCCGTCACCGACCAGGGCGGACAGAAGCTCGGGCATGTCATAGGGACCGTCGGCCGGGATGCGCGACAGCAGCGATCCGTCCAGGCAATAGATCCCGGCGTTGGCCTGCCAGCGGAACGTCGGCTTTTCGCGCAAGGACGTCAGGCGTACGCCTTCGATCTCCGCCACGCCGTGCGGGGCCTGGAACTGGTGTTCCCGCACGCACAGGGTCGCGCTCGCGCCGTGTTCAAGGTGGAAGTCGATCAGGTCGCCGAAGGCCAGACGAGTCAGCACGTCGCCGTTCAGGACCACGACCGGTGCCGTAACCGGTTCGCGCAGCAGCGACAGCGCGCCGGCCGTCCCCCTCGGATGATCCTCGCGCAGATAGTCGATCTCCACGCCCATGGCCGATCCGTCGCCGAAATGGTCGGTGATCACCTCGGCCAGATAGTTCACCGCCAGGCGGAACCGGCTGAACCCCTGGTCTCTCAACCGTTCGATGATGCTCTCCAGCAGCGGCCGTCCCGCGACCTTCAGCATCGGCTTGGGGCAGGTCTGGGTCAGGGGAGCCAGGCGCACGCCGCGCCCGCCGGCCATGATGACCACCAGATTGTCCCGCGCCTTCGTGGCGATCGCGGCGTCGGGATACAGGCCCACGACCCGGCCGCCCCCGTCCAGCAGGGGGGCCAGGGAGACGCCCCGCTCGGACAGGCGAACCATCGCCTCCGCTTCGGGTCCTGCCACGCGGACCGCCACCGGGTCGCGGTTCATGACGGCGCTGACGGGGGCCTGCATCTCGAGGCGACGCATCAGGCCGCGCCGGATGTCCCCGTCCGACACCGTGCCGAGCAGGCGACGGTCCGCGTCGACCACGACGATCAGCTTGCGCCGCACGGCATCCATCCGCTCGATCGCGTCCAGCAGACTGGCGTCGGGCGGCAGCAGATTGCCGGCGATGGGATCGGCGCGGCTCACACCGCATACTCCTCGGGCCGGTAGAGCCCCGGATGGTCGCGGATGAAGGCCACGACCCGGGCGAGGCCCTCCTCGACACTGACCCGGGGCTGCCACCCGAGACGCTGCCGGGCCAGGGAGGCGTCCGCGATCAGGCGTTCGACCTCGCTGGCGGCGGGACGAAGGCGCTGCGGATCGATCTCGACGCTGACCGGCAGGCCGGCCGCCGCCCCGATCAGGGCGGGCAGGTCGCCGATCGCGATCTCCCGGCCGCCGCCGAAGTGGATCGTCAGACCCTCGATGCCGGAAGCCGTCGCCGCGCGGACGAAGGCGTCGACCGTGTCGTCGACGAAGACGAAGTCGCGCGTCGGCCGGGTGTCGCCCATCCGGATCGTGCGCCCGGCCAGCAGCTGCATGGTGATCGAGGGAATCACCGCCCGCGCGCTCTGGCGCGGGCCGAAGGTGTTGAAGGGCCGCAACGTCACGACCGGCGTCCCGAACGACCGGTGATAGCTTTCGGCCAGCTTGTCGGCCCCGATCTTGGACGCGGAGTAGGGCGACTGGCCTACCAGCGGATGCGCCTCCGTCATCGGCACGGTCTGGGCCGAGCCATAGACCTCGCTCGTCGAGGTGTGGATCAGACGGCCGACCGAGAGTTCCCGCACGGCCTGAAGCACGTTCAGCGTGCCCAGGATATTGGTGCGGACATAGCTCTCCGGGGCCTCGTACGAATAGGGAATGGCGATCAGGGCCCCGAGGTGAAACACCACGTCCCGGTCACGAACGGCCGCGAAGACACTGTCCCGGTCGGCCAGATCCCCCCTGACGACGGCGATGTCCTTGCGGATCGGCGAGCGGTCCAGCCAGCCGGCGTCCCCGTCCGACGTATATCGGACCAGCGCCCGCACCTCGGCCCCGTCCGCGACCAGCCGTTCGCACAGCCGGCTGCCGATGAAACCACCGGCCCCCGTCACCAGCACCCGCTGTCCCGCCAGCGACGCCGTCGTCCGGTCGCCCTCCATGTCCTGATCCACCCGTTCAGCGCTCCCTGACGACGCACGCGCCGGCGCGGGCATGATCCCCCGCCCATGGTTAACCGCCCGTAAGGCTCGCGCGTGCCACAAGGAGATGCTCCGAGGGAGGAACGGGATGATCGACGGACGGCGCGTGCTCGGCATCGTTCCCGCGCGGGCGGGCTCGCAGGGGCTGCCGGGCAAGAACCTGCGATCTCTGGCCGGACGTCCCATGACGGCCTGGACGCTGGACGCCGGGCTGGCCTCGGAAACCCTGGATCATCTGGTCGTCAGCACCGACGATCCCGGCGTGGCCGAGCTGGCGCAGCGGGCCGGGGTCCCGGTGGTGGATCGACCGCCAGGTCTGGCCGGGCCGCAGGCTTCGGTGATGGATGCGATCGCCCATGTGCTGCAGACGCTCGACCAGGACTGGGACTATGTCGTCCTGCTGCAGCCGACCTCGCCCTTGCGGACGCAGGTCGATATCGATGCGGCCGTCGCCCTGTGCCACGATCGCGACGCGCCCGCGGTGATCGGCGTCTCCCCGATGCTGAAACCGGCGTCCTTCTACGGACAGGTCGATCCTGACGGCACCTTCCACCGGGCGGCAGCCGCGACGGGGGAGAGGGTGGTGGTCAACGGAGCCCTCTACGTCGGCCGACCGGACAGCATGCTGGCGACCCGCGGGTTCGTGGGTCCGGGCACCCTGGCCTACCTGATGCGACCCGAATGCGGCTGGGATGTCGACACCGCCTTCGACTTCGCCGTCTGCGAGGCGCTCTGGCCCCATGTCCGTGGCGAGTCATCCCGACCGCTGGACAGCGTCCGCCGCTGACGTCAGCGCATCGGCAGGTCGATGAACGGCTTGCGCGCCAGACCGGCGAAGTCCGTCGTCTCCAGAATGTCCACGATCCGCTGGCCGGCATGGCCATCGCCGAACATCGGCGGCTGGGCCTTCGCCATCCGGCGAAAGTCCGGATCCAGGGCCCGGCGCAGGGCGCTCGCGATCGCGTCCGGTGACAGCGCGCAATCGATCACCGAGGGGGCGCGCAGCCGCCCCTCCTGACGATCGCCGACATTGACCGTCGGAACACCCGCCGCCGGGGCCTCGATCATGCCGCTGGACGAGTTTCCGACGACGGCGGCACAGGCGGTCAGGGCCGCCGCGTAGCCCTTCGCGCCGAGAGACGCGACCAGTCTCACCCGATCCGGCGCCCGGGCGGCGAACCGCTCCAGCGCGGCCCGGACCGTGCCGGAGCCGACATCCGCATTGGGCAGGGTGATCAACAGGGTCCGGTCGCCGGCCCCCTCCAGACCGGCGATGAAGGCGGCGACCTGGTCCCCGGCCGGCGTCGCGGCCAGGGTTTCGGGATGAAAGGTCGCGAGAACGAAGCCCTCGGGCAGGTCCAGCCCGGTGATCGCCGAGGCCTCGGCCGCCGTCTTGCGACCGAAGGCTTCAAGATTGTCGACGCCGGTGGAGCCGACGGTGAAAACCCGCTCCGGGGCCTCTCCCATCTGCAGCAGGCGCTGGCGATAGGGCTCGGCCCCCGTGAAATGCAGCGCCGCCAGTTTGGAGATCGCGTGGCGGATGGCGTCGTCGACGGCCCCGGCGGTCCGGTGGCCGCCCTCCAGATGCACGATCGGCAGGGCCAGCGGAACGGCCGCCGCCGCCGCCGCCAGGGCTTCGGTCCGGTCGCCCAGGATGATGACCGCCTCCAGCTCCAGCGTGCGGTAGGCCTCGGCCGCGCCCGCCAGCACGGCCGCCATGTCGGCGGCGACCGAGCGACCGCTGTCGTCCGCCAGTAGCACCGGCACGCAGGCCGACGGCGTTCGTCCATCCGCCTCGATCTCGGTCAGGGTGCCGCCATGGCGATCCGACAGGTGCGTTCCCGACACGATGAGCCGGGGTGTCAGGGTGGCCGACCGGTCGAGGGCGGCGAGAAGCGGCCGCAACAGCCCGTACTCAGCCCGCGTGGCGGTAAAGACGCCGACGGACCGCTTCGACCTCACCATGAAGCGTATCCGGCCGCGTTCGGCCTCACAAAGCGTTCGACGGCGGCGCGCCTGTCCACGCCGTCCCTCTTCGCCCGGCTTCCAGGGGTGTCGTCCATGCGGCTGCGACATTACAACGGTTCTGGCGGTGAGACCACGGTCTCTGCGTCGATCAATCCGGCCGTTCCTCGGGATTTCTCCTGTAGCTTCAACGTCACGGTCGGTCCTTTGCCGTGCTCGGGGGCACTGGGGGTATCGACCTCCAGCAGCAACGCTGTTATGACCCGCGCTGGCGGTGAGACCGCCGCATGAATCAATTATGGCTGCGGAGGGCTCACACCCATGCGTTTCAAGACTTTGTTCCTGGCTTCCAGCGCGGCGGCGGCACTTGCCCTGTCGGCTGGTGCTGCATCGGCTGAGCCGGACGGCTGGTACGGTGCGGTAGACGCCGGTTACCAGATCATCGACGACATCAACGCCGAGTCTTCGGTGACGGGTCAGAACTTCAATTTTGAAGTGAACGACGGCTGGGCTGCGTTTGCGCGCTTGGGCTACCGTTTCGACGCCAACTGGCGCGTCGAGCTGGAGGGCGGCTATCGCTCGGGCGACATCGGCACGGTTCGCGCCGTGTCGGGCACGAACGGCATCTGCAACTTCACGCCGGCCACGGGTCCCTGCTTCTCCCCGGAAGGCGACATCGAATCCACCACGCTGATGGCCAATGTCATCTATGACATCGGTGGCGAGTACTGGGGCGTTCGTCCGTTCGTGGGTCTGGGCGTCGGTGTGAACCGCGTCGCCGCTGACTTCGCCGGCCGTTACCGCCAGGGCGCCGGCTCGATCGTGGCCGACGACTCGTCGACCAAGTTCGCCGCCCAGGCCATCGCCGGCCTGAGCTACGCTGTCGGCGACCGCGCCAACATCGACCTGACCTACCGTTACCTGACGGGCGATGCCGAGTTCGACACCGTGTCGGCTCCGGTCACGCGCAACCAGGGCACGTTCGAAGGCGACTACGACCAGTCGCACACCGTGACGCTGGGCCTGCGCTATGCGTTCGGTGCCGACGAAGCGCCGATGGCACCTCCGCCCCCGCCGCCCCCGCCCCCGCCGCCTCCTCCGCCCCCGCCGCCGCCTCCCCCGCCTCCGCCGGCTCCGGCCCCGACGGCGCGTGAGTTCGTGGTGTACTTCGACTGGGATCGCTCGGACCTGACGGCGGAAGCCCGCTCGGTCGTGACGCAAGCCGCCACCTACGCCAAGTCGGGTCGTCCGACGCGCGTTCTGGTCGTCGGTTATGCCGATACGTCCGGCTCGGCCGCCTACAACGTGGGCCTGTCGAACCGTCGTGCCCGCACCGTGGCTGACGCCCTGGTGTCCAACGGCGTCAACGGCGGCGTGATCGCTCTCGACGGCAAGGGTGAAACCAACCTGGCCCGTCCGACCGCCGACGGCGTTCGCGAGCCTCTGAACCGTCGCGCCACCATCGGCATCAACTTCTAAGAACCGCTTCCACGGCCCGGCCCGGATCTCACGATCCGGGTCCGGTGCCCGGTGAACGGTCGCCGATGCGACGAAACACTTGACCGCCGGGCCTCGCGAGGGGCCCGGCGGTTTTGTTTGCGCTCAAGCCGCGAGGCTCCGCGCGCCGAGCGGTAGCGCTCTCCAGCGACACCGTCCGGGGGCTGACGATATGTGTCGAACAACCCACGATTATCCGGCGGTTCTGTGAAACGGGTCGTTTCCGATCGCTTTTCCGGACAAGCCGGTTGATCCCGGCGGATCACGGCGCGACAAGGAGACCCATGTCAAAGCGCTGCGCCTCGACGATCGTCTCTCCGACCGAAGCCGCCTTCGCCGTCCGTGCGAGCCACGCCTGAGCATGGCCGATGTCCGCATTCCCGCGCGCCGGCCGCGTCCGCCCGTCGATCGCCGCGTCGTGGCGGACCGTCGCGTGGCCAACGACACCACCCCCGTCCTGACGCCGGTTGCGCCCCCGATCGCGCTGGACCCGGCCCACGCCCCTCTGCAACACTCCCGCGCTCAGGCAGCGAGCGACCGCGTCGCGAGCGGTAGCGCCCTGCATCCTGCGAGCGACAGCGCCCTGCCGCTGGAAGGCCGCCACTTCCTGATCGTGACCGCGCCGTTCGGCCCGTTCGGCCGGGTGCTGGCGGCCGAGCTGGAGGCCAGGGGCGCCCGGGTCCGGCGCATGATCTTCAACATCGGCGACCTGGTCTACTGGCGTCGCCCCGGCGGCCTGACCTTCGACGGCGACGTGCGCGACTGGCCCGCCCGGCTGGCCGGACTGGTGACCGCCCACGGCCTGACCGACCTGGTCGTGTTCGGCGAGGGCGGCCCCTACAACCAGGCCGTCCTGACCCAGGCCGACGCCCTCAAGGCTTTGGCGGTCGACGCTTCCTCTGATTCTTCCCCCGCCCAGGCAGCGAGGCTCCGCGAGCCGGGCGTTGGCGGTGCGGCGACCCAGGAACGCGCTCAAGCAGCGAGCGCCCGCGGCGCGAGCGGTAGCGCCCTTAGAATCTGGGTCCTCGAGAACGGTTACTTCCGGCCGGACTGGATCACGGTCGAGCAGGACGGGGTCAACGCCCGCTCCGGTCTGGCGCGCGCGCGGGCGGCCTATGACCCGCCCATCCCCGAGATCGTGCCGGCCCGGCCCGTCGGACGCGCCCTGCCGCACCATGTGGCCAACATCAGCCTGTATCACTTCCTGCAGTTCCTGGTCCGGCCGTTCGCCTTCCGCCGCTATGCCCAGCCCTATACGACCCCGGCCTGGCTGCAGTGCGCCAGCCATATCCGGCGCTACTTCGGCCTGATGCTGCGGTCCTCCCAGGAGGCCGACGCCGGGGTCATCCGCGCGCGCGGGCCCTTCTTCATCGCCTGCCTGCAGCGCGAGGGCGACGCCCAGCTGCTGCGCTACTCCCACTATGCCGACAACACCGCCTTCCTGGCCGAGGTCCTGACCTCGTTCGCGAAACACGCCCCCGACGGCACCCGGCTGGTGGTCAAGAACCATCCGCTGGATCCCGGCCTGGTCGACCTGCGCCGCATGACCCGGGTCCTGGCCATCGAACGCGGCATCGCCGACCGGGTCGACTTCATCGACGGCGGCAACCTGGCCCAGCTGTGCCGCGCCTCCGCCGGCATGGTGGTCAACAACTCCTCGGCCGCCCTGTCGGCCCTGGGCTTCAAGACCCCCGTCAAGGTCCTCGGCGAGGCCTTCTTCGACTTCGACGGCCTCACCGACCAGCAGACCATCGACGCCTTCTGGACCCGCCCCCGGACCCCAGACCCCGACCTGTTCGTCCGCTTCCGCGCCCACGTCATCGACCAGACACAGGTCAACGGAAACTACCACGAACCCAAGGCCCTCAAACCCACCGCAAAAGCCGTCGCAACACGCTTCGAAACCGCTGGGTAGCTCAGCGTCAGGCGTCGGAAGCGAACGCGGCGATGTATCCCGTGGCGGATGCGGTGCGTATCTGGTTCGTTCCCGAGTTCCTCGGTCGCCCCCGGAGTTTGTCCATGACTGCCCTGACCCGCCTCGCCGTCGCTGCCGCCATCGCCCTGGGGGCCTGCTCGCAGGGAGAGCCCGCCGGTGCCCAGCCGCCCGTGGTCCAGTCGGGCCCCGACAGCGGCCGGCGCGAGGTGGCGGTCTTCGCGGGCGGTTGTTTCTGGTCGGTCGAATCCAACTTCGAGCACATGCCGGGCGTCGTCTCGGCCGTCTCGGGGTATGCGGGGGGGCGGTCCGCCAACCCGACCTATGAGGCGGTGTCGCGCGGCAACGATCACGTCGAGGCGGTGCAGGTGACCTATGATCCCGCCCGCATCTCCTATCGCCAGCTGGTCGACCGGTTCTGGCGCACCATCGATCCGACGGATGCCAACGGCCAGTTCTGCGACACCGGGCCAGCCTATGCCACCGCCGTCTTCGCCACGGCGGCGCAACGCCCGGTGGCCGAGGCGTCCCGCGCCGCGGCGGTCGCGGTGATCGGTGCGCGGCGCTTCACGACGCCCGTGCGCGCGGCCGGCCGGTTCTGGCCTGCCGAGGCCTACCATCAGGACTTCGCGCGTCTGAACCCGGTGCGTTACGGTGGCTACACCCGCTTCTGCGGGCGGGCGGCCCGGCTCCGGGCGGTCTGGGGCAGCTGAGCCCTGCGACCCGTGGCCACTGTGGCGCCCGTGTCACCCCTGTGCCTTGTCATGCGTCTGTCATATTAGTGTCGTCCGACGGTTCGCTTTGCGCCTTAGATCGGGCTGGATTTCGACGGGCCCGTGCCCGGTCGACCATAGGGCGCGTTCGCCCGAACTGTGGGGATACAGACACAATGACGAACCGCTCCCGGGCGTTCTGGGCCAGCACGGCCCTTCTGACGTCGCTCGCGATGTCCAGCGCCGTCTATGCGCAGGAAACCACGTCGGCCGTCCGCGGCACGGTCGTGTCGGCCGACGGCTCGCCGGTCGCCGGCAGCCAGGTCACGCTGACGCACCTGCCTTCGGGCACGACGCTGAGCACCGTCACCGACGGCACCGGCACCTTCACCGCCCGTGGCCTGCGCCCGGGTGGCCCGTACCTGGTCGAGGCGACCTCGGACGCGGGTAACGGCACCCTGGAAGACATCAGCCTCCAGGTCGCCGAAACGACCCCGCTCACCCTCTATGTCGGCGCCGGCAGCGCCGTCGACGACGTCGTCGTGGTCGGTATCCGCGACGTGACCGCGGACAACACCGGCGTGACCTCGGTCCTCGACCGTGAAGGCGTCCAGAGCGTCGTGTCCGTCAACCGCGACATCCGTGACCTCGCCCGCCGCAACATCCTCGTGTCGCAGAACACGCGTGGCGACGGTGGCATCTCGATCGCCGGCTCCAACCCGCGCACCAACCGCATCACCATCGACGGGACCCAGGCCCAGGACGACTTCGGTCTGAACACCGGCGGCACGCCGACCCGCCGCGGCCCCGTCTCGCTGGACGCCATCGAACAGTTCAGCGTCAGCGCTGTTCCGGTCGACGTCGAGAACGGCGACTTCTCCGGCGGCGCGCTGGACGTGGTCCTGCGGTCGGGCGGAAACGATTTCCACGGCTCGGCCTTCGTCAACTATCTGAACGACGGCCTGGTCGGAACCACGATCCGCAGCGTCGACGTGCCGTCCGCGATCACCCAGACCAACTACGGCTTCTTCTTCTCCGGCCCGCTGTGGCGCGATCGTCTGTTCTTCGCGAGCTCCTACGAGCTCTATGAGACGGTCGACCAGACGTCGACCGGACCGACCGGCGGCGGTTTTGCCAACGACATCAACGGCATCACCCAGGCCGACCTCGACGGCTTCGTCAATCAGTTCAACACCGTCTATGCGTCCGACTTCGAGGTCGGCGGCATCACCCGCACCAAGCCCATCACGGACGAGAAATACACCGGCAAGCTGGACTGGAACATCACGGACAGCCAGCGTCTGTCGCTGACCTACCGTCACGCCGAATCCGGCCTGATCCAGCGCACCAACCTGTCCCGGACCTCGGCGGGCTTCGACTCGCAATGGTACCTCACGGGCGAGGACGACACCGCCTATGCGGCGGAACTGAACTCGCAGTGGACCGACAACTTCTCCACCCAGCTCCGCGTTACCTTCCGTGAATACGAGCGCCTGCAGCAGCCGCCGTCGGGTCAGGAATTCTCCGACATCACGGTGTGCTCCGATGCCACCCGCACCGTGACGTCCAATGCGATCACGGGCTGCGGATCCAACTCGGTCTTCCGCTTCGGCCCCGACTCGAACCGCCACGCCAACTTCCTGGCCACCGACAACCTGCAGATCCAGGCGAAGGGCGAATACGCGCTCGGCGACAACCTGTTCAAGTTCGGCTACCAGAGCCAGGCCGTCTCGGTGTTCAACATCTTCGTGCCGAACAGCGACGGAACCTACTACTTCGACTCGCGCGCCGATTTCGCCGCCGGTCAGGCCAGCCGCCTGATCTATACCAACTCGATCACGGGCAATGCGGAAGACGCGGCCGCCGACTTCGAATACACCGTCCACTCGGTCTTCGGTCAGGACACGCTGCAGCTGTTCGACAACCTGAGCGTCCAGGCCGGTGCCCGCTACGACTGGTACCGCAGCGACACGGAAGTGGCGTTCAACCAGAACTTCTTCAACCGCAACGGCTTCAGCAACCAGCAGACCTACGACGGGTTCAGCCTGCTGATGCCGCGGGCCTCGTTCAAGTGGGAGGCCACCGACTGGCTGACCGTCAACGGCGGCCTGGGTCTGTTCTCGGGCGGCCTGCCGGACGTGATCCTGTCGAACTCGTACAGCAACACGGGCGTCCTCACCTCGGGGATCCAGATCGAGCGGAACCCGGACGGAACCTTCCGTGAAACGACCGGCGTCGCGGGCTTCACCCAGGCGATCGGCGCGGCGGCTCTGAACATCAACGTCGCGGACCCCCGCTTCGGCTATGACATCCCTGCGGCGGTCCAGGCCCTGCAGGCTGGCGCTG
Source organism: Brevundimonas subvibrioides ATCC 15264 (assembly GCF_000144605.1). Taxonomy (NCBI): domain Bacteria; kingdom Pseudomonadati; phylum Pseudomonadota; class Alphaproteobacteria; order Caulobacterales; family Caulobacteraceae; genus Brevundimonas; species Brevundimonas subvibrioides. Next base: position 3,354,968 of record NC_014375.1, on the reverse strand, counting down.
TGGCTTCGCCGACCTCGGAAGTGAATGCGCTCGCGCCGAACTTCGAGCTGCCGTCCGACTGGAAATACTTCCTGACGACCACGGTCGAGCTGCCGGAAGGCTGGTCGAACCTGGGCCGCTTCGGTGACCAGGCGCTCGACAACTGGCGGGTCAGCCTCGACGTCGTCTACACCGACGTGAACAAGGGCCTGTCCTTCCGCGACTTCCGCGCCCAGCCTCTGCTGGTCAACGGCGTCCAGCAGTTCACGCCGGACGGCCGCATCCGTTATGACGGCATTCTCGGCACCACGGTCCAGCGGAACGCCTTCGGCATCACCTCGACCAACCCCGGCTCGAACCGCGACATCGTCGCGTTCAACACCACGGAAGGCGAAAGCTACAGCGTCGGCGTCAGCGCGGAACGCAGCTTCTTCGACGGCGATCTGGATGTCCTGGTCGGCTATGCCCGCTCCAACATCGAAGATCGTGTCTCGGGTGCCCGGTTCGGCTCCACCGCCAGCTCGCTCTACGGAACCGGTGCCTCGCGCCTCGATCCGAACGAAGAAGCCTTCGGCACCGCCTTCGAGGAGGTCTCGAACCGCTACAAGGCCGAGTTCAACTACACGCACGACTTCTTCGACGGCCTGCAGACGCGCTTCAATCTGTTCGGGGAAATCCGCGACGGTCGTCCGATCAGCTTCACGATGGGCGACAACGCCGCATCGCGCAGCCCGACGTTCGGCGTGAACCGCGGCAGCCAGCTGCTGTACGTGCCGGACTTCGCCAACGACGCGAATCCCAACGACCTGAATGTCGGCTTCGTCACCTTCGCCGACGCCGCGACCCGGGATCGCTTCCGGACCCTCGTCGATACCTTCGGTCTGGAATACGGGAAGATCGTCGAGAAGGGCGAAGGCTCTGACGACCAGCCGGAGACCTACCAGATCGATCTGCAGTTCAGCCAGGAACTGCCGGCCTTCTGGCTGCCGGGCAAGTTCCGCTTCGTGGCCGACGTCCAGAACCTGGCCAACCTGCTGAACGACGAGTGGGGCATCGTTGAGGAGTTCGGCGACACGCTGAACCTCATCAACGCCCAGTGCGCCGACGCTGCCGGTGTGGTCCAGAGCGGAGCGGGCAACCCCGTCTGCTCCACCTACCGCTACTCGAGCGCCAGCACGACGGCGGACATCAAGAACCGCGACAACGCCGGCAAGTCCTTCTGGGCGATCCAGCTGGGCCTGCGTTACGAGTTCTAGGCCACGTCGCTTCACGGCGATCACGACGACAGGGAGGCGGTCCGGCGACGGGCCGCCTCCTTTCGTTTGGGGCATCGCTGTTGAACCGGGGGGCGGGGATGGCTATCTGGCCCGCCTGCCCATCGTCTTCGGGTTCGCCGTTCGTCTGAAAGGGCTTTCGCCTCCATGTCCCTGTCCCCGATCCCCGCCGAATGGTCGCCCCACCGGGCCATGTGGGTCGGCTGGCCCAGCCATGCGGAGCTGTGGGAAGACAATCTCGAACCCGCCCAGGCCGAGGTCGAGGCCCTTGTGCGGGCCCTGGCCGGACCCGGCCGGGAGGTGGTGAAGCTGATGGTGGGCAACGATGAAGCCCTCGCCGACGCCTGCGCCCGGTTCGACGGCGTGGCGAACGTCGAGGTCGTGGCCGGCCGCTTCGGCGACATCTGGCTGCGGGACACCGGCCCGATCTTCGGCGAGGCATCGCAGCGGGCCGCCGCCTTCCGCTTCAACGGCTGGGGTGGGAAATACGACCTGCCTCACGACGACACGGTGGCGACCCAGGTCGGGGCCGCAACGGGCGTTGCCCTGGACCGGAACGACTTCGTGCTGGAGGGCGGCGCGCTGGATCACGACGGGGCGGGCACGATCCTGACCACGCGACAGTGCCTGCTGAACCCCAACCGAAACGCCGACTGGACTGAAACGGCGGCCGAAGACGCGCTGGCCGGATCTCTGGGCGCGCGCAAGGTCATCTGGCTGGGCGACGGCCTGCTCAACGACCACACCGACGGCCACGTCGACAATCTGGCCCGCTTCGTCGCGCCCGGCGTCGTCGCCTTGCCTATGGCCTATGGCCGCAACGATCCGAACGACGACGTCTTCGACGCCGCCGCTGCCGCGATCTCGGCCGCGACCGATGCCGACGGTCGCGCGCTGAAGCTGCTGCGTCTGCCGTCGCCCGGCTTCATCGGTGACGAGGACGAGCGCCCGGTCCCGGCCAGTCACATGAACTTCCTGATCGCCAACGGCGCGGTCATCGTGCCAACCTATGGCAACGACACCGCCGCGCGTCTGGCCTGCGAGGGCCTGGCGACCGTCTTCCCGGACCGCGAGATCATCCCGCTGCCGTCGACCGCCATCCTGTCGGGCGGCGGATCCTTCCACTGCATCACCCAGCAGGAGCCTGCCTGATGGCCCGCACGATCAGCGTCGCCGCGCTCCAGTCCGCCTATGGCGAGGACATGGCCGCCAACATCGCCCGCACGGCCGACCTCGTCCGCGGGGCGGCCGGCAAGGGGGCGCAGGTCATCCTGCCGTCCGAGCTGTTCCAGGGCCCGTATTTCTGCGTCTCGCAGGAGGAGAAGTGGTTCGGCACGGCCTACGCCTGGCGCGAGCACCCGGCCGTGATCGCCATGGCTGATCTGGCGAAAGAACTGGGCGTCGCCATCCCCGTCTCGATCTTCGAGCGCGAGGGGCCGCACTATTTCAACTCCATCGTCATGCTCGACGCCGACGGCTCGGCCATGGGGGTCTACCGCAAGAGCCACATCCCCGACGGCCCCGGCTATCAGGAGAAATACTATTTCCGGCCGGGGGATACGGGCTTCAAGGTCTGGGACACCCGGTTCGGGCGGATCGGCGTCGGCATCTGCTGGGACCAGTGGTACCCCGAGACCGCCCGCGCCATGATGCTGATGGGTGCCGAGATCCTGATGTATCCGACCGCCATCGGATCGGAGCCCCACGACAAGGAACTGGACACGGCCGATCCGTGGCGGCGCGCCATGCAGGGCCATGCCGTGTCCAACGTGGTGCCTGTCGTCGGGGCCAACCGGACGGGCCGCGAGCATGTGACCGAGGCGGGCCAGCTGTTCTACGGCTCGTCCTTCATCGCCGACCATCGCGGCGATCTGGTCGAGAGCTTCGGGCGCGACGACCAGGGCGTTCTGGTCCACACCTTCGACCTCGACTACATCGACCGCCACCGGGCCGCCTGGGGCTTCTTCCGCGATCGCCGCACGGACCTGTACAGCGCACTGGCCGCGCCCCGGCCGGCCTAGGCCCCTAGAACGGCCGCCAGCCGAAGCGGATGACGTTGCGCTCGACGACGTTCCGCTCGGCGTGGTCTGCGTCGTCGACGCTGGATCCGAAAGCCCAGCCGGTGTCCGCAGCGCAATAGCGTCTGCGGCCCTCGCGCGACCCCACCACCACGGCGTTGGGCCACAGCCAGCGCACGCCGGTGAAGGTGTTGCCCGTTATGACGTTGTCCGACGGCGTCTGGTGGCGGATGACCCCGTCCTCGCCGCAGTTGCGATACAGGAACACCCCGCCGCGCCCGCCCAGGGCAAAGGTGTTGTGCTCGATCCGGTTGCGCGCCGCGCCGTCCACCGCGATCTGCTCGCGGCCGGTGCGGATGCTGAAGGTCACACCGCGAATGACGTTCCCGGCGCTCTCGGCGTCCAGGTAGACGGCTGTAGAGACCGAACGGCCGGACACCCGCGATGCCTCGAACGTCAGGTCCGTCACGCCGGGCCCGACATAGAGCGGGATCGAGCCGGTCGCCACGAGGGTCAGATTGGTCAGGCGAATGCGCGTGGGCGCCGCCGCCTGGGTGGTCGCGGTGTGGTCAGCCGTCCGCGACGAGGCCCTGATCGGTTCCAGGTCCCCGCCGGCCCCCAGGCCTCGCACACGGATATTGCCGTGGACGATGCAATCCCTGAGCGTGACGTCGGTCGGCCGGCTCCAGCCGGTCGGCGTCGATACCGACTGGATCAGCACGGTCGGTGCGTCGACGCTGGAGGCCACGCCGGGTCGCCCGATCTGCGCGCCGTTGCAGGCGATCCCGGCGCCGGCCGATGCCGCCCCCTCGAACACCACCCGGCTTTTGACCGTCTGGCCGGCCGTCAGGGTGGCCCGACAGGCCAGCACGATCGGCGCGGGCGCGTCGGAAGTCAGGGCGGCGATCTCGTCGCCGGTACAGGCTCTCGCCTCGACGACGGGAGGGGCGATCTGGTCCATCCCCGGGGTCAGGGCAGGGGCGCGGCCAGGGCCAGCCGTTCCGCGGCGCAGGCGGGGCTGCTCAGGCCGGCCGCGCGGGCGCGGTCCAGATCGGCGCGGGCTGCGGCCATCGACGCCTGATAGCCGGGATCGGCAGCCTCGGCCCGGACCACGGCCTCGCCCAGCACCCTGCCGGCCTCGACATCCGACGGATAGTGCATGCCACAGACCAGGCGGCTGATGCCGATCTGGCGACCCATCTCACGGGCCTCGGCCGCGCGATCCGGGGCCAGGGCGGCGATGACCTCGCCATAGGCCGCGCCCACCGATGCGCTGCCGGAAGGGTAGGAGGCGCTGGCCCGTCCCGCCGCGGACACGACCTGGCAGGACCGCCGATCGGGGTCGTCGCCGACCGGTCGGGCCCGGAACGCGCGCGCCTTGCCCAGTTCGGCGGCGGCATTGGCGTCGATGAGCACGCGGTCCAGCAGGGCGATCAGCGACGGTGCCTGCTCCGGCGTCAATCGTGTCCCGAGCAGGCAATCGAAATGGGAGATGGCGATGGTCGGCCGCAGTTCGGCGTGGCGGATGGCCAGGGTCCAGCGATCGGTGTCTTCCAGCGCCCGCATCCGCTGCGATCCCGCCGCGTCCGCCAGGGCGGCGGGCGATCCCTCGACGGGCGGCGGCGGCACGGCATCGACCAGGGCCTGCAGCACGGTCGCATCCAGAAAGCCGGTGGGCGTCGTGGCCGTCGCCTGCATCGCCGACGGTGCCTGTGCCGCGCAGGCCCCGGCGAGACCGCCGAGCGCGACGACGGCAGCGACGGCGAGCCGCTTCACCCGCCCGCGCTCCAGCTCAGCTGCACGGACGTCTGCCCGCCCTCGATCGGCGATGCGACGACCTGCAGGTTGGCCCCCGCGTCCGCCTTGGCGGCACCATACGACCGCGCCTCGCCCATATTCATGGCCATGACGGACGACAGACCGGCCGCCTCGGCCCGCGTCCGGTAGAATTCGACGATGGTCGCCGGGTCCGCGTCGGTGCGGAAGGCGACGAGGCCCCCAGGGCCGGCGGCGCTGGTCGCGACGGTGGCCGGCGCATCGATCTCTCCGCCCGGATAGAGAACGGCAAAGGAGGGCGCGCCCTCGACGATCGGCTGGGCCGGGGTGGCCGAGGCCGCGCCGACGTCGGTCGCCACCGTGCCGGACGGGGCGGTCGGGACGGAAGAGGATGTCGCTGTGGGCTCGACCGCAGGCGCGGAATCGGCCGCTGTCCTCTCGCAGGCCGACAGTCCGGCTGCGCCCGCCATCAGCGCGGCCGCTACAATACGCTTCATCCCGGATCGTCCTGAAAAGACTTTTTCGTTGCCGTTACCGTGGCCTATCGGTGCGGCGACAGCAAGGCGATCAGACCTTGGCGTCGTTGGCCTCATCGTCGCGCTCAGCCTCCGCGCGGCCTTCTTCCGCCATGGCGCGGTCCACGGCCTCCTGGTCCGGATCGTCGTCCGAACCGCTCGCAGCCCCGCCTTCCAGCGATCCCGCGCGGGTGTCCGAACCCATGCCGCTGCCGGACAACGCCTCGATCAGGGCGTCCGGCGTCCGGCCCAGATCGGGCAGCTCGCCCGACTCTTCGGCCTCGATGGCTTCGCGGGTGGTGGGGGTCTTGTCGGTCATGGGGTGGATCTCCTTTGACCCTGTCGAAAGGCCTCGCAGACCGGGCGGTTCCTGGCGTTCCAAAAGATATATCTCAAGACTCTTGCTTTCGATCTTCAAAGATATATCTTTGCGGCATGAACAAGAGACAAGGACACCCCATGTTTGGATTCAACGAAGACACCGGCGGCCTTCACGGCCGTCACGAGCATCACGGCCGCCACCGTTGTGGCCCCGCCGGCGAGGGTCGCGGTCCGCGCGGCGAAGGTCGCGGTGCGGCCTGGGCGGCCATGGGCCGCGGGTTCGGGTCCGGCCGCGAGGGCGAGGGACGGGGACCCGGGCGGGGGCGGCGCATGTTCGGCCCCGGCGACCTGCGCCTGGTTCTGCTGGCGCTGATCGAGCAGGAGCCCCGCCACGGCTACGACCTGATCAAGGCCATCGAGACGGCCTTTGGCGGCGGCTATGCCCCGTCGCCCGGCGTGGTCTATCCGACCCTGTCGCTGCTGGCGGACGAAGGCCTGATCGCCGGCGTCGAGGATACCAGCGGCAAGCGGATTTTCACGCTGACCCCAGCCGGTCAGACCTGGCTGGACGAGAATCGCACCGCCGTCGACGGCGTCATGCAGCGCATGGCCCTGGCGGCCCGGCTGGTCTCGGGCGAACAGACGCCGGAGGTGGTCCGCGAGGCTTTCCACACCCTGCGTCACGCCGTGCAGATGAAGCCGGGCAACTGGAGCGAAGCCGAGACCGCCCGGGTGGTCGAGGCCCTGATGAGGGCGGTCCGCGACATCAGCGAAGGCTAGGACCGGGTCAAAAAAGAAGGGGCCGCGATCGCTCGCGGCCCCTTTGTCTGTCTGCGCTGTCGCCGCGGCTTTTGAAGCCGCTGCGGGTGCTCGGCCTTACTTGCCGAACAGCTTGGCCCAGCGGCGCTTGTCGCGGTTCTTCCACGCCCCGCGGTGATAGGCGTCCGAGCCGATCAGGGGCACGACCGTGGTCGCCTCGGCGAAGACCATCTGTTCGTGGGTGGTCTGCACCTTGCCCCACGAGGCGGCCTCCTTCAGCGTCGAGGACGAGCAGGCCCCGTCACGCACGTCGGCGACGGTGATCTGGACCGCATAGCGGTGCATCTCGGCCTCGATGCCGAGAATCTCGGCGCAGACGACGGTGTCCTGGGCGAAGTTCTTGGGCACGCCGCCGCCGACCATGAACAGGCCCGTGACGCCCGCCGCGATCTTGATGTCGGTCAGTTCGCGGAAGTCGGCGACCGCGTCGATCATGAGGTAGGGCTTGCCCGCCGCGATCCGCTCCTTCTGGTGCTTCACCAGACCGAAGCCGGCCGAGGAGTCGACGAAGGCCGGGCAGAAGATCGGCACGCCCTCTTCATAGGCGGTCTGGATCAGCGAGCCGGGCTTCTTGGCGTTCCCTTCGGACAGCCACTTGCCCATTTCCCAGATGAACTCGCGGCTGGAATAGGCGCGGGGCTCCAGGGCGTTGCAGATCTCCAGGATCGTGTGATCGCAGTTCTGAAGCTCTTCCTCGTCGATATAGGTGTCGTAGATCCGGTCGATGTAGTTGTCGCGCAGGACGTTGTCGTCCACCTCGCCGGCGGCCTGATAGTGTTTGAAGCCGAGGGCCTCGAAGAAATCCATGTCGACGATCGAGGCGCCGGTGGCGACGATCGCGTCGATCATGCCGAACTTCACCATGTCGCGGTACACGTGCATGCAGCCGCCGGCCGAGGTCGAGCCGGCCAGGATCAGCCACGGCGAGCAATCCTTGTCCTCGATCGCCATGGAGAAGATGTCGGCGGCGCGGGCCGTATCGCGCGAGCTGAAGGACATCTTGCGCATGGCGTCGACGATGGGCCGGGCGTCGAAGGACGTGATGTCGATGTGCTCGACGACGTTCTGGAGCAGTTCGGCCTTGGTGTTGGTCTGAACGGGAGCGTTCATTGCAAGGGTTTCCCTTTGGTTTGAGCGCCCGTCGTGAACAGAAGCAGCGGCCCGGACGGAGCGACGGGCCGCTGCTGATTAGAACGTCAAAGTGACGATTTTAGCGCCGCGCCTTCTTGCGCTGGCCGGCCTTGCCCTTCGGACGCGACAGCCGGACGACCTTGCGGGCCTGCTCTTCCGCCGTGGTGCGCACGGTCGGGATGGAGCGGGGCGCGAGGCCATACAGCGACGCCATCGGGGCATCCTCGACCGCGGCGAGATCGTGCTCGCCATAGCCGTTGAAGCCCGTCGACATGGCCACGCCATAGGCACCCAGCATGCCGATCTCGATGAAGTCGCCTTCACGGATGTCGGCCGGCAGCCAGAACGGACCGGGCATGTGGTCGATCGAATCGCAGGTCGGTCCGTAGAACTGGAACGGCTTGAGATCGCTCGACGCGTCGCCGTCCCGGACCAGCTTGGTCGGGAAGGGCCAGCGCGAGTGCGTGGCGTCGAACAGCGAGCCATAGGACCCGTCGTTCAAATACAGGGCGTCGCCCTTGCGCAGATCGACGCGGGCCAGGATCGACGAGGATTCGGCGACCAGGGCCCGGCCGGGCTCGCACCACAGCTCGGTCGTTTCCGACACGGGCATCTCGTTGAAGCCGCGATGGATGGCGTCGGCGTATTCGCTCATGTCCGGCGGGACCATGCCCGGGTAGACCGAGGGGAAGCCGCCGCCGATGTCGACGATGTCAACGATCACGCCGGCGCGGGTGATGGCGCGACCGACCTGGGCCATGGCGGCCTGATAGGCGGTCGGACGCATGCACTGCGAACCCACATGGAAGCAGACGCCCATCAGCCCGTCCTTGACCGCCCGGCGCGTGGCCAGCAGCAGGGAGGGGGCCTGATCGGTCGAGACGCCGAACTTGCCGGACAGCGAATAGGCCGCGCCGTCGGCCGAAACCGCCATGCGCACGAGCAGGTTCAGATCGTTCGCGCCGCCGGTGGCGTCGAGAATCTTCTGAAGCTCGTCCTCGCAGTCGAGGGAGAAGGTGCGGACGCCGTGATCGAAATACGCCTTGGTGATTGCGGACCGGCTCTTCACCGGATGCATGAACGCCAGGCGCACGTCGGTGCTGACCGAGCGGACCAGCTCGATTTCGGCAAGCGATGCGACATCAAATCCGGTCACGCCAGCCTCGACCAGGGTCTCGATGACCCAGCGCGAGGGATTGGCCTTCACGGCATAGAAGACGTCAGCCTTGAGATTATCCTGGAACCAGCGCGCCGCTACGGAAACCGAACGCGGCCGCACGAGTGCGACTGGACGTTCAGGGGACCGCTCGCGGACCAGGTCCAGGGGAAATTGATACGTGCGCAATTCACGTAAACCCCTGTAATTTGTTAAACCCAGACCGGCGTTAGCAGCGCAACGTTAGACCTACGGGGTCCGCCGGAAGCAGCGCATGTAGGGTCACGTGACTGTCATGTAAAGCGGTTTTTTCAAGGCGCAGCGGACGACGGTTGCGACATTATCCGCGCCCGGACGGCTTGCGACTGCTCCGTCTTGAACCGCCTGTGCGGGTAACCGTTACGGTGGGCGAAAGCTGCGCGTGGGGGAATTATAGATGAACCGTTGGCTGTTCTGGTGGCGCACGCTCGCACGGCAACTCTGGGTGCGGGCCAGCCTCTACGCGGTCACCGGGGCGGCCGCCGCCCTGATCGGCGTACTGGCAGCCCCGTGGGTGCCGAAGGAGGTGGCAGAACGGTTGGGCGGAGAGTCGGTCAGTTCAATCCTGACCATTCTGGCATCCAGTCTTCTGGGCGTGGCCACCTTTTCTGTGGGAGCCATGGTCACGGCCTACACAGCGGTGTCTCAGGCAGCGACACCGCGCGCCTCCGCCCTGGTGACCAGCGATGCCGAGGTCCAGAAGGCTTTGGCGACCTTCGTCGGGGCCTTCCTCTATGCGATCGTCGCCGTCACCGCGATCAATGCCAACTACTATGGTCAGGAGGGACGCGCGATCCTGTTCCTGTTCAGCCTGGGCGTGGTCTGCCTCGTCGCATTCCGCCTGTTGGCCTGGATCAACCGGCTCTCCAGCCTGGCGCGGGTCGGCCATGTAATCGACCTGGCTGAAATCCAAGCGCGAGCGGCGCTGAAGGAGCGGCGCAAATCGCCGTGGCTGGGCGGGCGCCAAGGGCATATAGACGCCCGCTTCATGATCCTGGCCGAAGAGACCGGCTATGTTCAGAACGTCGATCCCGCGCGCCTGCAGTCTGAGGCCGAAGGGCAGGACTGCCAGGTCGAGATCCTCGCCGCCCCCGGGGCCTATGTGCGAGCTGGAGATGCGATCGCGGCCATCAGCAATCTGGAGTGCGACACAAAGGGACGGGACAGGTTCCGCACGGCCTTCGCCATTGGCGGTCATCGCTCGTTTGACCAGGATCCCCGTTTCGGTCTGATCGTGCTGGGCGAGATTGCAGCCCGCGCCCTGTCGCCGGGTGTCAATGATCCCGGCACGGCCATCCAGGTTTTGGCGGCGGCTGTTCGGACTCTGGACGAATGGGCCGCCCTGTCAAATGAAGCGCCGCAGGAGGTGCGGCATTCCCGGCTCTGGGGCGCGGGCGTTGAGGAGGACGATCTGGTCACCGATGTTTTCGGTCCCATCGCCCGCTACGGCGCGGGTGACGTTGCGGTCGCGACGCGGCTCCAAAAGATGTTGGCCAAGCTGGCGCGGGACGGAGGTCCCCTGGGAGTCGCTGCCCGACGACAGGCCGATCAGGCCCTGGAACGCGCGCGACTGGCCTTGGTGCTGCCGGACGATATTCGAGTGGTCGAACAGGCGAACACGTGGCACTGAATCGTCGAGCTCGCCCGTTGCGCTTTACGCCGCCTCCGCCCGCGTGGCATTAAGACTTGCCGGACCGCGTCACTCGCGGCATTCGGCGCCTGTTTCACAGCCGCCGTCAGCGAGTTCATGAGTTCATCCGCCGTCAGCCCCGCGCCCGGCCTCGTAATGGTCCGCGACGTGTCCAAGACCTTCGGTGCCCGCAAGGCGCTGGACGGAGTCAGCGTGTCCGTCGCGGCCGGAGAGATGGTCGCCCTGATCGGTCCGTCCGGATCGGGCAAGTCGACCCTGCTGCGTTCCATAACCGGCATGCAGTCGATCGATTCCGGCCAGGGCCAGATCGACGTCTTCGGCGTCTGCGTCCAGAAGAACGGCCGCACGACCGGTGCCGTCCGGGCCGCGCGCCAGAAGGTCGGCATGATCTTCCAGCAGTTCAATCTGGTCGGCCGCCTGAGCCTGTTCTCCAATGTCATGCTGGGGGCCCTGGGGCGCCTGCCCGCATGGAAGGGGGCCTTCGGGGCCTGGCCCACCGCCGACAAGGACAAGGCCATGGCCGCGCTTCACCGCGTCGGCGTCTCTGACTATGCCGCCCAGCGCGCCAACACCCTGTCGGGTGGCCAACAGCAGCGCGGGGCCATCGCCCGGGCGCTGGTGCAGGGCGCGAAGGGCATCCTCGCCGACGAACCGGTGGCGTCGCTCGATCCCGTGTCCGCCCGCAAGGTGATGGAGCTGCTGGTCGAGCTGAACCGGCGCGACGGCCTGGGCGTGATCGTGACCCTGCACCAGGTCGACTACGCCATCCGCTACTGCGACCGGGTGATCGCGCTGAAGGCCGGCAAGGTCGTCTACGACGGGCCCTCGACGGGCCTCGACACCCCGACCCTTATCGACATCTACGGTCCCGAGTTCGAGGACGCGTTCTGGGAAACCAAGGCATGAGCATCGCCCGTATCACCCGTCGTTTCGGGATCATTGCCGCCTCTGCCGCCGTGCTCGGCCTGTCGGCGTGCGGCAACGGTGACGACGCCAAATCGGGCGCCGCGCCCACGGAAATCGACTTCGCCATCCTGTCGGCCGAGAGCCAGGCTTCGGCGGGCCCCCTTTGGCAGCCGCTGCTCGACGACATGTCCAAGGCCATCGGGGTGCCGGTGAAACCCTTTTTCGGCTCCAACTATACCGTCCTGGTCGAGGCCATGAAGGGCAACCAGACCCAGGTCGCCTGGCTCTCCGCCAAGCCCGCCGTCGAGGCCATCGACCGCGCCGACGCCGAGGTCATCGCCCGCACGGTCAACAAGGAAGGGGCCGACAGCTACCGCTCCACCCTGGTCGTCAAGACCGGCTCGGGCATCACCCTGGACCAGGTCCTGGCCTGCGGAAAACGGTTCGATTTCGGCATCGGCGACGCGCAATCGACGTCGGGCACCCTGGCCCCCATGGCCTTCCTGTTCAACGCCCGGACCCCGCCCATCGACCCGTCGGTGTGTTTCAAGACGGTGCGCTCCGCCAACCACCAGGCCAACGCCTTCGCCGTCGCGACGGGCGTCGTGGACGTGGCGACCTCCAACACCGTCAACACCGTCTTCCTGACGCGCGAGAATCCGCAGATCGCCGCCCAGATCCAGGAGATCTGGCAATCCCCGCCGATCCCGGAATCGGGCATCGTCCTGCGCTCCGACCTCGATCCTGCGATCAAGGAGAAGATCCGCAGCTTCTTCCTGACCTATGGCCAGGGCACCGGCGTCGAGGCCGATCGCCAGCGTCAGGTTCTGGCCGGGCTTGAATATTCCCAGTTCCGCGCCGCCGATAACAGCTACCTGAACCCCGTCCGCGAGATGGTCGCCGACCAGCAGCTGTCCGAGGCGCGCAAGGAGGGCGATGCGGCGGGTGTCGCGGCGGCCCAGGCCGAACTGCAGCGCCTGCGCTCGCTGCGCGAGGTCCAGCCTTGAGCATCGCGTCCGACGGCACGATCCCCAAGGCACCGTCCAAGTCCGCCGGTGCCTGGGCTCTGGATATCCTCGTCTGGGGCGGCGTTGCGGCCGTCCTGATCTACAGCATCGGCGACGTCGATCTGGGCAACCTCGGCCGGCTGTTCGAGAACCCTGAAAACACCCGCGTTTTCGCGGCCCAGCTGCTGAACCCGGACTTCACCGACTGGAAGATCTTCGTCGAGAAGATGTGGGAGACCGTCCAGATCGCGCTGTGGGGGACCTTCCTAGCCGTCTTCGCGGCGGTGCCGATGGGCCTGGCGGCCGCGCGGAACGTCTCGCCGGGCTGGGTGGTCACGCCCGTGCGCCTGCTGATGAACCTGCTGCGCTCCATCCCCGACCTCGTCATCGGCCTGCTGTTCGTCGTGGCCGTCGGTCTGGGGCCGCTGCCGGGCGTCCTCGCCATCGCGCTCAACACCTCCGGCGTCCTGGCCAAGCTGTTCTCCGAAGCGGTCGAGTCCATCGACAAGGGTCCGGTCGAGGGCGTCCGCGCCACCGGCGGCACGGGCCTGCACGAGATCGTCTGGGGCATCATCCCCCAGGTCGCGCCGCTGTGGACCTCGTTCGCCCTCTACCGGTTCGAGTCCAACAGCCGCTCGGCCACGGTGCTGGGTCTGATCGGGGCGGGCGGGATCGGCCAGGTCCTGTTCGACCGGATGAACGGCTTCGCCTACCGCGACGTGTCGGCCATCGTCATCGTCGTGGTCATCGCCGTGACGCTGATCGACATGCTGTCACAGGCCATGCGCAAACGTCTGCTTTAAGCGTCGCAGACTCGTCGCCCCGAAAGACTGTGCTGATGCCCGCCTCCCTGCCTCGCCGCCTGTCCGTCGCCGCAACCGCCGTCATGGCGCTGTCCCTCGCCGCCTGTGGCCAGGGCGGACCCCGGACCGCGCGCGACGGCATCTGGGCGGCGGGATCGTCGACGGTCTTCCCGTTCGCGACCCGGGTCGCCGAGAATTTCGCACGCAACAACCCCGACGCCTCGCCGCCTCGCGTCGAATCGCTGGGCACCGGCGGCGGCATCCAGGCCTTCTGCCAGGGCGTCGGCCCCTCGACCCCGGACATCGCCAACGCCTCGCGTCCGATGAAGAAGTCCGAGTTCGAAAAATGCGCCGAGAACGGCGTGACCGAGATCGTCGAGCTGAAGATCGGCTATGACGGGATCGTCGTGGCCACCTCGCGCACGGGCAACAGCTTCAACTTCGAACTGAACGACCTGTACGAGGGCCTCGCCAAGGAGGTCCCCGGCCCGAACGGCACCTTCGTCCTGAACCCTGCCCGCACCTGGAACCAGGTCAATTCCGGCCTGCCCAACCAGCGCATCCAGGTCTACGGCCCGCCGCCCACCTCGGGCACCCGCGACGCCTTCCTCGAGCTCGGCATGACGCCCGGGGCCAAGCTGGTGCCCGCCGCCGCCGTCGTCGCGGCCCAGGACCCCGACCGCTTCGAGGGCTTGGCCCATACGGTGCGCGAGGACGGAAGCTGGATCGACTCGGGCGAGAACGACAACGCCATCCTCCAGACCCTGACCCGCACGCCGGGATCCCTGGGCGTGTTCGGCTTTTCCTTCCTCGAGCAGAACCTCGACACGGTGAAGGCCGAGACCATCGACGGCGTCTATCCGACCGCCGAGGCCATCGCCAACGGCACCTATCCTCTGGCGCGCAGCCTCTTCATCTATGTGAAGAAGGCCCACGTCGGCGTGACGCCTGGTCTCCAGGAGTTCCTGATCGAGTTCACGTCGGAGGCTGCGGTGGGGCAGGGCGGCTATCTGCAGGATCGCGGTCTGGTGCCCCTGCCCGAGCCGGAACTGGTCGCCCAGCGCGGCATCGCCACGATGCTCACACCCATGGCGCGCCCGGAAAAATAGGGTTCAGGCCGCCGCGCGTCTGCGGACCCGTGCGATCCGCCTCAGCCGCCGCCAGAAGCGGCCGCGCTGGGGCTCCGGATAGGGCTCGAGGTTTTCGACGAACTGCTCGGCCGATGCACGCCAGCTGAAGGTCTCGGCATAGGCGCGCACGACCGCGCGGTCGCACTCCAGGGCCTTCATGCAGGCGGTCTTCAGGTCCTCGTCGATCGCTCCCGCGTTCGATCCCGGGATCAGGTCGATCGGTCCATGCGCCGGATAGGCGGCGACGGGCGTGCCGGTTGCCATGGCCTCCAGGATCACCAGGCCGAAGGTGTCGGTCCAGGAGGGGAAGACGAAGACGTCCGCGTCCCGGAAACAGCGCGCCAGCTCCTCGCCGAACCGCGCCCCCAGAAACTTCGCCTCCGGGTATCGCGTCTCCAGGTCGGCACGGGCAGGGCCGTCGCCGACGACGATCTTGGTCCCCGGCAGGTCGGTCTCCAGGAACGCCTCGATGTTCTTCTCGACGGCGACGCGGCCCACGTTCAGCCAGAACGGACGTGGCCAGTCCTTGCCCCCCAGGCTGTCGAAGATCTGCTCCAGGTCGGGCCGGAACTGTTCGGTGTCGACGCCCCGGGTCCAGGGCGAGATGTTCTTGAAGCCATGCTCTTCCAACTCGGCCTTCAGGGTCGGGGTGGCGACCATCAGCCGCCCCGACGGCTTGTGGAACCACTTCATATAGGCGTAGCCGACCTGCACCGGCACCGGGAAGCGCGCGGAGATATATTCAGGGAATTTCGTATGATAGCTGGTGGTGAAGGGCAGCTTCCACTCCACGCAGATGCGCCGCGTGGCGATGCCGATCGGGCCCTCGGTGGCGATGTGGACCGCTTCCGGCTCGATCGCCCGCAGCCGCTCGCGGATCTCTTCCTCGGCGCCCAGGGCCAGCCGGATCTCCGGATAGGTCGGGGCCGGAATGGTGCGGAACTGGCTGGGTTCGATGACCTCGACCTCGTGGCCCATGGCCCGGCACTCGGCCACGGTCCGGGTCAGGGTGCGGACGACGCCGTTGACCTGGGGCTCCCAGGCGTCAGTGGCCAGAACGATGCGCATGGGTGGGCGGTGGCTCGTGCCGATGGACAAGGCGGCAATCTCTAGCGACTCATGACGCGGAAGGCGAGATGTCCCTCGACCCCTCCCGCTCCGACGCGGATGGGTCTATGTGGCCCGGCATGAACGCCCTTGTGACGCCCCCCGTCGCCGCCGCCCGGCCGACGCTTTCCCAGGCCCCCCTCTCTCAAGATTGGGACACCCTGGACCACGGCAAGTTCGCCGACGAGCCGACCCGCATCGCCGCCCTGCTGGCGACCCCGCCGCTGACCGGCCCCGCCCGCGCCGCCGTCGTCGCCGATGCGGTCCGGCTGGTCGAGCACGCGCGCAAGAGCCAGAAGAAGCAGGGCGTCGTCGAAAGCTTCCTGCAGGAGTTCAGCCTCGGTACCCGCGAGGGCCTGGCCCTGATGTGCCTGGCCGAGGCCCTGCTGCGCACGCCCGACGAGGACACCCGCGACCGGCTGATCGCCGAGAAGATCGGCTCGGCCGACTGGGCCAGTCACCTGGGGCAGTCCGACAGCCTGTTCGTCAACGCCTCGACCTGGGGGCTGATGCTGACCGGGCGGCTGGTCGACGCCGACGAACAGGCCAAGACCGACCTGCCGGGCTTCCTGACCCGCGTCGCCGGTCGTCTGGGCGAACCCGTCATCCGCCAGGCCGTGGCCGCCGCCGTCCGTATCATGGGCGAGCAGTTCGTCGTCGGCCGCACCATCGAGGCTGCGCTGAAGCGCTCGAACCGCGAGGGCTGGCTGTGCAGCTTCGACATGCTGGGCGAGGGGGCCCGCACCGCCGCCGACGCCGAACGCTACGAAAAGATCTATGCCGACGCGATCACCGCCGTCGGCAAGACCGCCAAGGGGCAGGGCCCCGAGGTCGGTCACGGCGTCTCGGTCAAGCTGTCGGCCCTGTCGCCCCGCTATGAGGCGACGCATGAGGACCGGGTCTGGTCCGAGCTGTATCCCCGCATCCTGCGTCTGGCCCGGATCGCCGCCGCCGCCGACATCAACTTCACCATGGACGCGGAGGAGGCGGATCGCCTGGCCCTGTCGCTGAAGCTGCTGGACCGGCTGGCGCACGAACCGTCGCTGGGATCGTGGACCGGTCTCGGACTCGCGGTCCAAGCCTATCAGAAGCGCGGGCCCGAGGTCATCGCCCGCGTCGCCGATCTCGCCCGGACCTCCGGCCGTCGCCTGATGGTCCGTCTGGTCAAGGGGGCCTACTGGGACACCGAGATCAAGCGCGCCCAGGTCATGGGCCGGACCGACTATCCGGTCTTCACGACCAAGGCGGCGACCGACCTGAACTATCTGGTCTGCGCGCGCGCCATGATCGACGCCGCGCCGCACCTCTATGCCCAGTTCGCCACCCACAACGCCCACTCGCTCGCCGCCGTCCACCGCATGGCGAAGGATGCGGGCGTGAAGATCGAGTTCCAGCGTCTGCACGGCATGGGCGAGGCGCTGTATGAGGCCGCCGCCGAGACCTTCGGCCCCATGACGGTCCGGGCCTATGCCCCCGTCGGCGGGCACGAGGACCTGCTGCCCTATCTGGTGCGCCGCCTGCTTGAGAACGGCGCCAACTCCTCCTTCGTCCACGCCCTGCTGGACGAGCGGGTGCCCGCCTCCGCCGTCGCCGCCGACCCCATCGCCGCCGTCGAGGCTCACCCCGACCGCCACGCCAAGATCCCGACTCCCAAGGACATGTACATGGACCGCCAGAACTCGCTGGGCCGCGACTATTCGCAGAAGGCGGACCGCGATCGCCACGCCGCCGCCCTGGCTCGCGTCGATGCCGAGCGCTTCCTGTCCGGCCCCCTGATCGAGGGCGGTCTCGGGGCCGGTCAGGATCCCCGGGACGTCACCAACCCTTTCGACCGCGCCCAGGTCATCGGGCGGGTGTCGGAAGCGACGACCGAGGACATCGACCACGCCGTGGACATGGCCCAGCGCGCGCAGGTCGCGTGGGACAGGGCGGGCGGCACGCGCCGGGCACCGGTGCTGCGCGCCATGGCCGACGCGCTGGAAGCCGACATCGACCGCCTCGTCGCCCTGCTGTCGCGCGAGGCCGGCAAGACCCTGAACGACGGCGTCGCCGAGGTGCGCGAGGCCGCCGACTTCTGCCGCTACTACGCCAAGCTGGCGGAGAAGGACTTCGGCGGTCCGCAGACCCTGACCGGCCCGGTCGGCGAGACCAACAAACTGGTCCTGCACGGACGCGGCGTCTTTGCCGCCATCAGCCCGTGGAACTTCCCCTTGGCCATCTTCACCGGCCAGATCGCGGCAGCGCTGGCCGCCGGCAACGCGGTGCTCGCCAAGCCCGCCGAACAGACGCCCCTGATCGCGGCGGAAGCGGTCCGCCTGTATCACAAGGCGGGGCTGAACCCCGACCTGCTGGCCCTCGTCCCCGGTCGGGGCGAAACGGTCGGTGCGGCGCTCGTCAGCCACCCCGGCATCGACGGCGTCGCCTTCACCGGCGGCACCGACACCGCCGGCGCCATCAACCGCGCGATCGCCGCCCGGTCCGGGCCCATCATCCCCTTCATCGCCGAGACGGGCGGGCTGAACGGCATGTTCGTCGACACCACGGCGCTGCGCGAACAGGTCATCGACGACGTGATCGGCTCGGCCTTCGGCTCGGCCGGCCAGCGCTGTTCGGCCCTGCGCATCCTCTATGCGCCCAGGGATTCGGCCGACAGCCTGATCGAGGGGCTGAAGGGGGCCCTGGCGGCCCAGGTCCTGGGCGACCCGGCCGATCCGTCCACGGACATCGGCCCGGTCATCGACACCGAGAGCCGCCAGGCGCTGGAGGTCCATATCGGCCGCCTGATGAAGGACGCGAAGATCCTGGCCCGGGCCACCATGCCGGCCGGCGCCGAGCGCGGCGACCTGTTCGCCCCCACGATTGCCGAGATTCCGTCCCCGGACTATCTGGAACGCGAGGTCTTCGGCCCCATCCTGCACATCTACCGCTACGACCCCGCCGACCTGAAGTCCGTCGCCGGCCGTCTGGCCGCGCGCGGCTACGGCCTGACCCTGGGCGTTCACAGCCGCATCGAGGCCTTCGCCGAGGAGGTCGTCTCCCTCGTCCCCGCCGGCAACGTCTACATCAACCGCGGCATCACCGGCGCGGTGGTCGGCGTGCAGCCCTTCGGCGGCGAGGGCCTGTCGGGCACCGGGCCGAAGGCGGGCGGGCCGAACAGCCTGATCCGCTATGCGTCGGAAAAGGCCATCAGCAACAACATCTCGGCCCAGGGGGGCGATCCGGCGTTGCTGAACTTGTAGGGGGCAGACCTTGCGGGGCGTCTCCTCCCCGTCGCCGCTTGCCGATGGGGAGGGGGACCGCGAAGCGGTGGAGGGGATCTGGGCCCGCACCGTGCCTTGGGGTGAAGAACCCCTCCGTCACGGCGCAAGCCCCACCGCTTTGCGACAGGGAGGAGACCCCGCGAAGGTCAACCAAGAGTCGGGAGCAAAGATTGGTTTGCCACGCCTGACGGCGCATCGCGTCGAGGTGTTTTTGCAGGCAACTCGATGCTGGACGTCGTTCTCAACCCCCGACCGATTCTGACGTACCCCCGTGCCACCCTCCCGGCATGTCCGAGCCCTATCGCATCCGCAGCCCCGAGACCTGGGAGGCCGCGCGTCTGGCCTATCTGGAGGGGTGCAGCGCCGACGAGGTCTGCGCGCGGTTCGGTCTGGGGCTGTCGGCCCTGCGCAAGCACGCCCGGGCGGAGGGCTGGCGCCGCGCGGACCAGGCGGAGGCCGAACCCTTCGAGGACGAGGACGACGCAGACGACCTGCCCGACATGGACGACCCCGCCCTGGCCGAGCTGGCCCGTCGCCGGATGGGGGTGGCGGCCCGACGCGGGCGGCTGACCGAAGCCCTGCGCTGGGCGCGCCTGCGCGATTTCGCGCTCCGCCAGATGCGGGACCAGCAACGCCTCGCCGCGGGTCTCGCATCCCCCGATGACGCCGAGACGCCAGGGTCCCCGCCCCAACCGTCTGACACGCCCCGCGAAACGGCCCGGGTCATCCTCGCCCGCGCCCGCGCCGAAGTGCACGAAGTACACGAAGTCCACTCGAATTCGCCGTTCGAACCCGGCCTCAACCGCACCGAACGCCGTCGCCGCCTCAAGGCCATGAGGAAGCAGACCGGACCGCCCTGACGCCCGTCTTTACGCTCCCCTTATGCGGTCGCCCGCCTTCCGCATCGTCCCCTTACGCCACCTTCTGCGACACCCGGCCTAGAAACTGAGCCCGGAGACTTCGGCATGGCCGACGTGATTTTTCTGGCGCTGGGCGGCGGGGCGTTTGTCGCCTTCGCCGTTCTCGCCGTTCTGCTGAACAAGGTGTGACGATGCTGCTGAACCTCCTGTGGGGTGCCGGCGCGGTCGTCGTCGCCCTGTATATGATCGTGGCGCTCGTGCGCCCCGAGCGGTTCTGAGGAGCCGCCGGTCATGACCCTTCAAGGCTGGGCGGAAATCGCCCTCACCCTGGGCCTGTCGGTCGCGCTCGGCTGGCCGCTCGGGCTCTATCTGTCGCGCGTCTGGAACGGCGAGCGCACCTGGCTCGACCCCGTCCTGCGTCCCGTCGAAAAGGTCTTCTACGGCCTGGCGGGCGTGAACCCGGACAGGAGCCAGGGCTGGGTCGGCTATGCCGGCGCCCTGGTCGTCTTCAACGCCATGGGCTTCGGGCTTCTGTATGCCATCCTGCGTCTGCAGGGCGGCCTGCCGCTGAACCCCCAGGGCTTCGAGGGCGTCTCGCCCCATCTGGCCTTCAACACCGCCATCAGCTTCGTCACCAACACCAACTGGCAGAGCTATGGCGGGGAGACGACCCTGTCGACCTTCACCCAGATGGTCGGTCTGACGGTCCAGAACTTCCTGTCCGCCGCGACCGGGGCCGCCATCGCCGCTGCCCTGGCCCGGGCCTTCGTGGCCAGTCGCGGCGAGGGGGTCGGCAACTTCTGGGCCGACATGACCCGGACGACCCTGTATCTGCTGCTGCCCGCCTCGATCGTCCTGGCCGTCCTCCTGGCCGGTCTGGGCGTGGCCCAGTCGCTGGCGGCCTCGGCGACCGCGACGACGCTGGAAGGCGCGGATCAGACGATCGCCCTGTTCCCGGTCGCCAGCCAACTGGCCATCAAGATGCTGGGCATCAACGGCGGCGGCGTCTTCAACGTGAACTCCGCCCACCCGCTCGAGAACCCCTCGGCCCTGACCAACCTGATCACGGCCGTGTCGATCAATGTCCTCGGCTGGGCCGCATTCTTCGCCTTCGGCCGCAGCGTGATGGCGAAGAAGGAGGTCCGCGCCCTGGTCCTGGCCGGCCTGATCCTGCTGGGCGGCCTGACCGCCGCGATGTACGTCGCCGAAAGCCAGCCCGCGCCTGCGCTGCAGGCCGCCGGCATCAGCCAGCCCGTGAACATGGAGGGCAAGGAGACACGCTTCGGCATCGCCTCTTCCGTCGCCTGGGCGGCTCAGACGACCGGGGCGTCCAACGGCTCGGTCAATGCGATGCACGCCAGCTTCATGCCCCTGTCGGGCGGCATCCAGATGTTCCTGATGCAGCTGGGCGAGATCCTGCCCGGCGGGATCGGCTCCGGCATCGCCCTGATGGTCGTCATGGCCATCCTGTCGGTCTTCGTGGCCGGTCTGATGGTCGGACGGACGCCCGAGTATCTCGGCAAGAAGATCGAGGCGCGCGAGATCCAGTACGCCATGATCGGCCTGCTCGCGATGCCGGCCGCCATCCTCGGCTTCGGGGCCGTCGCCGCCGTCTATCCGGAGGCGCTGACGGGGCTGCTCAACGCCGGGCCGCACGGCCTGTCGGAGATCCTGTACGCCTACACCTCGGCGGCGGCGAACAACGGCTCGGCCTTTGCCGGTCTGACCGCCAACGCCCCCTGGTGGAACACGACGCTCGGCATCGGCATGCTGCTGGGGCGGTTCGTGCCCGCCGTGGCGGTGCTGGCGATCGCCGGATCGCTGGTGGCCAAGCCGAAGCTGGCACCCTCCGCCGGCACCCTGCCGACCGACGGCGGCCTGTTCATCGGCCTGCTGATCGGCGTCATCCTCATCCTGGGCGGACTGCAGTTCTTCCCCGCCCTCGCCCTTGGACCCATCGTCGAGCATTTCCAGATGCTCGCCGCTGCGGCCCGGTCGTGATCCGTCTGGACACCTGAAATGACCTTCGCACATCCCGAAACCACGGCCCCGGTGGTGGGCCGTTCCCCCAGTCCGCTCGGCGGGGCCCTGACCGGGGCCATGCTCGGCCGGGCGGTCGGCGACGCCTTCATCAAGCTGAACCCCCGGCACCTGCTCGGGAACCCGGTGATCTTCGCCACCTGGCTGGTCGCCCTGCTGGCCACCGTCTCGGCGGGGGTGGCGATCACGTCGGGCGGCGCGGCCGGCTTCGCGATCCAACTGGCCGTCTGGCTGTGGCTGACCGTCCTGTTCGCCAACGTCGCCGAAAGCGTCGCCGAAGGCCGGGGCAAGGCCGCCGCCGACAGCCTTCGCGCCACCCGGGTGGACACCAAGGCCAAGCTGATCGTCGATCCGGCGACCGGCACCATCGTCCCCACCCCGGCACACCAGCTGGGTGTCGGGCAGATCGTCTTGGTCGAGGCGGGCGACGTGGTCCCCTCGGACGGCGAGATCGTCGAGGGCGTCGCCTCGGTCAACGAGGCCGCCATCACGGGTGAAAGCGCCCCCGTGATCCGCGAGAGCGGCGGCGATCGCTCGGCCGTCACCGGCGGCACCACCGTGGTCTCCGACTGGATCAAGGTGCGCATCACCTCGGCCCCCGGCTCGACCTTCCTGGATCGCATGATCGCCATGGTCGAGGGCGCGAACCGGCGCAAGACGCCGAACGAACTGGCCCTGTCCGTCCTGCTGGCCGGCCTGACGCTGGTGTTCCTGATCGCCGTCGTGACGTTGCTGGGCCTGGGGGCCTATTCGGGCGTGACGCTGGATCCGATCGTGCTCGGGGCCCTGTTCATCACCCTGATCCCGACCACCATCGGCGGCCTGCTGTCGGCCGTCGGCATCGCCGGCATGGACCGGCTGCTGAAGGTCAATGTCCTGGCCACCTCGGGCCGTGCTGTGGAGGCGGCCGGCGACGTCGACACCCTGCTGCTCGACAAGACCGGCACCATCACCTTCGGCAACCGCATGGCCACCGAGGTCATCCCCGTTCCCGGTGTCCGTCCCGAAGCGGCGTTGCGCGCGGCGGTGACCGCCTCCCTGGCCGACGAGA
The DNA here is from genome assembly GCF_000144605.1 of Brevundimonas subvibrioides ATCC 15264. Classification (NCBI taxonomy): domain Bacteria; kingdom Pseudomonadati; phylum Pseudomonadota; class Alphaproteobacteria; order Caulobacterales; family Caulobacteraceae; genus Brevundimonas; species Brevundimonas subvibrioides. The sequence continues at coordinate 3,332,125 of NC_014375.1, read as the reverse complement.
CCCCGGAAGGCCGCTCGATCGTCGAGCTGGGCAGACAGGCGGGGATCGTGGTCGAACAGCCCGCGGGGTCGAAAGCCATCCCGTTCAGCGCCACCACCCGCCAGTCGGGTCTGGAGTCGGGCGAGAACGCCTGGCGCAAGGGCTCGATCGACGCGGTGCTGAAGTCGCTGAACATGACCCAGGACGCCGCCCCGGCCGAGTTCCGCGCCGCGGTCGACCGGATCGCCCGCTCCGGCGGGACGCCTCTGGCGGTGACCGAGAACGGCGTGCTGGTCGGCGTCATCCACCTGAAGGACGTGGTCAAGCCGGGCGTGAAGGAGCGCTTCGCCGAGCTGCGCCGGATGGGCCTGCGCACCGTCATGATCACCGGCGACAACCCGGTGACCGCCGCCGCCATCGCCAGTGAGGCCGGCGTCGACGACTACCTCGCCGAGGCGACGCCCGAGGACAAGATGCGCCTCATCAAGGCCGAACAGGCCAAGGGGCGGCTGGTGGCCATGTGCGGCGACGGCGCCAATGACGCGCCCGCCCTGGCGCAGGCCGACGTCGGCGTGGCCATGCAGACCGGGGCCCAGGCCGCCCGCGAGGCCGGCAACATGGTCGATCTCGACTCCGACCCCACCAAGGTCATCGAGATCGTCGAGGTCGGCAAACAGCTGCTGATCACCCGCGGGGCCCTGACGACCTTCTCGATCGCCAACGACGTGGCCAAGTATTTCGCCATCATCCCGGCGATGTTCGTGGTCGCCCTGCCGGCGCTCGGCGCGCTGAACGTCATGGAGCTGGGCAGTCCGGAAAGCGCCATCCTGTCGGCGGTGATCTTCAATGCCCTGGTGATCGTGGCCCTGATCCCCCTGGCCCTGCGCGGCGTCAAGTACCGCGCCATCGGGGCCGGGCCGCTGCTGAGCCGCAACCTGCTGATCTACGGCCTCGGCGGTCTCGTCGCCCCCTTCGTCGGCATCAAGCTGATCGACCTGGTCATCACCGGTCTCGGTCTGGCCTGAACCTCATGTCCTCCCCGTTTTTGAAAGCCCCTTCGATGTCCCGCAAGTCCCGCTTCAAGGCCTCCGGCTCCAACGACGCCCTCTTCGCCGGTGCGTGCCTCGTCGCCATCGTCGTCTTCGGCATCGCGTCCCACGCCGACGCCCAGACGACCCCGCCCGAGGTGGCCTGGAATGTCGCCATCGGCTCCGACTACGTGTTCCGGGGCGTCAGCCAGACCGGGGAAGACCCAGCCCTCTCCGGTGGCATCGACCTGACCAGCGGCTCATTCTACGTCGGGGCTTGGGCCTCCAACGTCGCCTTCCCGGGCGATGACGACACGGATGCCGAGATCGACCTCTACGGCGGCGTCCGCCCCGAGGTTGCGGGCTTCAATCTGGACCTCGGCGTCGTCGGCTATCTCTACACGAACCAGCCGGACGGGGCGGACTACAGCTACGCGGAGATCAAGGCGGCCGCGTCGCGCGCGGTCGGTCCGGCGACCCTCGGTGCCGCGGTCTACTGGTCGCCCGACTTCTTCGGCGCGTCGGAGGACGAAGCCACCTATGTCGAGGCCAATGCGGCCTTTTCGCCAGCCGATCGCTGGACCGTATCGGGCGCGTTGGGCCGCCAGTTCGTTTCGTCGGACTTCGACTACACGACCTGGAATGCAGGTGTGACCTATGCCCTGACCGACCGCCTGGGCCTGGACGTGCGCTATTCGGACACCGACGAACATGATTTCGGTGACATCTATGGCGCGCGGGCCTTCGCGTCGCTGAAGGCGGTGTTCTGATGCTGAGCCAGCTTCGTCCGGCGGTCGTGATGGTCGCCCTGTTCACCCTGCTGCTGGGTCTGGCCTATCCGCTGGGCATCACTGGCCTGGCGCAAGGCCTCTTCCCGGCCCAGGCCAACGGCAGCCTGATCCGCGACGCCGACGGCACCATCCGCGGGTCGGCCCTGATCGGTCAGGGCTTCACGGAGGCCCGCTACCTGCACCCGCGCCCGTCTGCGGCCGGTGATGGCTACGACGCCTCGGCCTCGTCCGGGTCCAATCTGGGTCCGCTGAACACGGACCTGGCCGACCGCATCAGGACCTCCGTCGCTGAACAGCAGGCCGAGACGGGCGGCAAGCCGATCCCCGCCGATGCCGTCACCACCTCGGCCTCGGGCCTCGACCCGGACGTGTCCCCGGCCTACGCTCGTCTGCAGGCGGATCGCGTGGCCCGGGCCCGCGGCGTCCCTGTTTCGGAGGTCCAGGCCGTGATCGATGCGAACACCCGGGGAGCCCTGCTCGGCTTCATCGGTCAGCCCACGGTCAATGTCCTGCTGACCAACCGGGCGCTCGACGAACGCTTCCCGACCCGTTGAGACGACCTTCGATGGACAACCCCGTCAGATATTTCGAAGTCCCTGTGCTCGATCTCGATCGGGCCCAGGCGTTCTACGAAAGGGTGCTGCAGGTCACCCTGGAGCGACAGATCGTGGACGGCTACGACATGGCGCTGTTCCCCTGGGTCGAGGGTGGGCCAGGTGCCACGGGGGCCCTGGCCAGGGGGGACGTCTATGTTCCTGCGAAAGCGGGGGCCCTGGTCTATTTCACGGTCGTGGACATCGAACAGGCGGTGCACCGCGCCCAGGCGGAGGGCGCGCGACTGCTCTATGCGGTCAAGGTCGTCCCCGGCGGACGCGTCGCCGAGGTCGAGGATTCCGAAGGCAACCGGATGGCCCTCTTTCAGGTCGTCGAGGCTTGAGTCCGGACCCACCGGTCGAGGCTGGCCGTCTCTCGCGGCGGCCCAGGCGCGGCCGGCTGAAGGTCTTCCTCGGCATGTCGCCCGGGGTCGGCAAGACCTATGAAATGCTGCGCGCCGCCCGTCGCCGGAAGGCGGAGGGCGGCGACGTCGTGGTCGGCGTGGTCGAGACCCATGGACGCAAGGAGACCGAAAGCCTGCTGCGCGGGCTGGAGGTCATGGCCCGCCGTCCGATCGAACACCGCGACCGGACCCTGCTGGAGTTCGACATCGACGGGGCCATCGCCCGACGCCCCGAACTGCTGCTGGTCGACGAATACGCCCACTCCAATGCGCCGGGCTCGCGCCATCCCAAACGGTGGCAGGACGTCGAGGAGATCCTGGACGCCGGCATCGACGTCTGGACCACCCTGAACGTCCAGCACCTGGAAAGCCTGTCCGACGTCGTCCTGCGGATCACCGGGGTGCGCCAGAGGGAGGCCGTGCCCGACAGCGCGCTCAGCCGCGCCGACGACATCGAGGTCGTCGACATCACGCCCGAGGAACTGCGCAAGCGTCTGGAGGAAGGCAAGGTCTACGTCCCCGAGACCGCCCGCCTGGCCTCGCAGAACTTCTTCAGGATCGAGAACCTGACGGCCCTGCGCGAACTGGCCCTGCGCCGCGCGGCCCAGACGGTCGACGACCAGCTGGTGGCGACCCTGCGCGAACGCGGCGTGCAGGGGCCCTGGGCGGCGGGCGAGCGGGTGCTGGTCCTGATCGGCGGCGACGGCATGGCCGGGATGCTGGTCCGCACCGGCCGGCGCATGTCCGACATGATGATGGATGCCCCCTGGACCGTCGCCACGGTGGATCGACCCTCCAGCGCCTCGGGCGACGTGGGCCGCGCGCAACGGCTGGCCGAGGCCTTCAAACTGGCCGAGCAGCTGGGCGGGCGCACGGTCTTGCTCACCGGCGACGACGTGGTGCGAACCGTTTCGGACTATGCCCACAGGAACAACATCACCCAGATCGTCCTGGGGCGGTCGGTCGTCACCGGCTGGCGCGCACGCTTCAGCGAGGTCTTCGGCCGGTCGCTGGCGGCCGAGCTCCTGCGCGCCGCCCGGGGCGTGGCGATCCATGTCGTCACCGACGCGGCGACGCCGGATACGCCCGCGTCCCGCCCGGCGGTCCCGGCGGGCGAACGGCTGTGGGACGGGCGCGGCTATGCCATCGGCGCGGCCTTCGTGGCCTTCGCCACGGGCCTCGCCCTGCTGCTGGACCGCAGTTTCGAGCGAGTCGATCTGGGCGTCCTCTATCTGTCGGCCGTCCTGGCGGCGGGCGTCCTGTACGGCCTGCGTCCCGCGCTGGCGGCGGCGACCGCGGCCTTCCTCGTCTACAATTTTCTGTTTCTGGAGCCGCGATACAGTTTCGCCATCGGCTCCCCCACCGACTTCCTGACCCTGTTCGTCTTCTGGGCCGTGGCGACCGTCACGGGCGTGCTGGCCGGTCGGGTGCGTGAGCAGGCCAGACGGGCCCAGCGCCGCGCCTCGGCCGTCTCCGCCCTGCTGGTCGCCAGCCAGAGCCTGTCGGCCGCCGAGGACCGGGGCACCGCCGCCCGTGTCCTGGCCGAACAGACCGCCGCTGCCGCCGGGGCCCGCGCCGTCGTCCTGCTGCCAGAAGGTGAGGACATCGCCGTCGCCGCCCTGGCCCCGCTGAAGGCCGGCGCGACCGAACCGCCGCACACCCTCAGCCCCGCCGACATGGCCGCCGCCCGCTGGGCCTGGGAGCGGGGGGAGGCGGCCGGACATGGCACCGGGACCCTGCCGCAGACGCGCTGGACCTTCCGGCCGTTGAACGGGGTGCGCAAGCGCTCGGGCGTCGCGGGGGTCGAGGCCGCCGCCCTGGCCCCCGGCTCGGACGAGGAACGTCTCGCCCTGGCCGTCATGGATCAGGGGGCCGTGGCCCTCGAACGGGCCGAACTGGCCGGACAGGCGCTGGAGACCGAGACCCTTCGGCGCACCGACCGGTTCCGCGGGGCCCTGATGAACTCGGTCAGCCATGACCTGCGCACGCCGCTGTCGACCGTGCTGGGCTCGGCCACCACCCTGATCGACTATGGCGAGACCCTGAAGCCCGAGGTCCGGGCCGACCTGCTGACCTCGATCCGCGAGGAGGCCGAACGTCTGAACCGCTATGTCGGCGACCTGCTCGACATGACGCGTCTGGAGGGCGGCGGCCTGAACGTGAAGGCCGACTGGACCGACGTCCGCGACGTGCTGAACGCGGCGGCCGAGCGGGTCTCGTGGCGGCTGGGCACGCGCGACCTGACGCGGGACTTCCCCGCCGACCTCAGCCTGGTGATGCTGGATCAGGGTCTCCTGGAACAGGCGGTGGTCAACATCCTGGAGAATGCCATCGCCTACAGCCCCGACGGCTCGCGGATCGAGCTGGCCGCCTATGAGGATCGCGGATCGGTCGTGATCTCGATCGAGGACGAGGGGCGCGGCATCCCGACGGCCGAGCTGGAACGGGTGTTCGACAAGTTCCGCCGCATGGACGAACCCTCTGACCGGTCGCAGGGGGCCGGCCTGGGCCTGGCCATCGCCAAGGGGTTCGTGGAGGCCATGAACGGCCGCATCGCCGCCGCCAGCCCGATCCACGGCGACCTCGGCACCCGCGTCCTGATCAGCCTGCCCAAGGCCATCGCGACCCACCACCAGCTGCTATAACGGCCACTCCAGCCAGACGCGTTTTCTTGACGCGAACCGCTTCTCATTCCGCTTGAAAACGCTTTGGTCATGTCCGCCGCCCGCACAACCGTCCTCGTCATCGACGACGAGCCCCAGATCCACCGTTTCCTGTCGCCCGCGCTCGACGCCGCCGGGTTCGACCCCAAGCGGGCCGACAGCGGGCAGGAGGGCCTGCGCGCCATCGCCCTGTGGAACCCGGACGCCGTCGTGCTGGACCTCGGCCTGCCCGACATGGACGGCAAGGACGTGCTGAAGCGGGCCCGCGAGTTCTACGCCGGACCGATCGTCATCCTGTCCGCCCGGGATCGCGAGGCCGAGAAGATCGAGGCGCTGGATCTGGGGGCCAACGACTATGTCGAGAAGCCCTTCGGCGTCGGCGAGCTGCTGGCCCGGCTGCGCGCCGTGCTGCGTCAGACGGCCCCGCGCACCGCGCCGACCGGGCCGATCGCGGCGGGCGAGGTGTCCATCGACCTCGACCACCGTCGGGTGACCCGGTCCGGAGAGATCGTCCGTCTGACGCCCAAGGAATACGACGTCCTCGCCCATCTGGCCCGCGACGCCGGAAAGGTCATCGGCCACCGCGACCTGCTGGTCGCGGTCTGGGGTGCCGCGCACCGTGAGGACACCCAGTATCTGCGTGTCGTCGTCGGGCAGTTGCGCCAGAAGCTGGAAGCCGACCCCGCCCGTCCGACCCTGATCGAGACCGAGCCGGGCGTCGGCTACCGGCTGAATGCGTAACTTTGGGCCGTCAGCGCCGGGTCATGGCGACGGTCCCCAGATGGACGCTCCCGAACGGCAGGAGGGGCAGTCTGAGCCGCGCGGTTCCCGAAAAGCCGCTGGGGGTGCGCGAGGCCAGGGTGAAGGCCATTCTGGCGTCGTCCATCGTGAGGGTCACCACCAGCTGACCCCTTCGAAGCTGGCAATCGGCCGCCTCGCCGTCGGCCGTGCAGGTGATCCCGGACGGCCCGCGCGGGCTGACGATCAGGGGCATTTCCAGCCGCCCGGTGTCGGTCTGGATGGTGATGCTGGCGTCGCCGCCTTCCGCCGGTGTCATGGTCAGGGCCCAGGTCCCGAGGACCTCGCTGCGCTGCAGGGATTGGGCATTCGCCGCGCCGGCCGTCAGGGCGGCCGTCATCAGAACAAGCAACCCCAGCGTTCTGGTACCGGCCATGCTGCGTCTCCTCGGCTCCGCAAGGAGGCTAGGGTGCGGGGACGCACTTTGGCGAGTGAACTTTTGGACAGGCACACGGCCAGCGGGTGTCAGGCCTTCGGCCATCCCCCCGCGCGGCTCAGGGCGCTCGGCGTGGGCCTGCCGATCCGGTCGCCGATCCAGCGCGCCGTGGCGATCAGGGCGTCGAGGTCGTAGCCGGTCGCATATCCCGCGCGCTCCAGCATGTAGACGAGGTCCTCGGTCGCGACGTTGCCGGTGGCCCCGGGCGCGAACGGACAGCCCCCGATGCCGCCGACCGAGGCGTCCAGCACATCGACCCCGGCCTCGACCGCCGCAAAGGCATTGGCCACCCCGGTGTTGCGCGTATCGTGGAAGTGCAGCCTCAGGGTCGCGTCCGGCGCGGCGGCGCGGGCCGCCTCGATCTTGCGGGTCACGCTCCACGGATCGCCGACGCCGATCGTGTCGGCCAGACCGATCTCGACGACGCCGAGCGCGGCGAGTTCGCCCACCAGATCGGTCACCTGGGCGACCGAGACCTCCCCGTCGAACGGACAGCCCCACACGCACGACAGGGTCGCCGACAGGGCAGGGACCGGCGTGTCCGCTCCGTCCGAGTTGTGCCGCCTCGCCAGGATCTCGGACAGCATGGCGACCTGATCGCGCACGGCCAGCCCCTGGTTCCTCAGCCCGAATCCGTCAGTGACCGACAGCGAGACGTTGACCTCGTCCACGCCGGTGCCCAGCGCCCGGTCATAGCCCTTGCCGTTCAGCACCAGGCCGATACGGCTGCGGCCGGGCGCGGCGGGCAGGGCCGCCATGACGTCCTCGGCCCCCGCCATCTGCGGCACCAGTCGGGGGTGGACGAAGCTGACCGCCTCGATCCGCCGGGCGCCGGCCGCTTCCAGCTTCAGGACAAGCTCCGCACGGGTCGCGGGGTCCAGCACGGCCTTCTCGTTCTGCAGCCCGTCCCGGGGGCCGACCTCGACGATCTGGATGGGACGCGGGCTCACGGCTTCGGCTCCACGGCAGCCTCGGGCGGCGCATAGACGGTCAGGCGCACATCGTCGCCGCTGGAATAGTTGTGCCCGGTCACCACGGCGACCGCCCGGCCCGGCACGGCGGTCTCTGCCGTCGCCGCGCGGAAGGCCTCGGTGTCCTTGTCCTCGACGATGGCGGGGCGCCCCTCGGCAAGGGCCCGGGCCGCGCCCTCGGCGTCGGTCAGTTCGGTGCTGCGCCCCGTCAGGAAGACGAAGCTCGGCTCATGGAAGGTGGTGATCGCCACCGGGCCGGGGACCAGCCCCTGGTCCGGGGCCAGCCCGTTGGCCTCGAGCGCCGCCTCGAGACGCGGTGCGATCGCCAGGGGCCGCAGTTGCCGAATCGTGCCGGCGAGGGCGGCGTGGGCGACGACACCGAAACCGACCGCGATCAGCAGCCCCGTCACGGCCGCCCGGTTCAGCAGCAGGAACCCGCCGATCAGGGCCGCCATGACCGCGCAGACGATGGTGATGGTCGCCCAGGTCTGGGCCGTGGAGGTGCCGAAGGCCGTCAGGCCATAGACGGTGATCCCGCTGACGAGCACGGCGGCGAACACGGCCAGCCCCGCGCCCGACCAGCGCGACACCTTGCCGATGGGACGGGTGAGGGCGGCGGCCATCAGCAGGGCGATCGCGCCGAAGGTCGGCAGCGTATAGTGGAACAGCTTGGTCGGCGTGGCCTCGAAGATCAGCCAGGCGGGCACCAGCCAGCAGACCAGGAACCGGATCGCCGGCTCGGCCCGACGACTCCACCCCGTCGACAGGGCAGCGGGCAGCAGCAGCGTCGCCGGAAACAGCAGCAGGGGTGCCAGCAGCACATAGTAGCCGGGCCAGGCTCCGTGGCTCTCCTGGCCGCCCGCCACCTTGGACGCCATGTCGCCGATCAGGGCGTCGCGCCAGAAGCCGCCGTCCGTGGCGATGGTCACCGCGATCGCCCAGGGACCCACGATCAGCGCGACCAGCGGGATGCCCCAGCCCCAGCCCAGCCGCTTCAGCCAGCCCCAGCTGCGATCCCAGATCGAGAGCGACAAGGCGGCGGGCACCACGACCAGCAGGCCGATCGGGCCCTTGATCAGGATCGACAGGCCCAGCCCCAGCCAGAGCATCAGCTTGTAGGGCCTCTGCGTCGGATCGCCCTTGATCAGGGGTGCGACCCTGGAGGCCATGTAAAGCCGCGCCAGACCGGCCATGGCCAGGGTGACGGAGCCGCACAACATCGCGTCGGTCTTGGCGATCCCGGCCTCGGACGACAGCAGGAAGGTGGTTCCCAGAATTGCTCCGGCCAGGAAGCCCGCCCGCGCCCCGAACAGGGCCGAGCCCATCCAGGCGCAGGCCCAGGCCGCAAGCATGGCCCCCAGGACAGAGGGGATGCGATAGGGGGCGATGTCGCGGTTTTCGACCTTGGACGTTAGGGCGACGGCGGCCGCCTGCATCCAGTAGATGCCGACCGGCTTCTTCCATCGCGGCTCGTCCTGGAAGCGGATGTCGACATAGTCGCCGCTCTCCAGCATCTGCGAGGTCGCCTGGGCATAGCGGCTCTCGTCGCGGTCGAGCGGCGGCAGCAGCAGCAGGGACGGCAGGCCGGCGATGAGCGCCAGCAGCGCCGCCAGCAGCGGTCCACGCCATCCGGCGATATAGCGATCCAGGTCGGGTCGGGTCATCCGGTGTTGCTAACACGAAGATGAACGGGGCGTCATGGCTCAAGCAGCGAGCGTGCACCGTGGCGCTGATCCCCGATTCCCGGCTAGAGACGAACCATGAGCAGCGCCGCGACCCCCGACATCTCCGTCGTCGTCCCCGTCCACAACGAGGCGGGCGCGGCCGGACCGCTGGCGCGCGAGATCGCGGCCGCCTTCGCCGGACGGTCCTACGAGATGATCTTCGTCGACGACGCCAGCCGCGACACCACCCTGGCCGAACTGCGCGCCCTGGGCGCCGAACTGCCGGCCCTGCGCGTTTTGGCGCATCAGACCAATGCCGGTCAGAGCCGGGCCGTGCGCACCGGCGTCCTTGCGGCACGGGGGACGATCATCGTTACCCTGGACGGCGATGGCCAGAACCCGCCCGCCGATGCGCCCGCCCTTGTCGACGCCCTGATCGCCGCCCCGCCGCAGGTTGCCCTCGTCGGCGGGGTCCGCCAGAAGCGTCAGGATTCCGAGGCCAAGCTGTGGGCCTCGCGCTGGGCCAACCGCATCCGCAAGAATCTGCTGGGCGACGATGCCGACGACACGGGCTGCGGCCTCAAGGCTTTCCGCCGCGACGTCTTCCTGCGGCTCCCGTATTTCGATCACATCCACCGCTACCTGCCGGCGCTTGTGATCCGCGAGGGGTTCGAGAATCGCTACCTGCCCATCAGCCATCGCCACCGCGAGACGGGCCAGTCGAAATACACCAACTGGGGCCGGCTGCGGGCCTCGTTCACCGACCTGCTGGGCGTCATGTGGCTGAAGTCCCGCTCGCGCAGGCCCGGCCCGGTCACGGAATTCTGACTTCGCCTGTCAGGCGAGGCGGCATGGCCGAAGGCACCGAACCGGGCTATGCATCCTTAACAAGCTCGGCTGTTGAATCGCGAAGGACCGCCCCATGCTGATCGCCCTGCCTCTGCTGGCCATCCCGGTGGTGCTGTACAATCTGGTCGTCCTGTTCGGGGCCGGAAATGGGGGTCTGGCCGCCGCCGACGAGACCTTGCGCCAGGCGATGTTCTCGATCCCCATGACCTCGGGGGCCAGCTGGAACGTGGGCGTCGGCGACATGATCCTGTTCCTGGCGCTGATCCTGCTGTTCTTCGAACTGCTGAAATCGACGTCGAGCCAGAAGGTGGCCATCGTCAATCACGCCCTGTCGATGGTCGTGTTCGTCGTCTGCCTGGTGGAGTTCCTGCTGGTCCGCGGCTTCGCGACCTCGACCTTCTTCCTGATCATCACCATGGTGATGCTGGACGTCCTGGCCGGGTTCATCGTGACCATCATCTCGGCCCGCAAGGACCTGGACTTCGGATCAGGCGGGCACTGACCGCTAGAGCAGGGCCGTAAAGATCAGCGAGACGATCAGGACGTCGAAGGCGCGGGCGGCGAAGGTCATGGCGGTGTCCGAAAGGCGACAGGTCGCCTGACGGTCTGCAAGCTCCGGGCCAGCCCGGCCCTGCGTCAGATGTCGGTCTTCTTGACCAGTCCCGACGGCGGACGCCGGTCGTTCTCGCCCGAATATTCATTGCCCAGATAGCTGGCGCGGGCCGAGTTCAGAACGGGCGGCCCGCCCTTCAGTCCCTTTCGCTGGCCCGTCTGACCCATCAGCTGGGCAGAGAAGGCCGCCGCCGGATCGGCCGGCGCGGTCGCATCGGCAGGCCTTGCCGGGTGGGGTGGTTCGTCGACGACCTTGCCCACCGGTACCAGTTCCCGGCTGGTCGAACCCGCCCTGCGTTCCGCCTCGCGTCGCTGGGCCGAGCGGCGATCGCGCTCCTGCACCGGTCCGACGGGCCGGACGCCATCGGTCACGGCTTTTCCGGGCCCTTGGGCGCAGAGGCCAGGCGGTCGATCTGGGCCCGCATCTCGTCCATCTGGCGACGCATTTCGTCCAGCGGATTCCCGGAGGAAGCCTCGGGCGGCGCGGACGGGGCGGGGGCCTCTCCGCCGGGTCGGGCATAGGCGAAGGCGGGGAACATCTTCATGGCGTTTTCGAACATGGCCATGTTCTGCTTGACCGCCGCCTCCATCAGGCTGCCCCCCATCAGGCCGCCCGCAGGCGTCGCCCCGAAGGCCTTGGTCATCTGATCGCGGAACTGCTCCTGCTGACGCGAGAAGTTCTCGAGCGACATTTCCAGGTAGCTGGGCAGGACCCCTTCCATCTGGCCGCCGTAGAAGCCGATCAGCTGACGCAGGAACTGGACCGGCAGCAGGGCCTGGCCGCGGCTTTCTTCCTCGAAGATGATCTGGGTCAGGATCTGACGGGTCAGCTCCTCATTGGTCTTGGCGTCGAACACCACGAAATCGGTGCCTTCGCGCACCATGGTCGCCAGATCTTCCAGCGTCACATAGGCCGAGGTCGAGGTGTTGTAGAGGCGTCGATTGGCGTATTTCTTGATAACGACCACGTCGCCGGCCTTGCCACTGTCCTTGGCTTTTTTGCCGGGGGTACTGCTGTCAGCCACGGGTGCGGATCCTCGCTGTTGCAATGCCCGTTATCCCGCAGCGCGAAGCCGCGCGCCAGTGGGGATGTGACGGTTCGACATCAGGCGAAGTTCGGGGCCAGCACGACGCCGACCAGAACCGCCGCCCAATGCACGCCCGCCCCGGCCACGACGAAGCCGTGCCAGATGGCGCGGCGATACTTCACCTTGGGCGAGATGAAGATCAGGACGCCCGACGTATAGATCAGGCCGCCGAGCACCAGCAGCGCCAGGGCGACGGGGTGAACGGTGTCGATCATGGGCTTCAGCGCGATCACGGCCAGCCACCCGAACACCACATAGACGCCGCTCCAGAACGTGTCGGAGATGCGCGGCGCGATCAGCTTGGCCCCGACGCCGGCGAAGGCGATGGCCCAGACCACCATGGTGAAGCCGATGGCCCACCAGCCCTCGAACCGCTGGGTGGTGAAGGGGGTATAGCTGCCCGCGATCATCAGGAAGATCGCCGCCTCGTCCAGGCGCCGCAGCACCGGGCGTGCCTTGCACGGGCGGGTCAGGTTGTAGATCGTCGAGGCCGTCAGCATGGCCACCAGGCACAGGGCATAGATGCCGGTCGCTGTCGCCGCGCCCACGCCGCCGTAGATGGCCGACAGGATGGCCAGCACCAGGCCGCCCACCGCCGCCAGCGTCAGGCCGACCACATGGACCACCAGGTCGGCGGTGTGTTCGGCGCGCGTCTGGTAGTGCTCCTCCAGATCCATCTGATCGGGGGTGCAGATTCGGGTCGCGTGGCGCTTCAGCATATTCAGCATGGGTCACCAACTCGGCGGTTCTGCCTGTCGTTCCCAAGATAGTGGTCCACGAGCATGACTTTCACCTGAACGAGGATCGCACAGGTGACGAATGGCGCGTGATGCGGCAGAAACGCCACGAAAACCTACCCCCGGCCTAACGGGCACCCCGCCCGTCAAGACCCGATCAAGGATCATCTCCCCATGACCGACGTCGTCATCGTTTCCGCCGCCCGCACGCCTGTGGGCTCCTTCCTGGGGGCCCTGTCGTCCCTGCCGGCGTCGAAGCTGGGCGAGGTCGCCATCAAGGCCGCGCTCGAACGCGCCGGCGTCGCTCCGTCCGAGGTGGATGAGGTCATCCTGGGCCATGTGCTTCAGGCCGCCGCCGGTCAGGGCCCGGCGCGTCAGGCCTCGATGGGGGCCGGAATTCCGAAGGAGACTCCGGCCTGGAGCCTGAACCAGATCTGCGGCTCGGGCCTGCGCGCCGTCGCGCTTGGCTACCAGCAGATCGCCATGGGCGACGCGAAGATCATCGTCGCGGGCGGACAGGAAAGCATGAGCCAGGCGCCGCACGCCCAGCTCCTGCGCACCGGACACAAGATGGGTGACCTCGCCTTCACCGACACCATGATCAAGGACGGCCTGTGGGACGCCTTCAACGGCTATCACATGGGCCAGACGGCCGAAAACATCGCCGAAAAATACCAGATCAGCCGCGCCGACCAGGATGCTTTCGCCCTGGCCAGCCAGCACAAGGCCGAGGCCGCTCAGAACGCCGGCAGGTTCGACGAGGAGATCGTCCCGGTCGTGATCGCGGGCCGCAAGGGCGACGTCACCGTCGACAAGGACGAGTACATCCGTCACGGCGCGACGCTGGAATCGATGGAAAAACTGCGCCCGGCCTTCATGAAGGACGGGTCGGTCACGGCGGCCAATGCCTCGGGCCTCAACGACGGCGCGGCGGCCCTGGTGCTGATGTCGGCCGACGAGGCGAAGGCGAGAGGGCTGGAGCCGCTGGCCACGATCCGGTCCTGGGCCACGGCCGGCGTCGATCCGGCGGTCATGGGCACGGGTCCGATCCCGGCGTCGCGGAAGGCGCTGGAGAAAGCGGGCTGGACCGTCGCCGATCTGGACCGGGTCGAGTCCAACGAGGCCTTCGCCGCCCAGAGCCTGTGCGTGCTGCAGGAACTGGGCCTCGATCCGGCGAAGGTGAACGTCAACGGCGGCGCGATCGCCATCGGCCATCCGATCGGGGCCTCGGGGGCCCGTATCCTGACCACCCTGCTGTATGAGCTGAAGCGGTCGGGTGGAAAGAAGGGCCTCGCCACCCTGTGCATCGGCGGCGGCATGGGCGTGGCTCTGTGCGTGGAACGCGCTTGACCGACATCCTCTACGGCCGCCCGCCGCTGGTCTTCGATCCGCCCGGCGCCGCCACCCAGACCTCGCCCCTGATCCCCGGCTCGACCGCGCTGGAAACCCTGCCGGACGGCTCGGTCGAGGCGGCCATGGTCTATGCGCCACCCGGCGTGCTGGAGCGGCGCTATACCCTGGCGCAGGCCCTGCGCGCGCTGCAGGTCGGGGGGCGGCTGGACGTTATGGCTCCCAAGGACCGGGGCGGCTCCCGCCTGAAGAAGGAGCTCGAGGCCTTCGGGCTGGAGGTCGGCGAGAGCGCCAAGGCCCACCACCGGCGCTGTGTCGTCGTGAAGCCGGAGACGCTGTCGGGCATCGAGGCGGCGATCGGCGCCGGATCCCTTCAGCCAGTCGAGGGGCTGGAGGCCTGGTCGCAGCCGGGCGTCTTCGCTTGGGACCGGATCGACGCCGGCTCGGCGCAGCTGGCGGCGCACATGCCGGCCCTGAAGGGGGCAGGGGCCGACCTCGGATGCGGCTATGGCGCCCTGGCGACGGCAGTCCTGCGGTCCGGGGCCGTGACCGCGCTGCGCCTCATCGACCTGGACCGCCGCGCAGTCGAGGCGGCGCGGCGCAACGTCGAGGACCCGCGCGCGACCTTCGAATGGGCCGATGTCCGCACCCTCGAGGCCGCGGGCGATCTGGACTTCATCGTCTCCAATCCCCCCTTCCACGACGGCGGGGCCGAGGATCGACGGCTGGGCCAGGCCTTCATCAAGAAGGCGGCCGAGATGCTCAGGAAGGGCGGCACCCTGTGGCTCGTCGCCAACCGGCACCTGCCCTACGAAAATGAGCTCAAGACCGCGTTCCGTCGGGTCACGCCGATCACCGACGGCGGTGGCTACAAACTGTTCGAGGCCGTGAAGTGAAGACCCCGACGGCCCGGGTCGACAAGCTCCTCGGCTCCATGGGCTACGGCTCGCGGTCCGAGATCGCGCGGCTGGGCAAGGTCGGGGGCATCGTGCTGGACGGCGTCGACCTGACCGATGTGTCGAAACGGATCGCGGTCACGCCGGACCTTCCGTCGCGGATGCAGGTCGACGGGCGGCCCCTGGACCCGCCCGCGGGGGTCGTGCTGATCCTCAACAAGCCCCTGGGCATGACCTGTTCGCACAAGGAGGACGGCGACCTGGTCTATGACGTCCTGCCCGACCGCTGGCGGCGGCGGGACCCGGCGATCTCGACCATCGGTCGGCTGGACAAGCAGACCTCGGGCCTGCTGCTGCTGACCGACGACGGCGACCTGCTGCACCGGGTGATCTCGCCCAAACGCCATGTGGCCAAGGTCTATCACGCCACCCTGGCGCGACCTCTGGCGGGGACCGAGGGCGATGTGTTCGCCGCGGGCGGCCTGGTGCTGGAGGGCGAGGACAAGCCCCTCGCCCCGGCCGAACTCGAGGTCCTGTCGCCGACCGAGGCCCGCCTGACGGTGACCGAGGGCCGCTATCACATGGTGCGGCGGATGTTCGCGGCCGTGGGCAACCACGTCGAGGCCCTGCACCGCGAACGCGTCGGGGGGCTGGTGTTGCCCGCGGATCTGGGGCCGGGCGACTGGCGGCTGGCGACCGGGGCGGAAGTGGAGGCGATCTTCGCCTGATCGGACCGGGATCCTCGCTTGACCCCGGGGGGTGCAGGCCTCACCTGCGGCCCATGACACGCGTGAAGATCTGTGGCCTCTCGACGCCCGACACCCTGGACGCCGCCCTCGAGCACGGCGCGGCCTATGTCGGGGCGGTCTTCTTCGCCCGGAGTCCGCGCAACATCACGCCGGAGGATGCCCGGCCCCTGTTCGAACGGGCGCGCGGCCGGGCCGGGATCGTGGCGGTGACCGTCGACGCCGACGACGACCTGCTCAGCCGGATCGGGGCGCATCTGCGGCCCGACTTCGTCCAGCTGCACGGACACGAGACGGTCGCGCGCGCGCATGAGGTCCGGCGGCTCACCGGCGCGGGCATCATCAAGGTCCTGTCCGTCTCCGCGCCCGCCGATCTCGACGCGGCCGACGGTTGGGAGGACCATGCCGATCACCTGATGTTCGACGCCCGGCCACCGGCGGGCTCCGACCTGCCGGGCGGGGTCGGGGCAAGCTTCGACTGGACGATGATGCGGGGCCGGGCCTTCCGCCACGACTGGTTCCTGGCCGGGGGCCTGACGCCGGACAATGCGGCCCAGGCTGCGTCGATCAGTGGCGCTCCCCTGCTGGACGTGTCCTCTGGCGTCGAAAGTGCGCCCGGTGTTAAGGACGCGGCCCGGATCGCGGCCTTCCTGAAGGCCGTGGCCTGATCATTTCCCCGCCGCATTTCCGGCACGCCCCTGCGTGAAAGCTGTCGCCCGTGAACGCCATCATCCCCAACGAATACGCCATGCCCGACGCCGAGGGCCGGTTCGGCCCCTATGGCGGCCGGTTCGTGGCCGAGACGCTGATGCCGCTCGTGCTGGAGCTGAACCACGCCTATGAGCGGTGCAAGGCGGACCCGACCTTCCAGGCCGAGCTGGACGACTATCTGACTCACTACGTCGGGCGGCCCAGCCCGCTGTATCTGGCCCAGCGCCTGACCGACCACTACGGGGCCGCCAACATCTGGTTCAAGCGCGACGAGCTGAACCACACGGGCGCGCACAAGATCAACAACTGCATGGGCCAGATCCTGCTGGCCATGCGGATGGGCAAGAAGCGGATCATCGCGGAAACCGGCGCCGGCCAGCACGGCGTGGCCACGGCCACTGTCTGCGCCCGCTTCGGCCTGCAATGCGTCGTCTACATGGGCGCGGCCGACGTCCAGCGTCAGTCGCCCAACGTGTTCCGCATGAAGCTGCTGGGGGCCGAGGTCATTCCGGTCACCTCGGGGCGCGGCACGCTGAAGGACGCGATGAACGAGGCGATGCGTGACTGGGTCACCAATGTCGAGGACACCTACTACCTCATCGGTACGGCCGCCGGTCCGCACCCCTATCCGGCCATGGTCCGCGACTTCCAGTCGGTGATCGGCAAGGAGACGAAGGTCCAGATGCAGGCCCGGCGCGGCAAGCTGCCGGACGCCGTGGTCGCGGCCATCGGCGGGGGCTCCAACGCCATCGGCCTGTTTCATCCCTTCATCGAGGATGCGGGCGTCCGCATGATCGGTATCGAGGCGGCCGGGCGTGGGCTGGACGGCCCCGACCATGCGGCCTCGCTGCAGGGCGGCCGCCCCGGGGTGCTGCACGGCAACCGCACCTATCTGCTGCAGGACGCTGACGGCCAGATCCTCGAGGGCCACTCCATCTCGGCCGGCCTCGACTATCCCGGCATCGGCCCCGAGCACGCCTGGCTCAAGGATATGGGCCGGGCCGAATACCGCGCCGCCACCGACGCAGAGGCCCTGGAGGCCTTCCAGCTGTGTTCGAAGCTGGAAGGGATCATCCCCGCCCTCGAACCCAGCCACGCCCTGGCGCGCATCGGCGAGATCGCGGCCGAGATCGGCACCGGCGGCGACGTCGTGCTGAACATGTGCGGGCGCGGCGACAAGGATATCTTCGCGGTGGCCCAGCACCTGGGTGTGGAGCTCTAGATCATGATCGCAACCTTCGTTCTGGCGGCCGCCCTGTTGCAGACGGCGCCCGCCCTGCCGGTCGCCCTGCCGACCGTCGCCAATACCCAGGCCGACGTCACCTGTGGCGGGCGCGCCTCCATGGCCGCCATCGCCACCTGCGTTGCGACCACCCAGGCCACGGCCGAGGCCGCCATGGAAGCCTACAACGCCGACTTCGAGCGCCAGGGCTGGCTGGCCGCAGACGGGCGCGACAACCGCATCGTCTATGTCCGTCGCAAAGAGGGTGGCGGCTGTGACGCCTTCCAGGTGCTGGCCTTCGCCGGACAGAATACCGCCGACCCGGCCGGTCCGGCCTGGCTGGCCTTCGCCACGGTGCCCGGCGATGTCTGTGCCGCGGCACCCGCTCCGGTGACGCCCGCCCAATGACCACCTCCCGCATCGACGCCCGCTTCGCCGCGCTGAAGGCCGAGGGCCGGGCCGGCTTCGTCGCCTATGTGATGGCCGGCGACCCCTCGCGTGACGAGGCCCTGGCGATCCTGCGCGGCCTGCCCGCCGCCGGGGCCGACATTATCGAACTGGGCTTTCCGTTCAGCGACCCGATGGCCGAGGGTCCGCCGATCCAGCGCGCGGCGCTGCGCGGCCTCAAGGCCGGCCTGACGCTGAAGGGCACGCTCGACCTCGCCCGGGCCTTCCGTGAGGGCGACGCCGACACGCCCCTGATCCTGATGGGCTATCTGAACCCGATCGAGAGCTACGGCTACGACGCCTTCGCCCGCGACGCGGCGGCGGCCGGCGTCGACGGCTGTATCGTCGTCGACTGTCCGCCGGAAGAGGCCGATCCGCTGACGGACGCCCTGGACGCGGCGCAGGTCTCCCTGATCCGCCTGGCCACGCCGACGTCCGACGACGCCCGGCTGGAGGTCATCGCGCGGCGGACCTCGGGCTTCGTCTATTACGTCTCCGTCGCCGGCGTCACGGGCGTAAAGGAGGCCCAGTCGGCCTCCGTCGCGCCCGCCGTCGAACGCGTGCGCCGCGCTTCGGGCCTGCCTGTCGCCGTCGGCTTCGGGGTCAAGACGCCGGAACGCGCCGCAGAGATCGCCCGTGTCGCCGATGCGGTCGTCGCCGGTTCGGTGCTGGTGGATGAGGTCGCCGCCGCCCTCGACGCGAACGAACCGGTCGCAACCCGCGTTCTGTCGAAGGTGAAGGCCTTGGCCGACGCCGTGCGCGGTGCACGCGTGGGCGAAACCGTCTAAGAGACCCGAATGGCCGACAAGACCCCTCCCAAACCTCCCCAGGAAAAGCGCGGCGGCTGGCTCAGCCGCTTTGCCCCCGGCGTCCGCAAGATCGTCAGCCGGCGCGAGACGCCCGACAATCTGTGGGTCAAGGATCCGGACAGCGGCGACATGCTCTACCGCCCCGATCTGGAGACCGCCCTGTGGGTGACGCCGTCGGGCCGCCACATGCGGATCAACGCCGCCAAGCGGCTGGGCTACACCTTCGACGGTGGCGAGTACGAGCCGATCGCCTCGCCGGAGGTGGCCGAGGATCCCCTGAAGTTCTCGGACGGCAAGCCCTATCGCGAGCGCCTGATCGCGGCCCGCAAGGCCACGGGCCTGAAGGACGCCATGTCCATCGGCTTCGGCGACATCGGCGGCACGCCGGCGGTGGCCGTGGTGCAGGACTTCGCCTTCATGGGCGGATCGCTGGGCATGGCGGCGGGCGAGGGCTTCATCGCCGCGGCCCACGCCGCGATCGAACGCAACGTGCCCCTGGTCTGTTTCACCGCCGCCGGCGGGGCGCGGATGCAGGAGGGCGCGCTCAGCCTGATGCAGATGGCCCGCACCACCCTGGCGGTGCAGGAGCTGAAAGACGCCCAGCTCCCCTATGTCGTGGTCCTGACCGACCCGACGACCGGCGGCGTCACGGCCAGCTATGCCATGCTGGGCGACGTCCACCTGGCCGAGCCGGGGGCCCTGATCGGCTTCGCCGGTCCGCGGGTGATCGAGACCACGATCCGCGAGAAATTGCCGCCGGGCTTCCAGCGCTCGGAGTATCTGCAGGAGAAGGGCATGGTCGACCGCGTCGTAACCCGCGCCGATCTGCCGGCGACCCTGGGCAAGATCCTGTCGATGCTGATGGGCGGACGGCGTCAGGCGGCCTGACGCCGCCGGAACGGCCAGTCGATCACTTCGCCGGCCCAGAGCGCCCACCAGACGATCACCGGCTGAAACAGCAGGCGTGGGCCGTGATAGGCCCATCCCAGCTGCGGATCACTTAGCGCCAGGTCGCTGACGGCGTGCTGGATATTGGCCGGGAAAACGCAGACCGCATAGAGCGCGAGCCCGATCCCGGCCGCCTGGCGCAGACGCGGGATCATCAGCCCGACGGCACCCGCCAGCTCAGCGATCCCGGTCACGGCGATCACCGCAGGGGCGAACGGCACCCAGACGGGCGTGATGCCGAGGAAGGGAGTGGGCACCAGCAGATGCAGGATCCCCGCCGCGAGGAAGGCGGCGGCGAGGATGAAGCGCAGGATCGGGCGGGCGGTCATCAGGTGACCATAGGCCTTCCGTCTCCCAGAGGGAGAGGGCTTGAGGCTCGCAGAGCGAAGCGATGCGCCAGCCGAAAGGGTGAGGGGTTACGCTCTCACCGTCTGGCACCTTAACCCCTCACCCTTTCACGCAAGTCCGATCGCTGACGCTCTCGGGCGCTCAAGCCCTCTCCCTCCGGGAGAGGGTGCGCTATGGAGAGGGATGGACCCCGTCTCCGCCCGCCTGCTGGCCCGTCACCCCCAGAAGATCGACCTGTCGCTGGACCGGATGCGGACGCTCTGCGCCGTGCTGGGTCAGCCCCAGATGCAGCTGCCGCCCGTGATCCACGTGGCCGGGACCAACGGCAAGGGATCGACGATCGCCTTCATCCGCGCCATGGCCGAGGCGGCCGGGCTGAAGGTCCACACCTATACCTCGCCGCATCTGGTGCGGTTCAACGAACGGATCCGGCTGGCGGGGGAGCTGATCTCGGACGATCGGCTGTCGGCGATCCTGGACCGTATCGAGGCCGTCCGGGGTGTCGAGACGACCGTGTTCGAGAGCACGACGGCCGCCGCCTTTGTCGCCATGGCCGAGGTGCCGGCGGACCTGGCCATCATCGAGGTGGGGCTGGGCGGGGCGCTGGATGCGACCAATGTGATCGAACGACCGCTGCTGAGCGTGATCGCCCCCGTCGACTACGACCACGCCGAGTTCCTGGGCACGGCCATCGAGGGAATTGCGGGCGAGAAGGCGGGCATCCTGAAGGCCGGGGCGCGCGGGATCGTGGCGCGCCAGACCGAGGCGGCGATGGCCGTGATCGAGGCCAGGGCAGCCTCGGTCCTGACGCCGCTCACCGTCATGGGCACCGACTTCGACGCCTGGGCCGAGCGGGGCGGGATGGCGTTTCAGGATCAGGAGCGGTTCCTGGACCTGCCCGCACCCGGGCTGCGCGGTCCGCACCAGATCGCGAATGCCGGGCTGGCGGTGGCGGTCGCGCTGGAACTGGACCTGCCCGAGGCGGCGATCGCGGCGGGCATCGCCGGGGCCAGCTGGCCGGCGCGGATGCAGAGGCTGAGCGCCGGACCCTACGGCGAGATGGCGCGGACGGCCGAGGCCGAGCTGTGGCTGGACGGCGGGCACAACCCCCACGCCGGACGGGCGCTGGCGGAGGCGCTGGCCGAGCGCCAGGCCAAGGCCCCGAGGCCCCTCGCCCTGATCGTCGGCATGCTGGCCAACAAGGACCATGCGGGCTTCTTCGAGGCTCTGAAGGGCTCGGAAGGCCACGTCTTCACCGTCGGGTTCGACGGCGCGGCGGCGGACCCGGCGGCCCTGGCGGCCGTGGCCCGGGGCCATGGTCTGGGGGCCCAGAGCTCGTCCTCGGTCGAGGCGGCGTTGAGCCGGGCGCTTCGCCTCGGGGCCGGCCGGGTGGTCATCTGCGGCTCCCTGTACCTGGCCGGCGAGGTGCTGGGGGCCAGTCCCGAGACCTGGCCGGTCTAGCCCTTTCGCAAGCCCGTGATCGTGCGGTTGGGGGCGATGTCCTCGGCGGAGGTGATCAGGTGGATCAGGGCGGGGACCCCGCCCGGGCCGGCCGCGTCCCGGGCCGCCTGAAGCGCGGCGGGGAAGGCCTCGGTGCTGTCGCAGCGGACGGCAAAGGCTCCGAAGGCCTCGGCGTATTTCACGAAGTCGGGGTTCCTGAGATCCGTGGCCATGACCCGGCGGGGATAGTGCCCCTCCTGGTGCATGCGGATGGTGCCGTAGGTGCCGTTGTCGACGACGATGACGATCGTGTTGATGCCGTGCTGGACGGCCGTGGCCAGTTCCTGGCTGGTCATCAGGAAATCGCCGTCGCCCGCGACGCAGATGACCTCGCGGTCGGGATGCAGCGACTTGGCGGCGACGGCGGCCGGGTAGCCATAGCCCATGGCCCCCGAGGTCGGCGCCAGCTGGGTGCGGCAGGCGCGGTGGCGGTAGAACCGGTGCAGCCAGGCGGCGAAATTGCCGGCCCCGTTGGTGACCATGGCGGTCGGCGGCAGGACCTCGCCGAGGTGGGCCATGCATTCGCTCATGTTGACCGCGCCGGTGACCGGCACCGGGGTCGAGAAGGCCTGGTAGTGATCGTGGGCGGCCTTGGCCTGCTCGTGCCAGGTGCGGCCGGGCTCCAGCGTCGCGAGGGCGTGGGCGGCCAGGCTGTTATCGGCGGCGGCACTGGTCAGCGGCGTCCAGACCCGGCCCAGTTCTTCGGGGCCCGGGTGGATGTGGACCAGAACCTTTGCCGTGTGCTCGCGGGTGAACAGGGTGTAGCCCTGGGTCGGGTTCTCGCCCAGCCGGGCTCCGACCGCGATCAGCAGGTCGGCGTCCCGCGCCCGCTTCATCAGCTCGGGATTGCAGCCCAGTCCGAGATCGCCGGCATAGTTCGAGCGGTCGTTGGAGAGGATGTCCTTGCGGCGGAACGACAGGGCGACGGGCAGGCCCAGCCGCTCGGACCAGTCCCCGACCGCCGTGGCGGCCGCCTCGGTCCAGCCGGAGCCGCCGAGCACCAGCAGGGGGCGTTCGGCCTTCGACAGCCGCTCGCCCAGATCGGCGAGGAAGGCGGGGTCCAGACCGGCCCTGGCGGGTGCCACTGCCCGGAGCGGTGCCGGGCCGCCGGGGGCGTGCAGCAGGTCCTCGGGCAGGGCGATGACGACGGGGCCCATCCGGCCCTGAAGCGACGTGGCGAAGGCGCGCTCGACGATCTCCACGGTCCGGTCGGGGCTCTCGATCTCGGTCGCCCATTTGGCCAGGCCGCCGAAGACCTCGCGGTAGTCGACCTCCTGGAAGGCGCCGCGGCCGCGGTCGGTGAGGGCGATCTGGCCGACGAACAGGATCATGGGCGTGGAGTCCTGATGCGCGGTGTGCACGCCGATGGAGGCATGGGTCGCGCCCGGCCCGCGGGTGACCATGCAGATGCCGGGTCGGCCCGTCAGCTTGCCGTAGGCCTCGGCCATGTTGGCGGCCCCCGCCTCGTGCCGGCAGGTGACGACCTCGATCTCCGGATGGTCGACCAGGGCGTCGAGCACGGCCAGATAGCTCTCGCCAGGCACGCAGAAGACCCGGGTCACGCCGTTCATGGCGAGGGTCTCGACGAGGCGGCGGGCGGCGGTTCCGGCGGGCTGGGAGCGGGTGTCGGTCATGCGGTCAGATCTATCAGAACGGGACGGAGGATGGACATGGAACCTGCAGTGACGCTTGGCGTTTGCACAGCTTCACTGTTCGGAGTCCTCCCCATGAAGAAGATCGTTGCCCTGACCATCGTCGCTGCCGCCCTGGCCGTGTCGGCCTGCAACACCGTGTCGGGCGTCGGCCGCGACGTCTCGGCCGCCGGTTCGGCCGTGTCCTCGGGCGCCGAGTCCGCCAAGAACTGATCGGTCACGACCGCATCGGATGAAGGGCCTGCCGGTTTCCGGCGGGCCCTTTTGCTATGGGTCATAGGCGACCCCGGTCAGGTAGAGGCCGTCGGACGGCGAGACGGGGCCGCAGGCAGTGCGGTCGCGGGCCTCGAGCGCGGTCTTCACATCGTCGGGCGACCAGCGGCCCAGCCCGACCTCGACCAGGGTGCCGGTCATGGAGCGGACCTGGCGGTGCAGGAACGACCGCGCCTCGAACACCAGATGGACCTCCTCGCCGACGGCGCTGACCCGGGCGACGTCGAGGGTCTTCTCGGGCGATTTCGACTGGCAGGCGAGGTCGCGGAAGGTGGTGAAGTCGTGGTGGCCGATCAGGTGGTCGGCCCCGGCCTGCATGGCGGCGACGTCGAGCGGGCGGCGGACGTGCCAGACCTTGCCGCGCTCCAGGGCGGGGCGGCCGGGCCGGTTCAGGATCCGGTAGAGGTAGCGCCGCCCGGTGGCCGAGAAGCGGGCGTGCCAGTCGTCGGGCACGGCCTCGCAGGCCAGCACGGCCACGCCTTCGCGCACCATATGGGCGTTGAGGGCGTTCATGACCGTCGAGGCGGGCCAGGCCTTGTCCAGATCGACATGGGCGACCTGGCCGGTGGCGTGGACGCCGGAGTCGGTGCGGCCGGCCGCAGCGATGCGCACGGTCTGGCCGCAGAAGGCCGTGACGGCGGTCTCGACCACGCCCTGGACCGTCGGCAGGCCGTCCTGGGCCTGGAAGCCCGCATAGGGCCGGCCGTCGTATTCCAGCGTCAGCCGGTAGCGCGGCATCAGCCCAGGATCGTGCCGACGGGCAGGGCGAAGCCCCGCAGGAAGTCGGCGGGGCCTTGCGCCGCCTTGCCCTCGCGCTGGACCCGCAGCAGACGGACGGCCCCGTCCCCCGTGCCGATCAGCAGGTCCCCGTCGAGGACCTCGCCGGGGGCGCCGGAGCCCTGCGCGACGGGGGCCGACATCAGGGCCTTGACCCGGACGGGGCCATCGGGACCGGGGGCTTCGAACCAGGCCCCGGGGAAGGGCGACAGGCCCCGGATGTGGCAGTCCAGCTCGGCGGCCGGGCGGGTCCAGTCGATGCGGGCCTCGGCCGGGGTGATCTTCCTCGCATAGGTGACCTCCCCCGCCTGTTCGGTCTCGGTCACGCCGCCGCGCTCGATGGCGGCCAGGGCCCGGGTCCAGAGGGTCGCGCCGGTGGTGGCCATGCGGTCCGACAGGGTGGCGGCCGTGTCGTCGGGGGCGATGGGCAGGACCTCGGACAGCAGGATGGCCCCCTCGTCGAGGCCCTCCGACATCCGCATGATCTGGACCCCCGTCTGGCGGTCCCCGGCCATGATGGCCCGCTGGATCGGCGCGGCCCCCCGCCAGCGCGGCAAGAGCGAGCCGTGCAGGTTGAAACAGCCCAGCCGGGGCGCCGACAGCACCTCGGCCTTCAGGATCTGGCCGTAGGCGACGACGCAGGCGGCATCGAGGTCCAGGCTGGCGAAGGTCTCGATGGCGTCCGGGGCCTTCATGCTGGCAGGCGTGAAGACCGGCAACCCCATGGTCTCGGCGAAGGCGTGGACCGGCGAGGGCGTCAGCTTCTGGCCCCGGCCCCTGGGCTTGGGCGGCTGGGAGTAGACGGCCACGACCTCATGGCCCGAGGCGATCAGTTCGGCCAGGGACGGCACGGCGAAGTCGGGGGTACCCATGAAGGCGAGGCGCATGGCCTGTTCTCTAGTCGCGCCGCCCTCTCAGCGCCAGTCGGCGGACCCCGATCCCGGCGGACGTAAAAACACCGTCCGACCCGTCCGACCCGTTCGACCCGTTCGTCTCGACCGGCCCTGTTGCCCCCTTTCTCCCGTCGATCTGGACAGCAGACTGGCACACCGGTGCGTCAGAATCGGTCGCAGGGCCTATTCCTCCCCCATCGGGGGAGGGGGACCGCGAAGCGGTGGAGGGGGCTGACCGCAGACTCGCTGTTTGAGGCCTGCCAGCACACCCGTCAGATTTCCAAGCACGTCGCGCGCCGCAATCCGATGGACGGCGATGCCACGTAGATTGAGCCAGTGCGTCCGCCGCATATCGTGCCGGGCCTGATCGGGGTGCTCGTGTCCCGATCCATCAACCTCGACCGCCAGCCTTGCATCGTCGCAGTAGAAGTCGAGGATGTAGGGGCCGACCGGGTGCTGCCGTCGAAAGCGGGCTCCGCCGAGCTTCCGGCCGCGAATGGCCTGCCAAAGAATGACCTCCGGCAAAGTCATGCGACGACGCAGGTCGCGGGCCTTTTCCACGGTGGGTTTCGGCGGGTACATGCCGGGATTTAGCCGGACGCATCGCGTGCGCGGCAAGCCCCCTCCACCGCGAAGACGCGGTCCCCCTCCCCCGATGGGGGAGGAATGCCTATCTGCCCCCCATGACAAAGACCCTGCATATCGATTTCGTCTCGGACGTCGTCTGCCCCTGGTGCGTGGTGGGGCTGGGCGGGCTGGAGAGCGCGCTGGCGACCCTGAAGGCCGAGGGGATCGAGGCGGAGGTGCATTTCCAGCCGTTCGAGCTGAACGCCGGCATCGCGGCCGAGGGCGAGAACGTCGGCGAACACATCGCCCGGAAATACGGATCGACCCCCGAACAGTCGGCCGCCAACCGGGCCATGATCACCGCGCGGGCGGCCGAGGCCTGGGACGGCTTCGAGATGCGGATGGGGCCGGACAGCCGCATCTGGAACACCTTCGACGCCCACCGGCTGCTGCACTGGGCGGGGACCGTGGGACCGGCCGAGCAGCGGGCGCTGAAGGAGGCCCTGTTCCGCACCCACTTCACCGACGGCAGGGCTCTGCCGGACGCGGTGGTGCTGGCCGACGCGGCGGCCGCCGCCGGGCTGGACCGGGACAAGGCCGTCGAGGTCCTGGCCGACGACCTCTATGCCGCCGAGGTGAGAGAGGCCGAGGCCCTGTGGCGGTCGCGCGGCATCAGCGCGGTGCCCGCCGTGGTGGTGGAGGGGAAATGGCTGATCTCCGGCGGCCAGCCGGGGGCGGTGTTCGAAGAGGCGTTGCGGAAGATGGCGGCGGAGGGGTGAGGGCGCCGTGACAACCACCGGATAACGCGTGGTTGATTGTTCCTGTTGCTACAACTATTTTCGGCTCAAAGGGGGCTGGAATGGCAAGGCTCACACAACCCGTTCTATTTTCCCAGCGCTTCGGTATCGATGCGAAGGTTCTCGATAAAGCGGGGCTTATGGACCCGATCCTGAACTCCGACACGAAGCTCTTTATTGACCCACTGCTCATCGGAAAAAGCAAAAACCCCGTCATCCGAGCTAGGGGGACTAAGCTTATTCGGCAGGGTTTTCAGAATGTTCTGGAGCTGTTGGATGCCTCTGTAAATGAAGGCGATGTCGCGTGGCGCGGTGCCTACAAGGCCCTTAATCTAGATGAGCGTTCGGAGACAGGGCTGGGCTATGGCGGTGCCAGCACATCGGGAGCGGATCGACCGGCTTGGCTTCGAAACAACATCCTTCGCACCGCGAAGGAGATCATTACTCTTGGTGAGAAGAACCCCACCATCATTCCGCTTATGGGCTTGTTTGAGGATGGCGTGGGCCCAGACACGCTGAGTGACATGACCACGAACTCGTTGCTTCCAGCCCTGTGCAAGATCACTCACGATTTCTCGGTAGCGAACGGTCTCAAACTCACCGAGTTCGGAGACTTGTACGGCAATATGAAGCTGCCCATGAACCCGTTCCGGCCGCTTGAACCAGTGTTGTTAGTCCCCAGGGATGTTCTCCGAGATCTGCCCTTGGCAACCGACTGGGCGGACGTCTCCCGCGTCATTATGGAGGTCAAAGAACTTCGAGACGCGGTCAACAAGCTGTTCGGAAATTGGTCGAAAGCGACTGTATCTGAGCGCAAGGCAGCCATGCGACGTGCTGCATTCGAGTCACCGGACAACATGAGGCGGCTAATCGCAGCAGTCGCCGACGCTAGCGAATCTTATGATGAAAAGGCCGACTTGGACGGCCTTTTTACGTTCCGGAAAATACTGACGGAAAATCAAGAAAAGTATCGCGGTCTGATCCAAGCCCCTGGTGAGAAAAATCAGGATACCCTTCGCCAGACAGTTCTCGACGTTATCGAACAGTTCAGGTCACTGGTAGAAGACAATAATCTCTGGGAGCTTCTATGGAATGGCCAAGATTCTCGACACGAGCGGGCAGCCCAACTCCTGTTTTTTGCAATCGCCAACGTCATCTGCGCGGTAAACAACGTGGATATTTCGCCTGAGACGAACAGCGGCGGCGGGCCGGTCGATTTCAAATTTTCTACCGGCTATAGCGGTCGCGTCCTAGTCGAGATTAAGCTTTCAAAAGGACAGGTCGAGCATGGGTACAGCAAACAGTTGGAAGTATATAAGGCAGCTTCGAAGAACGCCGCTGGAGTCTTTCTGATCGTCGACGTTGGTGGGCTCGGCGGAAAGCTACGTCGTATCCAAGCGGCACAGAAAAAGGCAGAACTGGCTGGGCACAACACGAGCAGTATTCATTATGTCGACGCAAGGCGTCGCCTGTCGGCCAGCAAGAGATAGTGCCCGATCCTCACCATGTTGCGTATGTTGAAACCGCTCGACGGCTGCAGGCTTGGATGGGGGACGCATGTTAGACACGGCGCTTGGTGAAGCTCGGGCACTGCTAAACCTTGACCCGAAGGCCCCGCGCCGTTCGGTCGTCAAGCGATTGCGCGAAGAGCGAAATGCGCTCCATCCAGACAAAACCGGCGGGCGGTTTCCAAGTGCCGCGCGAGAGAAGAGGTATCATGCGTGTGACGCTTTGCTCTCTCAACTGCAGTCGATGGCCGAAACTAGAGCCGTGACCGTTCCAAAATATTCGAACGCTCTGGTTAAAGCAAACACTGAGATGGTTCGTTCGATGGTTGAGGAGTCTCGTCTCTCTCGTGAA
The DNA here is from genome assembly GCF_000144605.1 of Brevundimonas subvibrioides ATCC 15264. Classification (NCBI taxonomy): domain Bacteria; kingdom Pseudomonadati; phylum Pseudomonadota; class Alphaproteobacteria; order Caulobacterales; family Caulobacteraceae; genus Brevundimonas; species Brevundimonas subvibrioides. The sequence continues at coordinate 3,303,716 of NC_014375.1, read as the reverse complement.
CGACAAGCCCAAGTTGACGTCAAAAGAGACGTGGAGTCTGCGCGATTACGTCTCGAAGCATCGTCAAGTCAGCCATACCATAGAGCAAAATTTGGCCTCATTGGTGCTGGTGTCCTATCAGGAGCCATTGTTGCACTACAGGACCCTGTGAGGTCGTTGGGGCAATTCGCCGGACTTGATATTGGTGGCCTGAATCTTGGGTTTGCGGCGCTTTCCGTAATTGCGATAGTTACCGGTTACGTATCTCATCTTGCCGAACAGTCTGAAAAGGAACGATCTCGTCAGATGCTGACGGGATCTGGTATTCGCGCCTTGCTTTCCTTTATGAATAAAGATCATGCACTCTACAGTGAAGAAGTTAGACTAGAAGATTTCACCAGAGCGATTTCGAGATTTATACAAAGTGCAGACGAATCCTCTTCGGAAGAAGCGGCGAAAGCGATTGTTGGGCAGTTAGTCCAGCAAGGATTGCTCGCATCGACAGAAAGAAAATCCGTTTCACCGACTTACCTGACGAGCGATGAACTAAGGGACGAGGCGTTCCGAGGTGAGCATGACCTATCGGCGATGCGACCGCGACACCGGGCGATCTCCATCCTCATGAGGACGATGTTCAAGGTTGTGGGGGGGTAGAACCGCCTCACACCTTCACCTCCACCACACTCCCCCCCGCCCGGAACTTCGCCGACATCTCCGCCATCCCGGCCTCGGCCGTAGCGTCGTCCAGCAGCGAGCCGCCCGCGTCGTTCTGCGCCGCGGCATCCCGGCGGATGTCCTGGCTGATCTTCATGGAGCAGAATTTCGGGCCGCACATGGAGCAGAAGTGGGCGGTCTTGTGGGCCTCCTTGGGCAGGGTGGCGTCGTGGTATTTGCGGGCGGTCTCGGGGTCGAGGCCGAGGTTGAACTGGTCTTCCCAGCGGAACTCGAACCGGGCGCGGGACAGGGCGTCGTCGTGCAGGCGGGCGGCGGGGTGGCCCTTGGCGAGGTCGGCGGCGTGGGCGGCGATCTTGTAGGTGATGACGCCGTCCTTGACGTCCTGGCGGTCGGGCAGGCCCAGATGCTCCTTGGGCGTGACGTAGCAGAGCATGGCCGTGCCGAACCAGCCGATCATGGCCGCGCCGATGGCGCTGGTGATGTGGTCGTAGCCGGGCGCGATGTCGGTGGTCAGTGGCCCGAGCGTATAGAAGGGCGCCTCGTGGCAGTGTTTCAGCTGCTCATCCATGTTGGCCTTGATCTTGTGCATCGGCACGTGGCCGGGGCCCTCGATCATGACCTGGCAGCCCTTGGCCCAGGCGATCTTGGTCAGCTCGCCCAGGGTGCGCAGCTCGGCGAACTGGGCCTCATCGTTCGCATCGGCGATGGAGCCGGGGCGCAGGCCGTCGCCGAGGCTGAACGACACGTCGTAGGCCCGCATGATGTCGCAGATCTCCTCGAAATGCTCGTAGAGGAAGCTCTCGCGGTGATGGCTGAGGCACCACTTCGCCATGATGGAGCCGCCGCGCGACACGATGCCGGTGACGCGTTTGGCCGTCATGGGGATGAAGGGCAGGCGGACGCCCGCGTGGATGGTGAAATAGTCGACGCCCTGTTCGGCCTGTTCGATCAGGGTGTCGCGGAACACCTCCCAGGTCAGGTCCTCGGCGACGCCGTTCACCTTCTCCAGCGCCTGGTAGATGGGGACGGTGCCGATCGGGACGGACGAGTTGCGGATGATCCAGTCGCGGATGTTGTGGATGTTGCGGCCCGTCGACAGGTCCATGACGTTGTCGGCCCCCCAGCGGGTGGCCCAGACCAGTTTGTCGACCTCGTCGTCCACGCTGGACAGGACGGCCGAGTTGCCGATGTTGGCGTTGATCTTCACCAGGAAGTTGCGGCCGATGATCATCGGCTCGACCTCGGGGTGGTTGATGTTGTGCGGGATGATGGCGCGGCCGCGCGCGATCTCCTGACGCACGAACTCGGGCGTGACGAAGTCGGGGATGCTGGCGCCGAAGTCCTCGCCGTCGCGGATGCAGGGGGCGTTCTGCTCGCGGCGCAGGTTCTCGCGGATGGCGACGTATTCCATCTCGGGCGTGATGATCCCGGCCTGGGCGTATTCGTACTGGGTGACCGGGCGGCCCTCGACGCCCTTGAACACCCTGTGGTTCGACACGTCGAAGCGGGGGGCGAGGTGGCGGCCGGAGGCGTGGCCGTTGTCCTCGGGTTTGACCTCGCGCGGGTTGGCGACCGGGGCGATGTCGCCGCGGTCCAGCTGCCAGCTGGATTTGACGAGGGGCAGGCCCTTCTTGATGTCGATGGTGACGGTCGGGTCGGTGTAGGGGCCGGAGGAGTCGTAGATCGTCAGCGGCGGCTCGTTGGCCGAGGGGTGCAGGGCGACCTCGCGGAAGGGGACGCGGATGTCGGGATACAGCTCGCCCGCGACATAGACCTTGCGCGACCCGGTGCGTTCGCCGGTCGGGATGGTGCCCGTCTCCTGCATCACCTGCTCGCGGGCGTCTTTCAGAGCCAGGTCCACGTTGGGCTCTTCGGGCAGGGCGGGCGGGGTGACGAGAATGTTCATGGCGGCCTCTGTGCGTTGAGGTCCGCCGACGTCGGGCGAGATGGTCCTGTCGCGTGGACCCTGTGTTTCCCATCCCTTCGCCGGCATGACCCGGATCAGGTTCGACGGGTCAGGCGGATACGCCAATCTCAGCCGCTGACCTGCGGCTCCCCGGAGAACGGGACGACGATAGGCCGCTGCGGGCGCGATGGCTAGGCCGGAGGAGGGCGGGCCCGGATGCCTGTGTCGGCCGCCGAACATTCCCGTTTGTTTGCAAGGGTTTACGTTTCGCTTACCTCGATCGCCTAGGCTGGGCAGACGTCCAGTGGAGTAAGCGGTGATGGCGAGGCTTGAGAGGGTTCTGTACGGCAGCACCGCCACGGGGCGGACCGACAGCCTGATGAACGTCGCCGCCATCCTGGGCGAATCCCAGCGCAACAACGACCGCGACGGCCTGACGGGGGCGCTGGCGGCGCACGACGGCCGCTATCTGCAGGTCATCGAGGGGCCGGCCGACGTGCTGGACGGGCTGCTGCGGCGGCTGGACCAGGATCCCCGCCATACGGACATCCGGGTGCTGGAACGCGCGCCGATCGAGTCCCGGTCCTTCGCCGACTGGTCCATGGCCGCGACCCGGATCACCCCGGCGCTGGAGGCCACGCTGAACGACCTGGTCGACAATCCCGCCGCCGATCCCGGACGCGCGGTCTCGATGCTGCGCGAGGCGGTCTCGGCGACCTGAAGGCGGGTCGCGCCGATCCCGGCGCGGTGATACGAACGGGGCCGAACCGAACAAGGCCCTGCCCATGCACCTCGCCCGCTTTCCCCGCCTGCGCCTGGCGCACCTGCCCACGCCGCTGGAGCCCCTGCCCCGGCTGTCCGAGGCGCTCGGCATCGATCTGTGGATCAAGCGGGACGACTGCACCGGCCTGGCGGGCGGCGGCAACAAGACGCGGAAGCTGGAGTTCCTGCTGGGCGACGCCTTCGAGCAGGACGCCGACACCCTGGTCACCCAGGGGGCGGTCCAGTCCAACCACGTGCGCCAGACGGCGGCGGCGGCGGCGGCGACGGGCCTGAAGTGCCAGGTCATCCTGGAGGAGCGGACGGGGTCCAAGGCCACCGACTATGTCCACAACGGCAACGTCCTGATGGACCGGCTGTTCGGGGCGACGATCCGCTCCGTGCCCGGAGGATCGGACATGCCGGCCGAGCTGGAGAAGACGGCGGATGAGGTCCGGGCGCGCGGCGGGCGGCCCTATGTCATCCCGGGCGGCGGGTCGAACGCGATCGGGGCGCTGGGCTATGTCGACTGCGCGCGCGAGATCGTGGTGCAGGCCGACGAACTGGACCTGGCCATCGACCGGATCGTGACGGCCACGGGCAGCGCGGGGACGCATGCGGGTCTGGTCGCCGGTCTGGCCGTGCTGGGGGCCGACATCCCGGTGCTGGGCATCGGGGTGCGGGCCCCGAAGGAGAAGCAGGAAGCCAATGTGCTGAAGCTGGCCCGCGAGACCGCGATGCTGCTGGGCCATGCCGACCGGGTGAAGGACGCCATGGTGGTGGCCGACTGCGACTATGTCGGCGCGGGCTACGGCCTGATCGACCAGGCGGTGGTGGACGCCCTGGTGCTGGCGGCGCGGACCGACGGGATCGTGCTGGACCCGGTCTACACCGGCAAGGCGATGAAGGGGCTGATCGCCCTGGCGAAGGCCGGCCGGTTCGAGGGCGAGCGGGTGGTGTTCCTGCACACCGGCGGGGCGCAGGGGCTGTTCGGCTACCAGGGGGAACTGGATGCGATGTTCGGGTGACGCCTCGCGAGGCCACGCTGGCGCTGCTGGCCGCCCGGGCCGAGGGGGCGACGGTCTGTCCCAGCGAGGCGGCGCGGGCGGTGGCGGGGCCGGGCGGCGACTGGCGCGAGGCGATGCCGCAGATCCACGCCGCGGTCGATGCGATGCTGGCGGACGGACTGATCCGGCTGAGCTGGAAAGGGCGACCCCTGACCGCCCGCACCGGCCCCTATCGCATCCGTCGCGCCGGCGGGGGCTGAGGGTCCGGGTTCAGACGATCGCCAGGGCGCGGAACAGGGGCACGGTCTGGTCGAGGAACCGCCGGGCCATGTCGCCGAGCGCGGCGAGGTTGTCGTCTTCCGACATCAGGGTCTCGCCCTTCCGGACAGCGCGCTCCCCGGTCGTGCGGAAGACCGCCCAGACCGACCGGGCGATGGCCTCGGTCGCGCGATCGCCGTCGATCCAGGCGCGCAGGAACAGCTGGGCCGACCGGGGGGTCAGGACGCCCCCGCCCGTCACGGGGGAGGCCAGATGCATCAGATGCGGTCCGGTCAGGGCGCGGTCGAGCACCAGGCGGTTGTAGGCCTCGCACCGGGCCCGGGCTCCCGGCGGGACGGCCTGGGCCGGTCGCACGACGCCCATCCCCACCAGATTGATCAGGGCCGCGATCACGTCGGTGCGCCGGAGCGGCGACACGCCGGGCGCCGCCATGACGGCGGCCCCCGTCTTCGCGACGAAGCCGTCGGCCGCCAGGGCGAGGGCGATCGGACGGTAGGTTGCCTCGGGCAGGACCATCTCGCCCTGGGCGCCGGTCAGCTGGAAATCGATCTCGTCCAGGCCACAGACGAGGACGAAGGCCTGGGCCTCGAACCGCGCCGTCCGTTCCGCGTCCGACAGCCGCGGCGCCGGGCGGGCGAAGACGTCGGGGCGGAACTGCTGGTTGACCAGGAAGTCGCGGATCGACTCGCGCAGGACCGGGTCCTTCTCGCGATCCATCAGGGCCACCCCGGCCGGTGGCAGCTGGAGGACGTTGACGCGGTCCAGCAGGCGGGCGGACACCGCGAACGTCAGGTCCGCTTCGGCCATCGCCTCCGCCACATCGGAGAACCAGGGGATGTGCCAGTCGGCGTTCAGATACTCGTGGCCGAGATACTGCGGCGTGGTCTTGCGCAGGGAGGCCAGATGGCTGGCCGCCGGCCGGTTCTCGGCGAAGAAGCGGCCGTCGGCGGCGGCGACCTCCTCGGCGAAGGCCAGAGCGGATTGGACCCGCACTTCGGGATCGCCCGGGGCGCTGGCCCCATGACCCAGCTTCATCAGGTGGCGGATCGGACCGCGCGAGGCCCAGCCCGGCTGGCAGTTGTAGCTCAGATAGACCACACCGCCCGGGGCCAGCCGGTCGCGCAGGATCTCCACGATCGACCGGCGGCTGGCGTCCGAAACCCAGCTCCAGACGCCGTGCAGGGTGATGACGTCGAACAGCGGAAGATCGTCTCGCGCGGCGAAGTCGGCGAAGGCCCCCTCGACCAGGGTCAGGGGCGTGGAGACGGCCTCGGCCAGGGCGCGGGCGTTGGCGACGTGGGCGGGATTGAGGTCGACGCCCCAGAACTCCCCGTCACTGGCCGCCGCATGCGCCGCCAGCGAGACGCCCTGACCCATACCGAGCTCAAGGTAGATCGGCCGGGCCGGCGCGGGCCGGTCGATCCCGGCGACGAGGGCGCAGAAGGCCAGATGCGCCGGGCCGAGCTCGTGGTAATAGCCGGAGGTGTACTCCAGCTCGGAATAGGGCCTTTCGGTCGCGCTCATCCGCCTGCCCTTGCGCGCATGGGGGGGAGGGGACAAGCCCGATGCTCAAATTCAGCCGGTCTGTTCCGCCAGCCCGTGTGTGATGATCATGCCGGCCTCGTGGCTCGCAGTTGTGGTGGGGGCGCGGGCCAGAAGGGCTCCGACCATCCCCTTTCCAACCCCGGGCGAGCTTGAGAGGGGCGCCGATGGATTTGAATGGGTCCGTGTGAGGGTGCACACGCGCGCCAGCCTGTGAGGCTCCCCCAATCTCCCGCCTAGAAGTTGACGAACACGGACGCCACGGCCACGCCATTTTCGGCATCGCTGTCGATCCAGGACAGATCGACGCTCACCCGCCCCAGGTCTCGGGCGATGCCAACCGACCAGTCTGTCTTTCCATCAGGCGCGAATGCGCCGTCCTCATACCCGAGGCTGCCTCTCAGCGACACCGGCCAGGACGCGGGCGCGTAGGTCAGCGACGACCAGCCATAGCGGCTCTCCTCGTTGCCCAAAGCGGCCTGGGCAGGAGCCAAGGCCACGCCGATAGCCCAGCCGAGCGACTCATAAGTTCGGCCGATCTGCACCGGGAACTCGACGTAGTTCACGTCATCTCCGTCCGGGTAGCGGTAGGCACTGGCTGCGACATCGACATCGAACCCACTCACCTGGCCTGCCCAGCCCAGCGTTCCTGTGATTTCCACCTCGGCCCCGTCACCGTCCAGACCGACACCGTACTCATCGATCGTGGAGACAAAGGCGTCTCCATAGAAGCCGGAAGCATGGCTCGCGGTCAGCCCGCCCTGAAGCGCCGGTCGTTCATCGGAGAGCGAATAGCCGCGGTATCGATAGTCGCTGACGATACCCACCGTGCCGGTCAGCGACCAGTCGGAGGTCTGCGCCCAGGCCGGACAGGCGAAACACAAGACGCCCAGGACGACAAAGATGGATTTTTTCATGGGGTCTCAGGCGGCTTCCACGGCGTGGTGGTGGGATGGGGCGAGAACCCGGTTGATCGCTTCGAGAAGCTGGGCTGGTCGGATCGGCTTGGGAAGATGAAGATCGGCACCGGCTGCCAGACTTCGCTCGACGTCGTCCGGCATGGCATTGGCGGTCAACGAGATGACCGGCGTGCGCACCAGCCCATGCGTAGCTTCATGAGTCCGCAGCAGGCGGGTTGCCGTCAGGCCATCCATCTCTGGCATCTGAACGTCCATCAAGACGATGTCGAAGGCGGACACGGTCAAGATATCAACGGCTTCACGCCCGTTCTCGACGAGGGTCAGGTCGATGCCGAGAGGTTCGAGGATCATCGCCACGACCTGACGATTGACGGCGTGATCGTCCGCATAAAGCACCCGAAGCGAGCGGGCTTCGCCCTCAGGACAGGCTGCCGCCGGCTCCGACGCAACGACCTCGGCGTTGCCGATCCTCGGCAAGGCCAGATGGGCGAAGAAGGTCGAGCCCTTCCCCGGCACCGATCGCACCGTGACCCGGCCTCCCATGATCTCTGTCAAGGATGCGCAGATCGCGAGCCCAAGTCCGGTGCCACCATATCGACGGCTGACAGACACGTCCGCCTGCTCGAACCTCTGGAATAGCCGGGCGGCCGTTGCCCGGTCAAAGCCGACGCCCGTATCGCTGACCGACAGACATAGCTCCCGGTCCCCATGCCGGCGGGCGGTGACCTGGACCCCGCCGGTTTCCGTGAACTTTACAGCATTGCTGATCAGGTTGGAGATGACCTGAGATACACGCGTCCGATCGCCGCGATAGACACCTGAAGCGTCATCGTGGATCGTCAATCGGAGTGTGATGCCCTTTGCGGCTGCAGCCGCGCCGTGAAGCTGAGTGGCTGCCTTCAGCAAGTCGTCCAGATCGAACGGCGCAGCTTCAAACTGCAGAAGTCCCGCCTCGATCTTTGCGACATCCAGAATGTCGTTCACCACATACTCGAGCGTGTGACCCGACGAGATGATCGTGGCCGCCATCTCGCGCCCACGTGAATCCGTCTGGTGGTCCCGCAGAAGCTCCGTCATGGCGATGATGCCGTTCAACGGTGTCCTCAGCTCGTGGCTCATATTGGCGAGGAATTGGGACTTTGCCGCATTGGCGGTTTCCGCCTCCGCCAGGGTGCGGTCCAGAACCGCTTCGTTGTGGGCAAGATCGCGCAACAGGCGGTAAACCCGCATCCCGCCAAAAGCGACCGACGCCAGCAAGAGGGTGACCAGCGCCGCCAGCATGGGCACGGCATCAACAAGCAACGCGGCACCCGGTCTATCCGGGGTCCAGCCGATGACGCCGACGACCTTTCCGTCGGCGGCGTGAAGCGGCAGCCGCGCTTGCCCATGGCGCGCGTCAGCCGGCAGCAAACGAGGGTTGGATAGCATGAGATCGGTGGCCAACGTCTCGACGAAACCCCGGACAGACCGGCCCGATATGACGATCGGATCCGCATTGCCCGGGTGGTCGTGCGCAGCATCTTCCGGAACCACACTGGACACGGTGACGAAGTATGGGTCGGGTCCGACGAGGACGACAGCCTCGCGCGTGCTGACCGCATCCAGCCCGAAGGATGCTCTGCCTCGCTCGGACTGTCGATAAGTCGCGCTTCCTCTTATCTCGTCGACCAGGGGGCGGACGGCCTGGAGGAAGTCCTGTTCCGCGTCGGGCGGAACGGGCTCGCTTCCACGGGAAGCGAAGATGGGGTCGCCCGTACCACTGAGAGCGAGGGTCACTTCGTGGTTCATGTAGTCTGCGAAATAGTCGCCGAAGTTGACCTGCATCCAGTCCAGATCGGCGGCCGAGGTCATCTCGTAGGCCTCGTTCCAGACGCTCGCGGACGTCGCATCCTCACGCAGTTTTTCGAGGCTTCGCTCGACACGGCGCTCGGTCAGCCTGACCTGGTTCCGCGCGCTGATCTTGTCGAGAACGGAGGCGGAATAGGCCACCATTCCACCCACCAGCAGCATCACGCTAGCAACCGCGACCAGCGCGAGCAGGAGAATACGAACCAGGCGCGCCCGTGTCAGCGCTGATTTATTGGACATAGAACCCTCACCAGAAGCTGAGCTTAAGGAGGAGCACTTAAACCGTCGTTACACAGACACTCAGTAGTTTAACCTATGGCGATGCCCGTCTATGAATAAGCGCAGGAAGACCCTGCGATCGATGTGACCGCTGATAACTTGCCGCCTCCCAGCAAACTTTGGTGCGCAGTTTGGAAGCGTTGCGCGAGGGGATGTCATGGCGGACCAAGGGCGAGTCCGCTAAGCGCAGCCTGCGGGCTAAGAGGGTACTGAGGGCCCTTCAGGGCCACGGAGAGCGAGCGCATGAGCAAGATCCTGGGAGTCCTCGGCGGCATGGGGCCGGCGGCGACGGTGGCGTTCCTGGCGCGGGTCCAGGCGCTGACGCCGGCCAGGGGCGATGCCGATCACATCCGGGTCGTCATGGACATGAACCCGCAGGTGCCGGACCGGAACACGCGGCCGGGCGAGGCGGAGGCGGAGCTGGCGGCCATGGCGCTGCGGCTGAAGGCGGCGGGGGCACAGGTGCTGGCCATGCCGTGCAACACCGCCCATGCGCAGAAGGCCGGGATCGTGGCGGCGGGCCTGCCCTTCATCGACATGATCGCGGCGACGGTCGCGGCGGTGGGGGGGCATGACGCGCGCGCGGTCGGCATCCTGGCGACGCCGGGAGGCGAGGCGCTGTACCGCCCCGCGCTGGAGGCGGAGGGGATCAAACCCGTCCTGCTGCAGGGCGGGGACCGGGAGGCCTTCATGGCCTGCGTCTATGGCGTGAAGCGGGGCGACACGGGGGCCGCGAACCGGGCGGAGATGGCGCGGCTGGCGCAGGCGCTGACCGTGGCCGGGGCCGACGCGATCATCGCCGGGTGCACGGAGGTGCCGCTGTTGCTGGACGCATCCGACGTGTCCGTGCCGCTGGTGGATTCCGCCGAGGTGCTGGCCGGGGCCTGCGTTGAGGCCTGCCTGTCCGACGATTGATCCGGGCGCGGAACGGGCGTCTCCGATCCGTCTCCCACTTCCCATGAAACGGTCGGAAATCGGACACGCGACTCTCAAGGACCGTCGATACCGATAACCCCCAGACACTCATTGGGGGAAAAGCCATGTCCGAGATCCACCTGACCGGCAGCCACGACGACGGCAATGTCGAACTGAACACCTCGTCCAATCCGACGTTCGGGTCGATCATCGAACAGCGCCAGTCTCGCCGCGGCATCCTGGGCGGGATGGCCTCGGTGGCGGCCCTGTTCGGTTTGGCCGGCTGTGACGACAGCAACGGCGGCGGCGTCGGCGGCACGACCGCCACGGTGCAGGCGGGGACCACCGGCGCGACCACCTCGGGCAAGGCCGTGACCCTGAGCGGCACGGCGTCGGGGGCCAGCAGCGTCCAGTGGATCCAGGAATCGGGACCTGCCGTCGTCCTGACCAACGCCAACAGCAACACGGCGACCTTCATCGCCCCGTCGGTGGCGACGGCGACCAACCTGGTGTTCTCGTTCAGCGCATCGGGCGGCAACGGCGTGGCGACCTCGGCCACCACGACGGTCAGCGTCGGTCCGGCGGCGCTGGGCTTCACCGCGATCCCGAAGAACCTGCTGGACGTGGTCACGGTGCCGGCGGGTTATTCGGTCAGCGTGCTGTATCGCCTCGGCGATCCGATCAACACCGCGACCCCGGCCTATGCCAACAACGGCACGGACACGGGCTTCGCGACCCGGGCCGGCGACCACCACGACGGCCTGTATTTCTTCGGCCTCGGGGCCACCAGCGGCCTGCGGGACGACTCCTCCAGCGCGCGCGGCCTGCTGGCCATGAACCACGAGAACATCACCCCGGCCTATCTGCACCCGAACGGCCCGACCACGGTCGCCGGGGCCCGGCCCGAGGCCGAGGCGATCAAGGAGATCGAGTGCCACGGCGTCAGCGTCATCGAGGTGCTGCGCGGCACCACGGGCTGGAGCTATGTGCAGAACTCCACCTTCAACCGGCGGATCACGCCGCTGACGCCGATGGCGCTCAATGGTCCGGCGCGGGGCGATGCGCAGATGCGGACCGTCTTCTCGCCGACCGGCGTGGCCGGGCGCGGAACCCTGAACAACTGCGCCAACGGCTACACCCCGTGGGGCACCTATCTGACCTGCGAGGAGAACTGGGCCGGCTATTTCCGTCGTTCGTCCACGGACAATGCCGCCCGGACGGCCAAGGAGATCGCCAACTTCAACCGCTACGGCATCGCCCAGGGCGCGTCGGGGGCCAATGCCTGGGCTTCGGTCACGCCCGCCACGGCCGGATCGACGGTGTTCGCCAAGTGGAACACCTCGGCCCTCGGCGGCGACGCGACGCAGGATTTCCGGAACGAGGCCAACCAGTTCGGCTGGGTGGTCGAGGTCGATCCCTATGACGTCAACGCCGTGCCGCGCAAGCGCACCGCGCTGGCCCGGATGGGCCACGAAGGGGCCTGGCCGGCCAACTTCGTCGCCGGTCGCCGGCCCGTCTTCTACATGGGCGACGATTCGCGCGGCGAGTATTTCTACAAGTTCGTCTCGGCCACGCCCTGGGTGGCGGCGGACGCCCAAGCCGCGGACCGGATGGCGATCGGCGACAAGTATCTGGACAACGGCACCCTCTACGTGGCGCGCTATGACGCCAACGGCACGGGCGTGTGGCTGCCCCTGGTGTTCGGCCAGGGCTTCGTGACCAGCGCCTATGCCGCCTACAGCTTCTCCAGCCAGGCCGATGTGCTGATCAACGCGCGCCACGCGGCGGACGCGGCGGGCGGCACCAAGATGGACCGGCCGGAATGGGCGGCGGTCAATCCGGTCAACGGCGAGGTCTATCTGACGCTCACGAACAACTCGGGCCGGACGCCGTCGACGACGGACGCCGCCAACCCGCGCGCCTATACGGACCCCAAGGGCGCGGCGAACCAGAACGGCAACCCCAACGGCCACATCATCCGGCTGCGCGAGACCGGCAATACGCCGGAAGCGGTGTCCTTCACCTGGGACGTCTATGCCTTCGGGGCCGGGTCGGACCTGAACGCGACGAACATCAACCTGTCGGGTCTGGACGCGACCAACGACTTCTCGTCGCCAGACGGGCTGTGGTTCGGACGGCCGCAGAACGCCTCGGGCCTGGTCAATCCGCTGCTGTGGATCCAGACCGACGACGGGGCCTTCACCGACCAGACCAACAACCAGATGCTGCTGGCCCAGCCCGGCATCGTCGGCGACGGCGGTGCGCGGACCATCAGCAATACGGTGGGCGCCGCGACCGGCACCCAGGCGACCTTCGTCGGCAAGGCCCCCGGCCTGACCCTGCGGCGCTTCCTGGTCGGACCCAAGGAGTGCGAGATCACCGGCATCGACTCCACGCCGGACGGCCGGACGATCTTCGTCAACATCCAGCACCCGGGCGAAACGGGTTCGGCGACGACGCCGACCTCGGCCTGGCCCGCCAGCCAGACGGGCGGAACGGGGTCGCGGCCGCGGTCGGCGACGATCGTGATCACCAAGGACGACGGCGGCGTGGTCGGGCTGTAGGGGCGGCTAACGCTCGCCGCGCGGCGGCTCGCTGCTTGAGGCATGTCCTTAAGTGGCTATCGCTCACCGCGCGGCGGCTCGCTGCTTGAGCCGCGGGCCGGTCAGGCGCGGACGGGGTTGCTCCCGTCCGCGCCTCGACGCATTCAGGGCCGGTGAAAAGACAGAGCCTGATCATCGACTGCGACCCCGGGGTGGACGACGCCATCGGGCTGTTGCTGGCCTTCGCCTCGCCCGAGCTGGACCTCAAGGCGATCATGACGGTCGGCGGCAATGTCCCGGTGGCGCGGACCAGCCGCAATGCCCGGATCATCCGCCAGATCGCGGAGCGCGAGGACGTGCCCGTGTTCGCGGGCGCCGGCGTGCCCCTGCGGCGCGAACCGGCCGGGGCCGGGGAGTTCCACGGAGCCGAGGGGCTGGGCTGGCTGGAGGTGTTCGAGCCGGATGCTCCGCTGGCGGACGGTCACGAGGCCGACGCCCTGACGCGGATCGTGATGGACGAACCGGAAGGCTCGGTGGCCCTGGCCCTGATGGGGCCGATGACCAATCTGGCGCTGGCGATGAAGGCCGAGCCCCGGCTGGCGGCCCGGATGGGGCCGGTGGTGGCCATGGGCGGCGCGCGCAGCGAGGGCGGCAACATCACGCCGTCCGCCGAGTTCAACATCTGGGCCGATCCGGACGCGGCGGCGGAGGTGTTCGCCAGTGGGTGCGAGATGATCGTGATGGGGCTGGATGCGACCCATCAGGTGCGGGCGACCGAGGCCCGGATCGTGGCGCTGGAGGCGTCGGGCGACGCGCGGGCGGCGACGGCGGCCAGGCTGCTGCGGTTCTCCCAGGCCATCGAGCGGGACATCGTCGGCTGGGATGCGGCCCCTCTGCATGACCCCTGCACCGTGGCCTGGCTGTTGCGACCCGAACTGTTCCGGCTGGCGCCCTGCCGGATCGCGGTCGAGACCGAAAGCGAGCTGACGCGCGGGCATACGGCGGTGGAGTTCCGGGTCGACGGCGAAACGGCGCGGCATCACTGGGCGACCTGGGCCGACGGGCAGGGGGTGTTCGACCTGCTGGCCGCGCGGCTGGGGGGTGGCGAATGAACGTGACCGTCGTGGGCTCCATCAACCTGGATCTCGTGGCCAGCGCGCCGCATCTGCCCGCCGCCGGCGAGACGGTGACGGGGGCGACCCTGGCGCGGCATCCGGGCGGCAAGGGGGCCAACCAGGCGCTGGCGGCCCACAAGCTGGGGGCCGAGGTCCTGCTGATCGGGCGGGTCGGCGACGACACCATGGCCGACGAGGCCCTGGCGCTGCTCGAGGCCTTCGGGGTCGAGCTGTCGGGGGTCCAGACGGACGTCGAGGCCCCCACCGGGGTGGCCCTGATCGCCGTGGATCCCTCCGGCGAGAACCAGATCGTGGTCGCGGCCGGGGCCAATCACACGATCACCCAGGAGCAGTTGTGGGCCCGGATCGAGACCCCGCTGATCGTTCAGCTGGAACTGCCGATCGCGGTGGTCGAGGCCGCCGTGGGGCGGGCGACGGAGTTCGTCTGCGCCAACCTGGCTCCCGCCCAGCCGGTCTCGGAACAGCTGCTGCGGCGCTGCGACCTGATCGTGGTCAACGAGATCGAGGCCGCCTTCTATGGCGACCTGCTGCACCGGGGCGGTGGCCGGGTGGTGGTGACCTACGGGGCGGCCGGGGCGGTGATGTTCCAGCGCGGCGAGGAAGTGGCGCGGGCGGCACCGCCGGAGGTCACGGCCGTCGACGCGACCGGGGCCGGCGACGCCTTCGTGGGCGCGATCGTGGTGGCCCTGCTGGAGGGGCTGGAGCCCGCGGACGCGCTGGCGTTTGCCTGCACGGCCGGGGCGCTGGCGGCGACGAAGGCCGGGGCCCAGCCGTCGCTGCCGACGCGCGCCGAGGTCGAGGCGCTGCTGCGCGCCTGACCTCTACCTGCGAATGCCGCCGCGTCTGAACCAAGCCATGAAGAGGCGGAACAGCAGGCCGCCGTGCCTGTGTTCGGGCTGGACGGCCGCGTGGCGACCCCGTCCCCTGAAATGCCTGATGATCAACGCCCGCACTCGTTCCGTGAACTGATCGTCCGGAAACGCCGATTTCTCAGCCGGGTTCCCGCGCTTTCCAAGGCATCGTGCGCGGCCCGGTCAGCCCGGCGTGCCCATGTAGTCCCGCTTGCCGAGCGGCACGCCCGCCTGGCGCAAAAGACCGTAGGCGGTGGTCAGGTGGAAGTAGAAGTTCGGCACCGCGAAGCCGGTGGCATAGGGCTGGCCGAGGAATTTCATCTCTCCGCCCGGGAAGGTGAGTGTGACCTCCTTGCTCTCCTGGCCGTCGATGGCGGAGCGGGGCACGGACCGGATGTAGGCCAGGGTGTCGGCGATGCGGACCTGGAGGTCGGCGATGGTCTTTTCCGAATCGTCGTGAACGGGGGCCGCCATGCCGGACAGGCGGGCGACCGCGAGCTTGGGGCTGTCGCAGGCGGTCTGGACCTGTTTGATCAGCGGGTTCATGTCGTCGATCAGGCGCAGGGACAGCCAGTCGTCGGCGTCGACGCCGGTGGTGGCGGCATGGGCCACGGCCTTGTCCAGAATGGCCGACAGGGCGCGCAGGCCGCGCGTGAAGCCCGGGACGGTGAGGTCGTACAGTTCGGTGGCCATTGTGCGTTTCCTTTGTAGACCGACGCGGTCAGTAGCGCGGGTGCATCGTTCTGTCACCCGACGGCGACAGCTTGGCGACGCGTCCGGAATGGTTCTAGGGTCTCCGGGCCGTCGGGGGGACGGTGCGTTCTCCGGTGAGTGTATGATCCGATCGCTGATCGTCGCGGTGTTTGGGCTGGGCCTGACGGCCTGCCAGCCGGTGTCCGGTGAGGGGGGTGGCGAGGATGTCGCCCGCGTCGGAGGCGACACGGTGCCGGCAACCTATGACTGGTCCTTCGTGGCGCACGGCGGCTCGGCAGATCTGGATTTCGGCGACGGAGACTGGGCCGAGGGGGTCAGCCTGTTCCACATGAGCTGCCTGCCCGACAGCCAGGTCGTCCGGGCCAGCTGGGACGGGGGCAGCGAGGCGGTGCTGACCAGCGGGACGGCCACGGGGACCTTCCGCAGAGAGGTCGATGCGGCGGCCGACCACCCGGTGTTCGCGGCCCTGCGGGAAGGAAACGCCCTGGCGGTCGGGATGGACGACGCGGATCTGACGCTGGCGGCCAAGGCCCCGGGTCGCGCGCAGATCAAGGCCTTCTTCGACTATTGCACCCACCCCCTGCCGCCCCCGCCCGAACCGGTCGTGGCCGCCGCGACGGAGCCCGTGCCGCCGCCCCTAGAAGGTGACGACCAGCCGGACGACCTCTCCGGCGTGAAGCCGGTCGAACCCGGCGTTGATGTCGTCCAGCCCGATCGTGCCGCTCATGAGCCGGTCGACCGGTAGCCGTCCCTGACGATAGAGGGCGACGTAGCGGGGAATGTCGCGACTGGGCACGCAGGTGCCGATGTAGGATCCCTTCAGGGTACGCTCCTCGCCGACCAGGGAGACGACGTTGACGGCCAGGGTCGCATCGGCCGGCGGCAGTCCGGCGGTGACGGTGGTGCCGCCGCGCCGGGTCATCTTCCAGGCGGCATCCAGCGCGCGCACGGATCCGGCCATCTCGATGGCGACGTCGGCCCCGCCCCGGGTCAGGGCGCGGACCTGGTCGACGGCATCAGGATCGGCGGCATTGACCGTCTGCACGGCCCCGAGCGTGCGGGCCAGGGCCAGCTTGTCCTCGGACAGGTCGACGGCGATGACGGGGGAGGCCCCGCAGGCCAGGGCCCCGAGCACGCTGGCCAGGCCGACGCCGCCCAGGCCGACGACGACCACGCTCTGGCCCGCCGTGACGCCCGCCGTGTTCACCACCGCGCCGACCCCCGTCAGGACCGCGCAGCCGAACAGGGCCGCTTCCTCGAACGACAGGGCCGGGTCGATCTTCACCAGCGAGCGCCGCGACACCACCGCGTGGTCGGCGAAAGCGGAGCAGCCGAGGTGATGGTTCAGGGTCTCGTGGTCGTGATGGATGCGCTTGCCGCCGGCCAGAAGCTCGCCCTTGCCGTTGGCGGCGGCCCCCGGCTCGCACAGGGCGGGACGCCCGCCCGCGCAAGGGTCACAGTGGCCGCAGGACGGCATGAAGACCAGGGCGACGTGATCGCCGACGGCCAGGTCGGTGACGCCGTCTCCCAGTCGTTCGACCACGCCCGCCGCCTCGTGCCCAAGGGCCATGGGCAGGGGGCGCGGCCGGTCGCCGTTCATGACGCTGAGATCGGAATGGCACAGGCCCGCCGCCTTGATGGCGACGAGGACCTCTCCGGGACCGGGCGGGTCGAGGGTCACGGCCTCGATCGACAGCGGGCGGCTGTCGGCATAGGGCCGGGCGGTGCCCATGGCGCGGAGGACGGCGGCGCGGGTGCGGATCTGGGTCATGGCCTGTCGGTTGAAAACGCGCGGTCCGCCCTCGATAGGCGCTTGACGCGACGGAGGCCAAGCCCGAGCGTCGGACAGACACGATCGGCGAAGACGCCGGGAAGAGGGACGAGAGACCGATGCCGAAACG
Organism: Brevundimonas subvibrioides ATCC 15264; assembly: GCF_000144605.1. Classification (NCBI taxonomy): domain Bacteria; kingdom Pseudomonadati; phylum Pseudomonadota; class Alphaproteobacteria; order Caulobacterales; family Caulobacteraceae; genus Brevundimonas; species Brevundimonas subvibrioides. Next base: position 3,286,462 of record NC_014375.1, on the reverse strand, counting down.
CGACGAGGGGGCCCTGGCCGAACGGGAAACCTACAAGGCCTACCATACGGTCTCCACACGCTGGGCGGACAACGACCAGTACGGCCACATCAACAACGCCAAGTTCTACGAGTTCGTCGATTCGGCCGTGAACGCCCATCTGATCATCGCGGGCGTGCTGAAGGATTCGATCGGCCTGGTCGTCGACAGCGGCTGCCGGTACACCTCGTCCCTGGCCTTTCCCGATGTCATCGAGGTGGGAATCAAGGTCGACCGGATCGGCACCTCGAGCGTGACCTACGGGTTCGCGGTGTTCCGCCGGGCGTCCACCGAACCGGCCGCGATCGGGCATTTCGTGCACGTCTATGTCGACGCCGAAACCCGTCGTCCCAAACCCCTGCCCGACGGCCTGAGACGGGTGGTCGAAAACCTGCAGGCCTGAGGTCGGCGGCCACAGCCTGATGCAAAACCGTCACGCTTTCGCGAGCGCGCAAAAAGACACATTGCAATCCCGTAATAATGCGCAAGGGTGGAGAAACCCCGTTCTTCTTCCGAGTGTCCCGCCATGTCCCACGTCATCAAGCTCGCTGTCCTGAGTGCCGTTACCGTGATGGGGCTGAGCACGATCGTGCCAGAACCCGCATCGGCCTCTCCGATGGTGGTGCAGTCCCGCATGCAGCAGATGATGGACCGTTCGGCCCGTCGTCAGGCGCGGCTGGCCGAGGACCGCCGGTTCGCCGAGGAAGAGGCACGTATGGCGGCTGAAGCCCAGGCCGAGGCCGCGCGACGGGCCCAGGCCGAGGCCGCGCGGCAGGCCGAAGTCCAGGCGGCCGCCCAACCGGCCGATGCCGCCGAAGAACCCTCGGACGCGGCCGAAGAGCCCGCCCAGACGCCGACGCCGCAGATCTGACGGCGTCGGGCGTCCGGCCCGTCAGTCGTCCATATAGCCGAGCAGCGCGAGCGCGCCGACGGCAGTCAGCACGCCGAGCGCGAAGGCTCCGACGATCGAACCGGTGGCGACCGCCGTCGACACCGTGACCGGGCGCTTGGCGTACCATTCCACGATGTCGGCTTCGTCCGCGGTCTCTTCGTCGTAGTAGACGTCTTCGGCTTGCATGGCGCAGCTCCCTGGGTTCGACCCATCAAACCCGCATTAATGGCACAGGTTCCGCATGCCGTGACAGCCGCGCGGCCATGGGCTAGAGGCGGCTGCCAAATCCCACCGATCCGCGCTGACGCAGCCAGCGGGCGGTCCCACAAACCTTGCGCTCAGGCAGCGAGGCGCCGCGCGCCGAGTGTCAGCGTCCTGAAGAGACAAACATGGCCGGCCATTCCAAGTTCAAGAACATCATGCACCGCAAGGGCCGCGCCGACGCGGTCCGCTCCAAGCTGTTTTCGAAACTGTCGCGCGACATCACCGTGGCCGCCAAGTCGGGCATGCCCGACGTCGCCCTGAACCCGCGCCTGCGCCTGGCGGTCAACAACGCCAAGGCCGAAAGCCTGCCCAAGGACGTGATCCAGCGCGCCATCAACAAGGCGGCCGGCGGCGACGTCGATACGATGGAGGAGGTCCGCTACGAGGGCCGGGGGCCCGGCGGGGTCGGCATCATCGTCGAGGCCCTGACGGACAACCGCAACCGCGCCAACTCCAACATTCGCGTGGCCTTCACCAAGAACGGCGGGGCGCTGGGCGAGATGAACTCGGTCGCCTTCATGTGGGACCGGGTCGGCAAGATCGTCTATCCGGCCGAGGCGGGCACCGAAGATGCCATCATGGAGGCCGCGATCGAGGCGGGGGCCCAGGACGTCGAGAGCGATCTGGAAAAACCCGACATCTACGAGGACGCGCCCGGCCACACGATCTGGACCGCCTTCGAGGACCTGAACGAGGTGGCCGAGGCCATGTCCAAGGTGCTGGGTGACCCGAAGTCGACGGCCATCGTCTGGAAGCCCCAGACCGAGGTGCCGGTCTCCGGTGACCAGGTCGGCACGCTGATGAAGCTGCTGGATGCGCTCGACGCCGAGGACGACGTGTCGATGGTCTATTCGAACGAGGACATCTCGGACGAGGACATGGCGAAGTTCGCCGGCTGACCGTGCGGATTCGTACCCTAACGGCGGTATCGACAGGTCGGTGAACGGCGGTTAACCTTTTCCCTTCGGGGAGAATGACAAGGTCGATTCGAGACCGCCGATGTCAGGCGTCATCCCCCCACAGGGCGGGAGCACGACCATGATGTTGTCCAGGATCGACCGGGTTCTGTCGCGAAACGGCAAGGGCGAGCGCGGTGCGCCGCAGAGCGCCGTCATCGCGGCCGGGACCAGCGCCGACAACCCGGGTCTGATCGGCGAGCGGTTCGAGACCATCCAGGACAGCCTGGACCAGATGGCCGACATGGCGCGCGACTTCGGCACGTTCGAGGCCCTGCTCGGCCAGCTGCGGCGGCCCCTCGAGGCGGAGTTCCAGTCGCGGCGCGACAGCCATGTGGAACTGATCAACCTTCGCACCAGCAATGCCGAGATCACGGCGCAGCTCGATGCCGTCAACGCCGAGGCGCGGGCCCTGACCGACGCTCTCAACGAGGCCGAGGGCCGGGTCGAGGAGCTGACGGCACGGAACGGCGAGCACGCGGCCGCCCTGCAGGACGCCCGGCTGGAGACCGATCGCCTGCGCAGCGAGCTGTCGCAGACGACGGCGCGGGCCGAGGCGCTGGAGACCGGCCAGAAGGCTGCGGACCAGCGCATCCGTGAACTGGAACAGGACCAGGACGCGCTTCGCAACCAGCTGAAGCAGGCCGAGGCCCTGCGCACCGAGTCGGACGGCGCGCGCACGCAGCTGCAGCGCGACCACGCCCTGGCCGCCGAGGAGAACACCATCCTGCGCCGCCGCATGGACGAGGTCGGGGCCGAGATCGCGGCCCTGGCGCGCACCTCGGCGGCGAACGAGGGCCTGCTGGCCACCGAACGGGCGCGGTCGTCCTCCGAGCAGAGCGAGACGGCCCGGGCGATGCGGGCGCTGGAGACCCAGGTCGAGACCGCGCGCGCCGAAATCGCAGCCCTGTCCTCGCGGCTGGATACGGCGACGGCGCGGGCCAACGGGCTCGAGGTCCTGAACACCGAGCAGGCCGCGCGGCTGAACGACCTTCAGGCCGGCCAGCATACGGCCGAACGCAAGGCCGAGGGCCTGCAGATCGCCCTGGACCGGGCGATGGAGCGGGTGAAGGGTCTGGAAACCGAGGCCGAGGATGCGCGCCAGCGTCTGGCCGGGATGGAGGTCGCGCGTCTGGCGGCCGTCGATCGCGCCGAGACCCTGACCAAGGCGGCCGCGACCCACGACAAGGCCATCGCCCGCGCCGAGGACCGGATGCTGAAGATCCAGGCCAAGCTGGCGGCCGCCCAGGACGACCACCACGCCAAGGCCCAGACCCTGATGCAGCAGGCCGCCGCGCTGCGGGCCGAGCTGGAACGGGCCCGGGCCGAGGGCGCGATGTCGGCCGCGGCGCTGGAAGCCGCGCGTCGCGAGCGGGGCGGCCGGTTCGCCCCGGCCGAGGGCCAGGGCGCGGTGACGGCCCTGGTGGGCTAGGCACCGCCGGGGGAACCGGTGCGGGGGACCCGGGTTTAGCCCGGGCCCCAGACCCTCAGGACGCCCCCCATGGACATCACCCAGCTGATCCTCGACGACCACGCCGAGCAGCGCCGCCTGTTCGCAATCATCGAGCAGATCGATCCGAAGGACACCGAGGCCCTGACCGCCGTGTGGTCGCGCCTGTCGGCCTTTCTCGACGTCCATGCCGAGGCCGAGGAGCGGTTCTTCTATCCCGAGCTGCTGAAGCGCGGCGAGGGGGCCAATGACGCCGAGGACGGCACGGTCGAGGGTGAGACCGAAGACGCCATCGAGGACCACAACAAGCTGCGCGACGCGGTCAAGGCGGTCGACCAGTACCCGGTCGGAACCGGGGCCTGGATCGAGGCGGTCGGCAAGG
>NC_014375.1:2757500-2977500 GCF_000144605.1 Brevundimonas subvibrioides ATCC 15264 | reverse complement strand
GTCCATATCGACGGCAAAGTTTGGCACCTCGATGTCGGCTCATCACATCCTGGGGCTGGAGCAGGTCCCAAGGGTTCGGCTGTTCGCCGATTAAAGTGGTACGTGAGCTGGGTTCAGAACGTCGTGAGACAGTTTGGTCCCTATCTGCCGTGGGTGTTCGAAGCTTGAGAGGATCTGTCCCTAGTACGAGAGGACCGGGATGGACATACCTCTGGTGGACCTGTCATGACGCCAGTTGTGCAGCAGGGTAGCTAAGTATGGAATAGATAACCGCTGAAAGCATCTAAGCGGGAAACTAACCTCAAAACAAGGCTTCGCTGAGGATCGTGGAAGACTACCACGTTGATAGGCCAGGTGTGGAAGCGCGGCGACGCGTGAAGCTTACTGGTACTAATAATCCGATCGGCTTGATCGTTTCTCAGCAAAACTCATTCGATCTTTAACAGACAATGTCTTCTCAAATAATCTGCTGTCCGCCTGGTTGACCTGGTGGTTATGTCGGAGGTTCCCCACCCGATCCCATTCCGAACTCGGTCGTTAAGCCCTCCAGAGCCAATGGTACTTCGTCTCAAGGCGCGGGAGAGTAGGTCGCCGCCGGGTCTACCAGTCGGACAACAGATTATCTGAAAACTCTCTCGAACTCTTCCTTCACAACACACCCATCTGCCGCGGGATGGAGCAGCCCGGTAGCTCGTCAGGCTCATAACCTGAAGGTCGCAGGTTCAAATCCTGCTCCCGCACCCAATATTGTAGTATTATCGCCTTCCTGGTTCACCAGGGCGGCGATTTTGCCTTGTACCGTCAGTGCGAACTTCCCGCGCTCCGGCAACGGCATCACCACCGCGGTCTCGATCAATTTGCGCACCAGGTCCCGCGCCTCAGCCGCAGCCTCGCTGTCTATGCGTTCGAGGGCGCGCTCCAGCGACGCCACAACCGTTCGATAGTGGTCCGCCATGCGCGGGTGCAAGGCCACGAGCGGCGCCGCCGGCGATGTCGCCAGTTCGGATTCCAGTTCGCTGCGACGGATCTCCAGCGCCGCCAGCCGGTCTTGGACGGCCAAGCCGCTCAACACGCCGTCGGCGACCTGGTCCACCAAGGCGATCCGCCCGGCGCTTCACCTCCGCGAGTTCGCTCTCCGCTTTTGATCGCCCGAGCGCCAGAGTTCGCGCATCGTGCTCGGCGGCTCGCCGCGCCTCTTCGACGGCCAGCGCCACGCGTTCCGGCGCGAGAAGGCGATCCTTCACCGCAGCCAGGACGCGGGCTTCGATCTCCTCGCCCTTGATCCCACGGCCATTGCTACATGCAGCTTGGCCTTGCTCGCGGCGCTGAGAACACATGAACCGCCGATCTGCGCCGCTACGGATCATAGGGCCGCCACAGGCCCCACAGGTCAGCTTGCCGCTCAGCAGATGCTTCGGCCGCACCGCAGCCAGTGACGATGTCTTTTGCGGGCCCAGCCTATTCTGCTCGTAACGCGCCCGCACCTTCACCCAGAGATCCTCAGGGACGATGCGCAGGTCGGGCGCCGCTGTACGGACGATGTCCTCAGCGTCGCCCGTGCGAGCGCGCCGCTTGCCGGTTCGACGATCCTTCATCCAGGTCTGGCGACCGAAGACGAGCATGCCCCGGTAGAGTTCGTTGTGGATGACGCCGTTGCCCCGCTCGGCATTGCCGTTGATGGTGGAGGCGTTCCACTTTCCGCCCCGAGGTCCCGCGATCCCTCGCGTATTCAGATCGTTGACGATCGCGCGCGGCGACGCGCCGGCGGCGTAGCGGCGGAAAATCTCCCGCACGATATCGGCCTCGGTAGCGTCGATGTCCCGCAGGCCCCGGATCGGTTCGCCCACCGCGTTGAGTTCACGGCGGATCCGATAGCCATAGACGCGGCCGCCGGTGTGTCGCCCCGAGCGAACCACGCCCTGTAGGCCCCGCCGTGTCTTGCGGCCGATTTCCTGCAGCTGAAGGGCGTTCATCGTGCCTTTCAGGCCGACGTGGAGCTCGGTGACATTGTCCTCGGCCAAAGTGCGAATTCGGACGCCGTGGAAACGAAGGTCCTCAAACGTGGCCGCGACATCGGCCTGGGAGCGAGACAGTCGATCCAGCGCCTCGCAGATAACAACGTCGAACTGGCCCGCCTCGGCGCTGCGCATCAGGGCGTGCAGGCCAGGGCGGTTAGCGGCGGAGGCGCCGGAAATGGCGGCGTCTTCAAAAGTCGCCACGACCTGGACGCCTTGGCGCTCGGCATAGGTCCGACACGCGGCGAACTGATCCTGAATCGACGCCGCGTTCTGAAGGTCGCTGGAATAGCGGGCGTACAATGCTGCGCGCATCAGCGATCAGGCTCCGGAGGATTGAAGGAGCCGGAAGGTTGCAGATCGATCGCCACACGCGCAAGGGCGCGGGCCAACGCGTCGAGCAGCGCTTGCGCGCCGATCACTCGGGTCTCCGGCCACAGTTCGTCGCAAGCGGCAATGCCGCAGATGTCGACGATGACCGTTTGAGCGGCCTGCAAGGGAGCGGCTTGCGAAGGGGGCACCGCCGAAGCGTCATCGCTTGCCGGTTGGTGCTGCGGACCAGCGTGGGTGAGGCCGGTCGCTGCATCGATGGTCGTGTGTGCTTCGTTCGAAGCGAAGGATATGTTTTTCATCGCTACATCCATTTGGAAAAAGGGATGCAGGGATCAGGCTGACAGCAGGGCTATCCTCGTCGGCAGCTCTTAACGAGACGTTACGGCCCCGGATCCGTCCGGGAGCAGATCTCGCGCTTGGCAGTCGAGGCCGCGCGCCAAGGCGAAGACGGCCTTCACGCCCACGTTCCGCTCGCCGCGCTCGATTCCGCCTACGTAGTTCCGGTGCAGGCCTGCGCGTTCGGCGAGTTCTTCCTGGCTTAGCGCGCGCTCAAGGCGCCAACGTCGCACACAGGCCCCGAAGGCCAACAGGTCAGGGTCATTCGCCACCCCTTGGCCTTGCGGCCGAGCTATGTCCGCATCTACACACTATCAGTGTGATCTGGGGCGGAAGGTGCAAGATGGACAGGAATGGCCGGTTTGATGACGACGACTTCATCCCTCAGCTGATCGGCGATAACTCGCACCTTGACGCCGCCGCACTCGCCGAGCTTGAGCAACTGGCGGCACTCGACATGCTGCGTCGAGCGGCGACGGGAGGTCTGGAGGACGTGGGTTGCCAGGTCCTGCAGGCGCTATTGGTTCTCTGGCAGCGTCAGCGCCGGGAGAGTTCGGACCGGTCGTTTGTCGTCGCAGTCATGGCGGCTCACCTGGAAGATCTGACGGGCCTGACCGAGGAGGTCGTCCTCAGGGGTTTGCGTGAGCTGCGCCCCTTTGTGCGGGTTGAGGATGAAGAGCTTTATTTCGACGGCGATGTCGAAGTGGGGTTGGAGCCTCTGCTCGCTGCTGGGGTGGCGGAGCGGCTGGACCGCTTCTGGCGGGTAAGCCACGTTCAGATCATGCAGCGCGCGGCCAAGGAGGCGGGGGAGGGGATCGAGTCCTTTTTCCGCCTCGCGGAAGAACCGGGTCGTGCGGGGAATGCAGATAGGGTGTCCGCCCTGCGCCTCGAATGGCGACGCCACGTCGAGCAGCGGCGGTTCACCGACGCCCGAAACTTCCCGGACGCCGTGGCTGACCTGCAGGGTCTCCACGCCGAATTGGCGACGCTTGAACGAATCCATGACGCGTTGGCTGGCCTCGTGGTCCGCGCCGACGAACATGCAATGACCTTTCATGAGCGTCATCGACAGACCTCCGGCACGAAACTTCAAGCGCTGCGCACCAATCCCCTCGCCAATCCGAAGCGGGCGCCACAACGAGTCGCCCTCTTCTCTCTGGTTCAGTGAGATAGTCGGGCAGTAGCGGAGGTCCAAATGGCTGAGGTGGGGTATTTCGTCTTGGGTCTGCTGATCGGCGCCGGCTTGTGCTGGGTCCTCGCGCCGCTTTGGCAAGGGTTTGTTCAGGGGTTGTCTGAGGCTCGCTCGGATGCCTCCCGCGGGGCGGTAGGTTCGATAGCTCCTCTTCGCAGTAGAAACGGCGCCTAGAGGTCCGGCGAGCCAATGGTCCGGGGAAAACCAGTGGGTCGGTTGCGGTAGCACCCCACAGGGGGCCGTTTCGACGTCGTCATTCTGGGGCCGAATGACGTGCACACACTACGCACACCTGCGGTGGAGATGAGTTGTTGTAAAGCAACACTAATAAAACGCCGAAGGGTGGAGCCGAGAGTTACTCCACCATGCGCAAAGTGCCCGTTCAGCGATATTAATCAGCGAGTTAAGGTGGAGCCAAAAGTTACTCCGGTCATACAGTTCGCTAAAAAGACCCGCAGCGACGTATGCGGCTTGGATGACCGTCGAACTGGCACGACCTTACTAATGAGGTGGGCGACTAGTCGCCCACCGGAAGGTCTTGTTTTCAGAGCTATATCGGGACGGCGGGGAAAAGTGGGCGAGAAGTCGCCCACCTTGCGCCCGGAAAGTCGGGTGAGATTACAAGCCTCTAGCGGAAGCGCAGGTGTGCGTAAGGTGTGCACGTCATTCCGCTCGAATGACGCTCCTCGAGTGGCCCCCTCAGGGGTGTTGCGGACAGCCCGATTGGACTGAAATCGAATGATGGGCTGCCCGACCCTCTAGGCGTCTCGCGGAGCGATAGCGCCACTCAAGCAGACCACCCCGTCAGTGCGGGTCCGCCGCACCTCCGACCACCCCTGGACGAGCCCTTGGCAGACAGGAAGCAGGACCCAACATACGCCAGCTCATCGTTGCATGCTCGTCGGCTGGGATCACGAGGTCCTCGAGTGAGTCGTAAATCCGTTCGAGAGTAGCCAGTCGTCGTGGAGACCCTGCAGGTCCGCCAGCGCCTGCGTGAAGTTGAGAGCATCGAGGAGCCGGCGCTGCTCCAGATGGAATCGCCTTGCCAGCTGGGGGCCGATCAGACGGCCCGCGTTCCACGGCAAATGGGTTGGATGAACAGGTCAGACTGGCGCATGGCCAACCTCCATTGAGGTCGCCTCCCTGTCCATTCCCCATTCTGCGCTCTCAGCATCGCTTCAGCGCCAAGAGGAGACATTGGGCTCGCTCCAGAACCGGACCTTCAGCCGCTGGCCGTAAGCGGCGAGACTGAATCTTCGCGGAACTTGCCCACCGACAATAGGCGTTGCAGATCACCAGGACTGCGACATTTCCTCTCACAATGGCGTGGGGGCTCGAATGGCGCGAAGTCGCGCCAACGGAGGTAGCTGTTCGTCATGACGGAGGCGGCGACCCAATACGTCGTACAGTTCGAGGAGGGCTTTCCCCGTGCCGAGGTCGAAGCGCTGGGCGCGGAGTTGATGGCTGCTGGCATCTTGGCTCCAGGCTTCATTCCACCTTCGGCAGGGTTGTTGCGACTGGAGGCGATCGTCTACGCCACGGACGAGCAAGGTTACGATACCGTGGTCCTGCCCGATAGAAATCTGGTGTCGCGAATGGCCCGCGTAGCGCGTGACGGCCACGCTGAGCTTAGGGACAAGACGACACGGAGCGCCGTGGCCCTGATGGCGTACTGCCAGGCCATGCAGGTCCTATTAGAACCCTCAATTGCTTTCCATGAATTGGGTTTCGTGTCGGGAAACAGCATCGCTCGCGAGGAGCTAGCTTGGTTCCGAGCCGCCGATCGGGGCGCGGTGCTGGATTGGGTCGCCCTCGCTGCCGGCCAGAAGGACCGCGTGGCCTTGGGAGATCCAGCGACCCTGTCGGATTTTGATTTCGAAAAGCCGCTCATGCGCTGGCGACGCAACTACGTAGTCGCGCTCAAGGCGGCCGAGCTGGAACTCACACCCGCGACCGCGCCCTTAGAGCGGGCGATGGCGCTACTAGAGTGGATGGACAAAGACTTCGTACTGGCGGGGCCGGCGGCGTTGTTCGTCTCGATGTATTACGGGCCCAAGGCGGCACGAGCCGGACTCTTTAAGCAGCTGCGCTCACCCGATCGCCAAGCGGCGATCGACGGGGCCAGGAATGCGGCTTGGGACATGACCCACCTCAGCGACTTCGTGGTTCGCGTCACCAAGGCCGAGGAACAGCGCCGACGTTACATCTTCGCCAGCGGCGACCTCAGCCTCGTGCGGATCGCCTCGCGCCTGTTCCTGGGCCCCGAGCCGGCCGACGGCTTGCCAAGCCTCGAACAGGGCCTTCGGGAATGGTGGTCCAACAAAGACGCCGAGCGCCTAGCTGAGGCGGTGTTCGCACGTTTCGACATAGAGCGATTCAAGGATCGTCCCCTTCCCAACCCGCCGCCGGAGAGCATCGATAGCTTGGTCGCTAAGGGGGAGGCCTTCGTTAGGGCGTGGCCCTTCAGGATTTCCCCGTCGGATCGAAGCGCTCTGGCTTCCGGAGGTCAGCGGCGCGCCAGCAGTTGAAGTTCGCGCCGGGGCAATCGCCGCGCCTAGAACTCGTTGACCCGGGTTTTGCCGAAGGGTTTCCACAGGTGTTTGGCGATCAACCTAAAGCGCCATTCCTTCATGGCATCCATGCTGACGGTATGAAGGGGGCCTTTCGAAAGCACTTCGGTATCGGCGAGCTCTGTCGCCGCCTTCAGTTGGTTACCTGCGCGGTCATCCTGCTAAAGGGACGCCGATGGCGCCGCCAGTCGAGCCTCGGCGGCTCGGAAGCCGATAACCGTAGCCCGTGAGCTGAGCGCCCTTATCGTGCCGCTCTTAAGACACTGCCCGCTGAGATGCATGCGCAACTTATTTGGTGGTCGTTGGCTCTCTTCCATCTACTGAAGCGGTCGATACGTTTCCAAAACGCTGACGGCGCATTGGACGCAACGCGGCAGACGCAGCCTTTGCGAGGCGTTCGTTTTGGTATCCGCGCTCATCGTCGCCGAGCTTCTTCGCCGCCTTGGCCAAAGCTGGCCCCACCCGGTCGCGCAGGAGCAGGAGCGTTTTGACCTCAGCGAGACGGTCGAGATTCTTGCTGACATCCCCGATGTACTGGCTGGTTAGCAACAGAAGGGTTTGGGCGGTACGCTCGCCGGGCTCGGTCAACCCTGCATTGCTTCGGCCAGCCAAGAGGACTTCCCGCTCCCCAATCGAACTTAGATTGAAAAATAGGCTCCGAGCGGTGGCGTGCACATTGAACGATGCCAGCTTGTAGAACCCGCTGAAGGCGCTCTGATCTACCGCTTCTTGGAGATCCTTGAACGTGGGCTTTTTCAGCCGGAGCTTCTTGGCTGCCCAGCCATATGGGTAGGCGAAGGTTGGCCCAAATCTGGCTATGGCATCATCGTAGCGGCGATCGATTTTTGCCCGCTCACGCTTTGCAATAGGCTTGAAGCCCGCGGGCACTTGGAACGCGTCGTACTCATCCGACTGTCGCTTCACCTCGATGGCGTCGTGCAAAATATACCGCTCTGCCAGTTCCTCATCGCCCTCCGAAATCATCAGCGCGACGACTGATAGTTCGTGTAGCGTTCGCCACCTTGCCATCGCCCCCTCCGCAAAGCCGTTCTCCAGCAGGCAGATGATTTCGTCGGCGATCTGGCATCCACGGGTGTGCAGTCTCACCATCACCCAACGACGGAAATGGTGTCGTCGTGATCGCGACTTGTTGTACCTGGCCATCGCCTCTCTTCCCACTTCCCGACAGCAGGTGAGCAGCATCCGGAGGTAGTCCAGACCCTCGCCCCAACGTTCCTCAAGCCGCTCCTTAAAGCCGTCAGTCTCGGCTTTTTGGCGGGCATTCTCGTCGGGCCACTTCGACCGAAGATCGTTGAACACGCTGCGGCTGAAGCCCTCGATCCCCGCGTCGAAAATCTCGGGAACCTTGCCAAGGATTTGGTCGATCGCGACGTCCAGTTCAGCTTCATTCTCGTCGGTGAGATCGAGCTTGTATTCCCAGTCATCGTCCCCACCGTCCCAGACGAAGCCACCTTCATCTCCAGACAAGAGATGCTTGGCGTAGGCATCGATTGTCTCAGGAGGCATCGGGATGCCTGCTTCGGTCAGTTTGCGCTCCAATAGGGCGCGCAATAGCTCGTGCTGCACGTCCGATACCGCGTCTTGGATAGCGTCATCTATGAATGCCATGAGCCTACCCTAGTCCTTGGCAGGGAGTCCGAAAGAAGAACTCGCAGCTTATCCTCAGGACGCTCAGCCTGCGCAGATGGCGGTTGCCAGCTTCACTATAAGTTGTATGCCGGATTGAGAACGATCTTTCGATGGGAAGTGACGATGAGCGTTTCTAACGACAGCCCAATAGGCTCCCCGAGCGAGGATCGATTTGGCTTGAATCCGTTCGCTCGGGCGGTTGCACAGAGCCTGACGACGATGAGCGCCCCGGAGGGAGTCGTCGTCGCGATCAGTGGCCCTTGGGGCGCAGGCAAAAGCAGCGCCGTCAATCTGGTCAGGCATCACCTCCAACGATCGGTTGAGGACGGCTCGCTTGTGATCGTGCCGTTTAACCCGTGGTGGTTCCCCGGCTCCGATGCGCTGACGCTATCGTTCTTCCAAGAGCTAAGTGCCGCCATCGGCCCGTCACTTCCATCCAAGCTCCGCAACTCCTTGGCCGCGCTTGGTCAAGGCGTGTCCGCTGTCGGTGCCTTTGCCGGCGCCATCGCCAGCTTGGGCTCACCGGGGATCGGCGATCTGTTTTCAAAGGGAGCTGCGCTCCTCGGGCGAGCCTCAAAACAGGAGCGCACGATCGACGAGGAGCATCGTCAGATAGCCAAGGCGTTGAGAGAACGAAGCAAGCGTTTCGTCGTCGTTATCGATGACATCGACCGGCTCAGCCCCGACGACGCGCTCACCATCTTCCGCCTAGTCAAATCCGTCGGACGGCTACCGAACGTGATCTATCTCTTGGCGTTTGATCGTCAGATCGCGGAGCGGATCGTTGCCGAGCGGTTCCCTTCCGAAGGCCCGAGCTATCTGGAAAAGATCATCCAGCGCTTTTTCCCGCTGCCACCGCCTGTGCAGACGACGCTCAACCAATTGGTCGTCGAGTCGGCTGTGAAGGTGATGGGCGATGTCCCTGAGCGGCAAGTGGCGCGCTTCTGGAACGTCTTCCACGATGTCATCGCGCCAATTATCCGGACGCCACGCGATGTGGTGCGGCTGGTCAATCACATTGCCACAGGCTGGCCTGCCGTCGAGGGCAATGTCGATAGGGCCGACTTCCTGGCAATCAGTGCGCTCGAGCTTGCAGAGCCGGAAATCTACGCGCGAATTCGTGCAAATCCTGATCGGCTTTGCGGTGTTCGCCAGCAGAACGACGGAGGCCGCCAAGGCGACATCGGGCAAGAGTATGATGAACTGCTCGGCTTGGCGGATCGGTCGGAACGTGACCGCCGTCGTCTCCGTATCGCCCTTCGCCGTCTGTTTCCCCGCCTCGATGCAGTCTGGGGCAACACTTGGCACGCCGGCGATGAATGGCGTCGCGACCGTCAGATCGCATCCTTGGAACATTTCCGCAGCTACGTTTCATTCGCTGTCTCTGACGACGTTGCATCCGCGCAAACGATTCAGGGAATCGTTGAGCATGCTGCTGACGGTGACTTCATCCGGAATGAGCTGGTTCGCGCGATAGCCGAAGAGCAGCGTGGTGGCGGTACGCAGGCAGCGCTCATCCTCAATGAGCTGCGCTATGCCGCTCCGGACATCGCTGAAGGTGACGTTGCCCCATTCGTAGCGACCCTATTTGAGGTCGCGGACACCCTCGATGTCGATGCCGACCGGCAGCGGGGTTTTGCCGGTATGGGAAACAACCAACTTCGCATCTACTGGCTGCTCAATAGGCTGGTGCAAGACAGATTTGACCAACCCGCTCGCGAGGAAATCTACCGGGCGGCGATGGAGAATGCGTCGCTGGACTGGGCTTTGGATTTCGCTGAGAGCTGTCTGGCTGAGCACACCCCGCGAGAGGGCCGGCGAGTGAGCGATAATCCTCGCGTCAGCGAGGCGGTGGCGAGAGAGCTACGAGATATCGCTCTTCGCAAACTTCGAGCGGCGGCGGAGACGGCTGCCTTCTCAACCAGCCCCAAGCTGATCTCGATCCTGTTTGCTTGGTGGAGATTGAACGGCAGTGACGCTGCGGAAATACGCACTTGGACGGATGAACAGCTTGGCTCCGACGCTTTCGTCATCGCCTTGGCAGCAGACCTCCCCTCCGAATCTTGGTCATTTGGTGCGGGTTGGGATGGGATGGGAGATCGAGTCCAGCGTCGAACGCTGCGGGTCAATCTCCAACCTCTAGAGGATATTTTGGATACAGCGCGCTTAGAGGCTCGTGTCGCCGACTTGCTTGAGGGAGACACGCTCGACGAACAGACACGAGAGACGCTCGTCCTCTACCGCGACACGCCCAGAGGGCGTCACGACATCGGGCGAAGCGGAGCCGACGAGGAAGACGCTGGGGATTGAGAGGGAAGATCTGTCATTGTCATCAGGCGCTTTGACCTAAGCTCCCCTACAGGCCTAGCAGCGGATGCAAGTAAAGTCCGCTAAGAGTCAGGAGCCGACCTCTGTGTCCAGCCCGCGATCAGGTCTCCTTCTGACTCGAAGCGGCGGTTCGGAATGACTGCTTTTGGTACCGTCATTCTAGGTTCGAGTCCTAGTTCCCCAGCCACCGCCATCACTGGATCAGAGCGCTTTTCGCCAACTCCCAAGGTCGTGGGTTTTACAACGGTCTTTACGGTTGGCGTTCTGTTCTGGGTTTTCTGGAGCCTAGTGATCATACCCAAACCGATGGCGTCTCCCGTTACCTACCGGCGCGCAATTTCCTTCACGCGCTTGAAATCTCACCCCAGGACCGTCGCCACGTCGTCCATAGGCGGGCCTGCAAGGATATAGCTGGTCGCAGGCGTCCCGCGCAGGTCGTGGAAGAGAAGGCCTGCTAGGCCCGCTGTCGAATGCGGTCTGATCTAGGTTGGTCGGGGCAGGCCGAAGGCGAGCCAGAACGCGGACTTCAGCGGGTCGAGGGAGACCGTCCGCAGATCCTCGGCGAGGATCTCGCCGAGCCGGGCGTGGTCGCGCCACGTGCCTTCTGATGACTGGTGCGGACCCAGGATCAGATGGCTCCCCTCGATGCCGATCACAGTGGCTTGGATCAGGTACGGGCCCTCGATGCCAAGGTCCCGGAGCCGCAGCCCGCTGGACCTCACAGCATCGTCCAGACCGTCCTCGAAACGCTTTGGCCAGACGGCGAGGGCGGACATGTCGCCGGCGAAAATCTGATCGCGTCCGATCGTCCAGGCCACATCGACCCGACCCCGGCGGTGGGTCAGGGCGTAGGTCCGCACCGAATTTCGGTTGGAGTTTTCAGGCGAGCCGGCATTGAGGGGGGAATGGAGCAGGACGCCCTCGATCATATGGATCGCGTGGAGGCCATCCGTCGCCTTGACCGGCGCGACCGCGGTCTCGGGCGTCACCTCATAGTCGCTGGCTTCGCGAAGGAAGCTGAACGGAATGATCGAAATGACCGCCGTCGGGAATTCGTGAATCGGAAAGGGAAGGTTCCGGCCTTTGGCCGCCGCCTCGACGGCCAGATCATGCAGAGCTCTAAATTTCTCCGGCAGGGCGTCGCCGGCAATGAAGGCGAGCCGCAGGTCGTGGGTGTCCATCTGGTGCTTTCCGCGACTGTTGCGGGCGTAGAAGCGGTTGTGGCCGCCAAGGATGACCCGGTGAGGGGCGGCGGCGCTGACCGGGATCCGCAGGATCAGAATTCCTCGCCCTGACGGCAGTTTGACCCAGTGGGACCGAAGACCGGCGATACGGGGCTCCACCCCCGTCCGGATCTGACATTCCAAGGCGAGGATGAGACTGTCGCCGTCGCCTTCCAAACCCGTCAGGTCGGAGGCGACGCCTTCGGTCTCATCGAGTCCCAGCACCAGATCACCGCCACTGGTGTTGGCGAATGCGGTCACATCGGCAAGGAACTCCTTGCCGTCCTTCGGGATCTGTCGCTTGAACTCCAGCGTCCGGCTTTCGGACGTCGAGTTGTCGATCAGGCCCTGCAGGACCGTCGCGTCGATATCGTCGAGGCGGCCGGCGATCATGGGGTCGCGTCCGTCTTCGGTCGGCCTCGTGGGCCGGGCGTCCGGGGCGCCGCAGTCGTCGTTTTCGCCTCCTTGACAGTCATCGCCGCCCTGGTCGTCTTGACGGCCTTGGGCGGGGCGACCGCCTTTGGGGTGGCTCCAGGCGCATCCGAAGGCGTCTTCGCCTTCGGGGCCGCCTTCTTCTTTGGCGCCGTCCCGAGTTTGGCGGCGGCGCCCTTGGGCGACAGGTCCAGCACGACGACGTCGATCAGAGGCCTCAGCGCCACGGGCTGGTGTTTCACCAGTGCCTTGCGCAGCGCCTCGGCGCTGGTGATCGGATCGACGCCGGCCGGGCGTTTAGGCACGGCTCCGGCTGCGGCGCCGTACCAGAAGACGAGGAAGACGCCGTGGCCGCTGGAGCCCGCCGATTTCGCGTAATCGGCGACCTGGGTTTCGATGGCGGTGAACACTTCGTCGTTCATATGCCGCTTGGCCTCGACGGGGAGGGCGGCGTCGCCTTCGCCGATGACCAGAAGATCGGTCCTGCGGTCGTTGCGGCGCCGCGTCTCGGTCGGGGTGCGATGCGTCCTGATATCGAACCGGATCAACCGGTCGCGAAGCCGGTCGGTGAGCAGGTCCCGGCAGTCATTCTCGATCTTGGGCTTGCGGGACGCCAGGTCGGGATTGTTCCAGTAGCCCTTCCAGCCGGAGGTGTCCCCGTCGCGAATATCCTTGTCCAAATCCTCGAGGATCTCGCCGACGACCGCGCGCAGGTCCGCCGGCGTGGCGGGCGGTCCAGCGTTGATCGCCTCCGCCACGGCCCTCGGCGCGGGCGGCTTGAATGCGGCCCGCTGGCGCAGGACGAGCTGAAGGGCCACATGATGACGCAGGAGGTCGTGCCAGGCCGACAGGGCGGGCAGGGCGAGGAGACCGTCCAGCGCCTCGGCGGCCTCGGCGGTGGGCGACTGTGCGAGCGCCTGCACCGCCCGGGCGACCACTTGGCTCATGTCGTCGCGATTGCCGCGATCATTGTCGGTGGGTTTGTACAGCGGCCCGATCAACCGGGCGATCGCCGCATCACGGGCGATCGCCGAGGTCGTCATGCCGTCCAGGGCCTTGATCAGATGCCCGCGGTTCAACCGATCGAACAGGGCGTCGAAATTGCCGGCGGCGAGTTCGTCGGCGAAGCCAGCTTCGTGCGCCACCGGGTCGATCAGGAAGGCGACAAGCCGCCAGATCGAGCGCGCCTCTGGCGACAGACCTCTACGCTTGAGCGCGGCGTCCGCCAGGAGACTGATCTGCGGCCCCCGCGCCGTGGCGCCAAGCACGCCCAAGGCGCTGCGCAGGATTTCCGGCCTCGCGTTGGGCTCGGCCCTGAGGAAAGCCGCGATCGGGCCGAACCGTTTCGCCGTTCGCAGAGCGTCGAGGAAAGGAAGGTCCCGTACCCCGTTCCGGTTGGCCTTCTTCCAGTAGTCCAGGAGCGCGGCCTCGCCCGCGGGATTGTCCAGAAGCTGATCGAGCGCGGCGATCTGCACCCGGTCGCGGTTTTCGCCTTCCAGCCAGTAGTAGCCGCGCAGGGCGGCGAAGGCGGCGTCTAGGGACAGGGTGACGGGCGCGCGCCGGCTCAGTTGCAGGTCCAGCCAGACGGCGGCGATCACATTGGCCTGGAAATCCTTGTTCTTGCCCTCCTGCGCTGCCTGACGAAGCCAAGTGATCGGGAAACGGGTCGTCAGGTTGGCCCAGCCCTGGACGATGGCATTGGCGATCTCCTCACCAACCCATTGGATGAGCTGCGTCTCGCCCCGATCCTTGCCGGGGCTACGGTGGTAACCCTGGGCCGCGAAATGCAGGGCCTGGAAGGCCTGGCCGCTCTCGACCTTCGCCAGGTTGGCGGTGAACCACGCCAGGTCCTTCGCCGTCGCCTCGGCTTCCGCTTGGGCATTCTGTCTCGTCTTGGCGGCCTGCTCGGAACGCCAGTGGCTGGTCTCGCTGACGCTCAGCGACAGATGCAGACCGGCAAGGTCTGAGCGGGCGGCGGTCAGATGCCACAGCCGCCAGTAGCGCTCGCTGCCGGGGGCCCAGGGACCGACGAGATCAAAGACGATGCGCCCGATCGCCTCGGCGTCAGGCCCGGCCGGGGCCTTGTCCAGCCGGTCGAATGCCTCGTCGAAAACCTCGGCGGGTGGATCGAGTCCGACCATTCGGTGATAGTCGTAGTTGGGCCGCCAGCCCTGTCCGTGCGAGCGGGCGTACAGGGCCCAGAACAGGGCGGAGCCGTTGCCGGGGGCGCGGTCGATCCACTCGCGAACCGCGGCCCGGACGTGGTCATCCGTCTCGTCGTAGTCCCTCACGCTCGCATTCGCCGTCCAGCGCAGGATGTCCTGTGCCGTCGCCGAGGGTTTCGCCTTGATCGTTTTGGCGAGCACCCTCTGGATGATGTTGCCCGCCTCATAGGACCGGGAGTTCCCGACGTTCTTCTTCACCCCGACGGGTTTTTCGAACAGGTCCGGGATGGGTCGTTTTTCGAGTGCGTTTCCGAGGGGCCAGGCGTAGCCCATCACCCCGTCCCCGGTGGTCGAATACTCGGCCAGCATCCTGCGGACCTCGCCGGCCGTGGCCCCGTGACCGACCAACGGCGCCAAGGCGATGGGCGCGACCACCATGGCGGTCGCCGCCGGCTCGCCCTTCATGGCGGTCAGGATCTGGCGCAGCACCGGCAGGGGCTTGTCGACGCGGTCCTGGATCGCCTCGATCGCATGCCGGCGCAGCCAGGTTGGATTGGCCGGATCCGACGTGAAGGCGCGCAGGTCGGCGTCCAGTCCGGGCACGCGCCGCCCGCTGGTCAGGGCCTCGATCACCAGATTGCGGCGGTGAATGGTCTCGGTCTTGTCGTTGAGGATGACGCGAAGCCGCGCCTCGAGATCCACCCCGGCGAGACCCCCGACGGCCGTGGCGCCCTGAACCGACGACAGGAACCAGGGATCGCCCCGGCCGGTGGCGTCCAGAAGCGCTTCGCGATGCGGCGTCGGCAACATGGCGGCGTCGCCCTGGAACAGGATCGCCTCCGGATGCGCCTTGACCAGTTTGAGCGCGCGGGCCGCGTGGACGCCTTGCGACACTTCGGTGACGAACCAGGCGAAGGTGCCCAGAAGGGCCGGAGCCGGCTTGTTGTCGTCGCCGCACAGGAGGGCGTAGGCGCGGCGGAAGGGAAGCGCCGCGGGGCGGCCGTCGCGGCTCGAGGCGGCGGCCGCCAGCGCGCGTCCCGCCAGATATTCCGCGACCATCCGGTGCGTCGGCGTGAAGACATCGGCCTCGCCCCGGAACATCGGCGTATCGAGGGCGTCCCTCAGCGCCTGGGTGTCGACTCCGGCCGGGATCAGGTCGTCGCGTGTGACCAGATCGGGGCGGGTCGGGGCGGTGTTGCCCATCCAGATGTCGTCGCGCGCCGACAGCATCAGGACGAGGCAGGCCTTTTCGGCGGCCGCGATGATCGCTCCGGGCGTGGACCGGGCGGCGCGGTGCGGCGCATCCTCATTGACCTCATCGGCCATGGCCCGGGTGGCGTGGGCCAGAAGGGCGCCCCGGGATTCAATCGCCTGGGTGGTCGAGCTGAGGGTCTGGTAGAGCAGCTTGAGCGTCGCCGGATTCTCCATCAGCGACGCGGCGGCCAGGTCATTGACCCGTCGAAGAATCCTGTCGGGATCGGTTTCGTCCAGGCTCCTGAGGATCGCCTTCTGCTCGTCCTCCTCCAGCTGGCCGAGGTGGAAGATCTCGAACTCGCCCAGCGTTTTGCCGATATGCGACAGATCGGGCTTCGGCAGCGAGATGGACCGGCAGGTCAGACGCCATTGGTCATAGGGGCTGGCCTTGAGGGCGGCGGTGAGATCCTCCAGCCGGTCGCGGCCCGTCTCCCCGATCCGGTATTCCTCGACGGCGTCGATGAACACGACCTTGCCCTCGGGCCGCACGCCCCGGCTGACGAAATCCTTCGCGGTCACGACGGTCGTGCCCTGTGCGGCGGCGGCCAGGGCGAAGGCCGTGGACTTGCCGCTGCCCGGCTCGCCCAGCAGCACCAGACGCGCGTGCGTCGCCAGATCGCTCATGCGAACCGGCGCACCGGACGCCTTCAACGGATCCAGATCCTTCAGGACAAGCCGATCCAGATCGGCGGGCGCGGGGATGGAATACGGCAATCTACTGTCCAGCTTGTTCGACGCGACATTACAACTTCGCATGGTTATGGCGCGCCTTGGGGGCGCAGGAAGAGAGGATTTCCGGAGACGACGCCGGGACGGGCCGACAGGCCCGGTTCGAGCGCGGTCTGGTCAGGGCCGAGGACGTGGTCGCCGACCCTGCGTCCGAAGCGGACGCCCAAGAACGGGAAGAGACCGGCTCCGATGCCGCCAGCGGCGCCGAACCGGAGGAGGTCGAGACCCGGGCCCTGTCGGACCGGCTCGTCATCGACCTGACGGCCCACAAGACCATGGGGCTGCGCGATGCGGTGCAAGCCGATGTGACCATCGCCTTGGCCACGGTCGTTCACGCCCTCACCCTGCAGGTCTTCTATCCGGGCTGTGGCCAGTACACCCCCCTGCAGCTTCGCTTGAGCACCAGCGATCTGGAGCGGCTGGCGCCGGGGGTGTCGGACGGCCCGGCCGGGCGGCGCGTCACGGACCGGTGCGAGGCGTGGGGTGCGCGTCTGCCGGAACGGGCCGAGGCCCTCTGGGCGGTGGTGGAGGCCCTGCCGCCCTCGGAGCAACTGGACCTCATGGCCTGTTGCGCGGGCGTCGGCCTTTATGCCGTCCGCGACCCGCACGACCGAAGGCCCGACGCACGGGCGCAGGCCGAGACCTTGGCCACGGCGGTCGGGCTGGACATGACCGGCGCATGGACCGCGACCGCCGCCAGCTATTTCACGCGGGTGGCCAAGACGCGGGTGCTGGAGGCGGTGACAGAGGCCGTCAATGCGGAGGAGGCGGGCCGGATCGCCGGGTTGAAAAAGGGCGAGATGGCCGAGGCGGCGGAACGGCTGGTGGAGGGGACGGGCTGGCTGCCGTCGGTGCTGAGAACGGCGGCGGCGGGGACGGACGACGACGCGCCCGACCAACCGGAACACAGCCCGGATGACGTCCCGCAAACCGTTCCGGACGCTTACGCCTTCGCGGCGGAATAGCTGGAAGACACTGCGGAAACCTCGCCGCGCGCCCTTCGGGGGCGCGCGGCTTTCTTGTGCCTCCGAGACCTCTCACAGGTGTCGCGGATTTTGATCCGAAGCGAATTCAGGCCGCGTGGAGCCGGGGCCAAAGCGATCCGTAGCGACGGGGCTCCAGCTTGCGACGCCGCGCCTGGGCGCGCGCGCCATTGGGCCGGCACGCGATGTCCAGCTCGAGCAGATGCTTCTGGGACATGTTGAAGGTGACGTTCGGCCACTCCCAGCCGTCCCGATCGCGACCGGTCTTGTAGACGAAGCCCAGATGGATGGCGGCGACGATCAGGGGGCCGTTCGCCACATAGCCGGGGCCGAGGGCCTCACCGCCCGGATAGGCGCAAGGGAAGTTCTCCGCGATGTGCTTGAGCCGATAGGAGTCCGTGTCCGGCCGGATCGTCCGGGTGGCCGGAACGCGGGACAACAGGGCGATGGCCCGAAGAACCTGTTCGGCGACCCGAATGGATGTCAGCTCCTCGCGGTAGCGGAGGAACCGGTCGTAGTGCTGGTAAGGAGTCTCCCAGGCGCCGCCGCTCCCACGCTCAGGTCGGCCGCACCCCCAACCCCACAGGTGCAGGCGCTCGTCGCGATCCATGGCGCCGAGGGTGATCGCATGGGCGACCGCGCGCAGGATGACGGACGGCGGCGCGTTGAAGCCGTGATCCGCGAGATAGAGGCGGAAGGCCTCCGGATTTATCGGGCAGGGGCCGACGGCGCCGGCCGACAACCGGACCCGCAGCTCGGCGTTGGTGCTGAAGCCGAGGGCGCGGGCCAGCGCCTCGACGCGATGAGAGGATTTGATGTCGGGGGCCGTCAGGCGAAGTCCGGCCTTCAGCCGGTCCAGCGTCACAGGGTTCAGGCGGAGTGAAAGGTCGACCATGGCGTTTGCCTCGATGGGTGCGCAGGTCGCCGATTACACTGCGGCACACGAGGGAAAACGTGAGGCCGGGGACAGGACTTGAAGCAAGGAGACGTTTGACCCGGCGACAGGTCACAGGCGCCTAACCCGGATGCCATCTTGGGCTGAGTCGCGGATCAGTCCAGAGGCGTCTCGAGGCAGGCTGGTCCCACGCACCGCGCGCCCTTTCGGGGCGCGCGGCTTGGGCACGATCTGGGTCAGCCGGGCTGCATCAGATAGACGATCGCGACCACGGCCAGGACGACCACGACGGCGAGGCCGAGGCCGGTTGCCGAGAGACGCCAGCCGGGGCCTTCGAAGTCGAAGCGGTGTTTGTCGGGTTCGGTATCGCGCATTGAACGCATCCTTTTCAAATGCGTCCCGGTCCTGTCGCGTGATGCGCATAGGCAGCAGCAGGCAGAGCACCGGGACAGTTGAGTCCAGGCCGTTCCTGCCGGTCTGACGCCGGGTGCGAACGGATATCTCTCGGAACCCGTTACAGACGGGGGTTCCATTACCTGCCGCGGTAGTCACGCTCAGACATTCCGTTGCGGCGTCACCCGATGATTTCAAGGTGAGAGCGTTGCAGGCAGGATGCGCCCGTTGACGGCGGCCTGCAAGCTCGGCCGTATCGTTCCGGAGCCTGACGCCGCATGATCCACGAAAGCTCGCCCTGGAAGTCCGCGCTCCGGAGAGACGCCGACCTGATCGTGCGCTGGGCGACCCGGCCCCCGGGCGAACGTCGCGGCTTCCTGCTTGAACGGAAGCTCTTTCTGGCCGCCTACAGCCTGCGAAAGCTGTCGGACGATCACAAACTGTCCAGCGCCACCCTGTCCGCCCCGGTCCAGGTTCGCCTCGCGCCGCCGCTCAAGCCGCATTTCTCCGGCCTGATGCACGGGCTGGCCCGGCATTACGATCTCAACGCCCGGCAGACGCGAACCCTGACCTGGCGCCGGATTCTGAACATGATGATCCACAGCGCCGCCTTCGCCGAGGTGGTCGACGACGAGGGCCGCTGCACGGGCGTCCTCGTCACCTCCGACCGGGAGGCCGGGCGCGGTCTGGTCGAGGTCGATCTCGGGGATTTCGTCGCTCTGATGATGCAGGCGGCCGAGGACTATCCCAGCGTCGTCCGCCAAATATGGGACCCCGAGGGGGAGCGCTGGACGACGTGGGCGGGTCACGATGACACCGATCCCGCGTCTGGTCGCTGACCGGTCTCGGTCAGGCCGCTGTCGCCAATCTTGCAATGGGCGCAAGGCGCGCCAATATCGAGGTCACGCCCGGGGACGTCGGGCACCCATTCCTCATAGGAGGGCCGATCACCGACCTGCGTGCCTTCGTACTGACCTTCATTGTGACGGTCCTTCTCCGACAATACTTCAACGCCTTCGGAAGGGAGAACTGATCATGACCACACTGAAAATCTGGCTCAAAGACATGCTGCGCAACGTCCCGTCGAAACTGGCCGATCTCGGCCTCAACTTCGCAAGCTCGGTAATCGCAACCATCAACGGCCCCGGCAGACCCGCCGGGGCCGTTTCCCTATCTCAGGTGCGGGTGTCGTAGCCGTTCTCGGCCCGGTCGTCGCACTGGACAAAGGCGCGCTTCGACATCTCAGGGGCTTCTCACAGGGGCAGCGGGTCAGTCGTCCGGGTTCGGCGATCGGGGCTCGGGCCGGGGCTCGCTGACGATCAGATAGGCCATGCCGGAGAGGTCTCGCTTCCGGCAGCCGATCACATCCAGGAACAGCCGTTCGAAGATGGCGCGGGCCCGAACGAGTTCGACATAGACGGGCTTGATGTCCGACACCACGCGCCCGTGCACGATGTCGTTGCGCATCTTGATCATTTCTCCGAGCCCCTCGAGGAGGGTGCGATCTTCCGGATGCCAATTCGCGCGGTAGGCCTTCGCCATCCGCTCAAGCCGGTCCTGCAGGGACAGGGTCGCGGGCGCAACCAGCCCCCGCTTGATGCGTGACCTCAGATCCTTATCCAGGTCGATCGCGTCCACCGCCGCCTTCAGGGACCGGGCGATCGGCCGCCAGGCGGCCCGGCTCACGAGGTCCCGGCTCAGTCCGTTGATCTCCTCATAGGCGCAGACCAGTCTTTCCAGCGCCTCCATGACACTGGTCAGGGCGCTCTCGGTCACCGCGCCCTTGAAGGATTCCGCATACCCCCATGCGGCGCCGTGGAGCAGTTCGCGCTGTGGCTTCAGGGCGTGGAGAGCAGGGAGGACGCGCGCGAAGATCTGATCGACCGCGCCGTAGAAGGGCGGGGTGTCGTCGTCGGATCGAAGGCCGCGGGGCTCTACGGCGACGACATGCCAGGTCTGTTCCAGACCGCCTTCGCGCTCGTGCGACTCCATCAGCGGGGTGATCATCTGCCGATAGCGGAACGTCAGGAAGAGACGGAGGCTGAACCAGATGTCCTCGGCGAGCAGTCGGAAGGTCGCCGGGTCGGTCCCGGCGAGAGGCTCGATGTCGAGGCTTGGAATCTCGATGAGTTCGGTCTCGCGCGACACCCGCGGATCGTGGCGCGCATGACCCATGGTCGCGAACCGGAACTTGATCCCGAGCTTGGGGACCCTGCGCCAGTCGCCATAAGCGCTCAGTTCGTTGCGAAGGCTGAAACGGCGACGCATCGGGATCCAGCCGACGGGTCTTTGCAGAAACCAGTAGTGCGCCCGGGTCCCTTTCCAGCCGGGTCCCGAGATCATCTCCTTGATGTCGGATAGATCGATGTCGGCGAAGGTCTGGATGGAATCGAGCGCGATGTTCAGGCCGCTCGCCATCCCCTTGGATCGGACGAAGCCCCGCCCCGACGTCTGATAGTCGCCGCCCATGTCGGGCCATTGCGGATTGACGAACATGGACCATTGAACGGCGCGACCATCGTCGGCCCGGAACAGTTCGAACATGTTGTCCTGGGCGCCGAGGAGCGACATCCGGTTCCATTTCAGATGATGGGGATCCTGATGGAGGAGGGCCGAACAGGTGAGCGTTTCGCCGCTGTCAGACGACAGGACGATGGTCACCGGTTGCCCGTTTTCATGCCGCGTCATGAGGCGGTTGTAGCAGAGTCGCGCAGGTGGCGACCTCAGGGAAACCGCCCGGTTGGGGCGCCCTTCAGGGCGGCGGGCGAGCGGACGCAGGGCGGACGCCGAGGGGAGGGCGGGCAACCCCGTAGGCCTGCGGGGCGAAGGGGATGACGGTTTAGGGCAGGATAGGCTTTGCGACGTCAACGTCAGACAAAGCCGCCCGATCATGGATCGCATCACCGTCCGCCTTTCGCACGACCTGGCGCGCAAGTTCGACGCTTCGGCGGCGGCGCGTGGAGGACGGTCGCGTCTGCTGCGACGCCTCATCCAGGAGGCCGCACACGCCCACCTCCCGGACGCGGATGGAGGGGCGGTGGAGCGGCTGACGGGACGGCTGGCGCTCCGATTGGGCGATCGGGATCTTGCCCGTCTGGAGCAGGAAGCGGGTCGTCTGGGCGTATCTCGAACGCAGTGGGCGGTCCGGCTCATCCGCGGCCGGCTGACCGGCAGACCACAGCCGACTCCTCCGGAAGCGACCGCCCTGATCGAGATCCGCCGCGAACTCAGGCGGATCGGCGTCAACGTCAACAGATTGCTCGCGCCCTCAATGTCGCCGTCCTGGAAGGGCGCGTCCTGCAGGCGGAACTCACGCAGCTGGAGGCTTTCGCAGGCGAGATCCGTGACCAGGTCGCTGGCGTCGACGAGACCCTTCGACTGAACCGCGCCTATTGGGATGGGGGATGACCGACGATCGTCAGCCGTTCGGATTCGAAGAGGCCCTGCGTCCGCCCGTGGACGTGCGCCGCGCCCGGATTACGCGGCCCGTCTTGCGGCCTCCGGGTCCCACAGGCGATCGCGCCGCCTACGGCCAACTCGCGCGCCTGGTCCGCGGGGCGTCCGAGGTCATGGTCAAGGTGACGGGGCGGACCGGCAACCGGAGCGATCTGCGGATCCATCTCGACTATCTGACGGACGCCTGCCCCTTGAGGATGACATGGGCGAGCGGTGGAAGGGACGCGCCCCCGCCGACGCCCTGGCGGCCGAATGGGCGATGGAGGCCGACCTCACCCGACCCGGCGCAAGGACGCGCCCCTCACGCGATCCATCATTCTGAGCATGCCGGCCGGAACGCCGGCCCATGTGGTCGAGGATTCGGCGCGCGCCTTAGCCAAGGCCGCCTTCGGAGATCGTTTCGCCTGGGTCTTCGCGCTCCACGACGAGGGCCGGACCCGCACGTCCACCTCACGGTGCGAGCGCTGGGGGCGCGACGGCGAACGGCTGAATCCGCAAGGCCGATCTGGAGACATGGCGGCAGCTCTTCGCCCGAGCCTTGCGAGAGCGGGCGTGCAGGCCGAGGGGACACCCCGCCGGGTGCGGAACGTCCAGCGAAATCCGGACAGCTTGCGACGGATCAAGGCGACCGGGCGACCGGGGGAGGCTTTGCCCGGGGCCGGCTCCGGACCATGGGAAGAACGGCGCCTAAGCCGGGCGCTGAAGATCCAGCGCGCCCTGCTGGCCGAGGCCCTTCGTCTGCAGGGTTCAACGCGAAAAGAGGACCGGATCCTCGGCGACGCGGTCCAGCGCTACGTCGCCGAGCAGATTCGGACGACGCCGGCCCGGGATCCGCACAGGCCCGAACGTGGACGAAGTCGCTAGACGTCAGATGACGCCCGGCGCGAGTTCGCGACGGAAGTCGGCGATCCACGCCTTGGCCAGGCTGGTGAAGGGGGCCTCGTCGGCTCCGGCAAGCCGAACTTCTGACAAGGCCCGATGCGCCAGGGCGTTCGCCTGTTTTGCAAGAGCGGTCAGCTTCTGGTGTTTGACGGGATCGGCTTCACCCGTCGCGAGATCATCCAGATCGGCCTCCATGGTGAAGAGCTTCAGGATGAGTTCGCTCAGCAGCTCCAGGCGTCTCAGCAGCCGGGTCCGCTCTTGGACAAGGCCCAGGCGATTGAGGCCGTAGACTTGGATGGAGACCGAGCCGCGAGGGCTGAGATGGGCCGCGCGGGCGGCTTTCTCAATCGCCATCGCGTCTTTCGCGCCCTCGAAGGCGAAGGGCGGGAAGGACACCGCACTCCCGCCGGTCGGCAGAACCAGGCCCATGGGCGAGTGGCGATCGATATAGTGCTGAAGATGGTCTTCAGGCCTGTCGCTGGTCGGATCGATCAGCAGCGCCAGCTCGGCCTTGGTGGCGTCCTTCCGCTTAGTGCCCATCGGCTCGGTCGTCATTCGGACGCCGCCGGGCGCGAGCGGGAAGCTGGAGTGTTTGCCGGTCTGATAGTCCCGGCTGAAGCCGGTCGGCGAACTGTCCAGCACGGCGGTCACGCTCGCGAGGAGGGTCGGCGAATGCTGATAGCGGCGACGATTGCAATCGATGCAGCTCGGCAGCAAATTTTCCCAGTCCGCCGCGAGCCACCAGTAGCCGGTATGGATCTCGCCCTCCACTTCGCCCTTGGGGCGGAAATGCTCGATGTCGACGGGGGCCGTGATGTCGTAGCGGCTTTCGCAATAGGCGCATTTGCCGTGGAAGAGCCGTTCCATGGCGTGGCGGACATCGTCTTCTTTGTAGGCCCTGAAGGTGAACGTCGAGGGCGGGTTGGCGCTCGTGTACTTCTTCCTCGCGCGCGCCAGCTCTCTCTGACCGGCCTGCTTCGCTTCTGTCAGGCAGGCGGGCGCTGTTTGCTTTGAACGATCCACAAAGCGCACTAGAGGCCCTCGAGCGCTTTGATGATCGATTGCCGCGCCTTGTCGCGAAGTCCGCCGAGCGCATCAGCACGGGCCCGGCGCCGGGTTGCGAGATATTGCTCGACGGCCTCCTGGATGAGGCGCTCGACCTCGGTCGATCCCACCGGCATGGCGCGCGAGATGAGAAGGCGCATGTCTGCTCTCGCCTGCTTGAGTGCATCCCGATCGTCGTCCGAGAAGTCCGCCCCGGCCCGCTCGGCCGCAAGCAGATCCGCCGCCTTTGCGAACCGGGCCTCGATGTCTGGACCGTCTGTCGAGTACAGCTGGAAGAGATCCGAGGTCAGGATTTGCTCGACCGTCAAGGAGCCGACGTCCGGCAGATCTTCCAGCTGTTCGACCACGACGGGGAGACTGTCTGGCGCGCGGCTCTCGACGCGGCGGAACACCATGACCTCGCCGGCTCTCAACCCTCTCAAGCAGAGCGGATCATGGGTCGTCATGATGAAGGTGACGTTGGGAAGCGCTTCGCGAAGCGCGGTCACGATGCGCATTTTCCACCGGGGATGCAGGTGGGCCTCGATCTCGTCGATGAGGACAACCGCGCGGCTGAAGGCGAGAGAGGCGCTGAACCGGTCCCGTTGGCTCAGCAGGCCGCGCATCACGTCGCAGACCATGGCCAGCACCGAGCGGAAGCCGGAGGATACGGCCTTGAGGGGCGTATCCTGGACAAGGTCATCGCCGTTCTCGCGGCGATGCCGGACCCGGAGATAACAGGCTCCGCGCTTGACGACGATGACATCGCCTTCCTGATCAAAGCCGAAGATCACCTTCAGGACCCGGGAAACCTCCTCGAACTCCGGCTTCTTGTGGAGCGAGGCAAGCCATGCGTCGGGGTTCGGCAAGACGTAGCCGGCGTCGAACAGCGACCGGATTGGCGACGACCGCCGGATTTTCTTTTCGGCCGTGAGGTAGAGGCGAAAGGCGCCATAGGCGAAGACCGGGAGGCGGGAGATCCTGTCATCATCGAGGGTCGGCAGGTTCGGGCGAACCCCCATCGTCGTCCAGTAGCCGTTTTCGAACGTCACCCGGACCTCGCCTCGCCGGGCCGTCTCCGACGTGTCGGGGGACCCCATCAGACGGGGGTCGAGCATAAAGGCCTGGCTCTGGCCGGGCAGGTCGTTCCGCGTCCCTTCATCGACCAGAGACAGGGCGATCGCCTCAAGCAGGGTGCTCTTGCCGGCTGCGTTTTCGCCCAGGACGACGAGGGTCGAGCCCTGGCTTCCAACCTTGGTCCCATCGAGGCTGCGGGGAGGCGGGAGCCGGACTTCGATCTTCTCCAGCGCCTTGAAATTGTGGATCTGGAACAGGGTGGGCTGAGGCGCCTCGCCATGCACCAGAGACCGTTCGGGGACCTCCCGCTCTAGGAGCTGCTCGGGCCGCTCCATGAGATCGAACCAGGCCTGGTCGAACAGGAACTGAAACTCCGGGTTCGACAGCCAGGTCGCGTAATAGCGATCGATCCGGCTGATCGAGAGAACGGGCCGGCCTCCCGTCCCGCCGCCCAGCGTCCTAGCGATCTGGTATAGGAGCAGATACCACCCTCCGCCGAACTCCATGTCCTGGAATCTCATCGCGAACCGGGGGCCGCCATCGGTGGCACCCAACAGCTGGGCGCGGTAGCGATCGAAGGCCGCGCCCCGTCGCGCCTGGAGACCGGGCCTATCCAGGTCGTAATGCTGGATGGTCGCCTGTCCGCGCCCGGAGATGCCGAGCATCGCCCCGCCGGGTATTGCGGCGAGATGTTTGCGAAGATCGGTCCCCTCGCACGGATCGAGGAAAAGGGGGTGGTCGCTGATCTCCGTGATCCAGCTGCCGGTCGGCTGTGTGAAGTTCCGGTCGATTTCGCCCGGGGTGGGAAGGCGTCGACGCCTGCCGGTGACCGGGAAAATCGAAGGATCGCGGGGATGGCAGCCGCCGCAGATGGGGTAGATGTTCTCCCAGGCGTTGGCTAACCACGCATAATAGAGGTGAGCGCGATCCGCGTCCTGCGGCGGGGCTGCCTGGCTGGGTCCTGCCTCCTCGCTCGGCCGGAAGCGATAGGGACGGAGTTCATCCTCGGTCTCGCAGAAGGCGCAGCGCCCGCGGAAGAGGCGTGTGACCGCCGAGTGGAGTTCATTGTCCTCGACATAGACTGAGGACATGCGGAAGCTGCGTTGCGCAGCCACCGCCCGATCCAGCGAGAAGAGGTCGAACAGCGCGCGCCGTCCCGGCTCTGACCGTTCGTCAGACAGGCAGGCGGGCGCGGGATGGCTGGCTCTGTCGACGTGAAGCATCAGAGGGCCTTTTCGCGCCGGGCGTTGATCATTCTGGCGGTGTCGCCCGGGTCCCAAACCACGTCTTCGAGGGCGAGCCGCAGGTTCAGGGCCTTGCGAAGCGCGCCGATCCACTCCGGCGCAGGATCAGCTTCCGGGCTGAGCCAGTAGTCGTTGTGCCGGAACCGCGGCGCGGCGATGCGCAGTTTCACATCGCGCACGCCCGGTCCGAACAGCGGGGCGACGGCACCCGAGACGATGTCGCCGAACAGGATCAGCCGGCTGGGGAAATAGACGTTGGTCCAGACCGTCGAGGCGAAAGGCGCGGCATGGTGGGGGCCCCAGCGATTGCGCGCGACCTCATAGGAGAACCGGGGCGGCGTGGTCTGCTCGAAGAAGGGCGGGCAGGTCGCCAGTCCTCGCGCTCCCACCCTGAAGTCAAAACGCTCCCGATTGCGCGTGATCAGGATCTGCGCCTTGCTCAGCGGCGAGCCCAAGGTAACGAAGTCGGAGACCAGCCAAGGGGCCTTGCCGACCTGGGCGCCCTTCTTGAGGGTCGAGGCATAGGCGCGCTGGGCGTCCCGGAACGCGACGAAGAGGTCTGGGTCGGTGTGGGCGTCTACGAGCTTCGCCGCCGCCTTTTCCAGAGCGCGCAGGGCCTTTGCCGCCGGGCCTCCGGCCGGATGGGCCTCGGCCCAGGTCTCGCGCGCGACACGCTCATAGGCGGCGGTAAGGACATCCAGGCCAATCGCCGAGCCGAGGCTGTGTCCGACCAGGACGATGCGATCATATTTGCCGGACTGGGCCAGGCGTTCGAGCACCTCGACCCCGGCGCGCCGGATGGCGTTCCGCGCCTCCACATTGGGCGGGTCCGGGCTGAAATAGCGGGCGGCGTCGCCGGCGACCGGGGCGAGCCACCGGGTCGCCAGAAGGCTCAGCACGAGGGACCCGAGGGACAGACTGATCGGCAGGCGCCTGGAGACGAAGCCATCGGTGAGTTCCGACGGGAGCGCGGCCAGTCCCATCAGCAGGGCGGCGGCGATAAGCAGGACAAGGCCGACCAGCCAGACCCGCCGAAGCCCTCTGGGAACGCTGGACGGGGGGCGAATGAACAGCGCGCGCAGCCAGGACAGGGTGCCCTGGACCGTGTTGCCCTGCATCAGATGGGCCCAGTAGAATTCGAAGAAGTCGACCCTTTTCGGATCCGGATCGCTCCAGTAGCGGGTGGTCACCCGACGCAGGTCGAAATTGTCGTTGATCACATCGGGCTTGGCGTAGACCGCATTGTCATAGGCCGGTGTCAGGGTGCGGTCCGTGCGCCACGCCGCCTCCACAAAGCTCCACAAGGTCGCCATCGGACGTTGTTCGCCCATGCCGTGAATGAGGACGACCGCCGTCTTGAGCTTTGATGCGGTTAGGGTCGGGACTTCGGAGGTCCGTTTGCGGCCCGGATTCGACTTCGGTGCCGTCACGGCGGGCTTGGGATTTCGTGCCATGGCGCTCCCCCCAGAGCTGGCGTCGGCGGTGCCCGAGGGCACAACTTCAGATGTAGTTTTTCTCGGCGAGGAGATTTGACGAACAACGTGTGATCGTCAACGACCTCGTTCATCCTCCCGACGAGCGGAGGGTTCTTTTCGATCACGGCTGGCGAGGCACATACCTTGGGATTGAGACGCGCCTAAGCGGTCGGGTCGGGAACGATAGTGCGGATCACGACCGTCGCTTCTCGCAGGCGGGTCGCGAGGGTTCGTGGTTGAGCGTCGGCGCTCCTGGCGGCGTGTATTGCTGGATGAGAACAGCCAAGCCGTGGTCGAAGACTTCGAATCCTAAACCGGGTTGGAAAGGATGGTGCTGCGTTTGGCTCAGGGTGAGGCGGATCGATGTCGTGCCTTGTTTGTCGGCCCTAACGGTCCCGCGACCTGCATCACTGACGCCCGCGATTTTCGCAGAACAGACCGGTGGTACCCTGCCGACCCCTGACCAACGCCCGGTGACTGCGCCATCGCGAACTGGTCGGTACCTAGCTCCGCTAAGAGTCGGCTGCGCACCTCGAGTGCATCGGAACGCCTGCTTCTTGACGGCGCATCAATGTCCGCAGCTGGCGCTTAGCGGACCTTTCCATCACGCGGGAACGTCCACGGTCCCGGATATACTATGTTGACCAGTGCGAGCTCCCGCACCCAAATCAACGAAAAGCCCCGTCGGTCAAAACCACGGGGCTTTTTGCTGTCCAGGGCCGATCTCACTGGTCCGATGCCTTGAGGGGTGAACGAGCCCCTGCTCGCCGGGTGGCTTCAGGACATCAGTCCCTGCAAAATCCGGCCGCGAGTTCGTTCCGTCGCGACGACGAGAGCGACTGTGGCGACCGACACCACCGGCCGCCACGGCATCGTCTGATGAACGACCGTGCACAGAGCCTGATGCTGCCACCCTCCTGCTGTCGCCTCCCAAGAAGGACCGAGCTGTTCGCTCGGGGCGGTCGCCTATCGGGCGTACCGCGTCGCCACCGGGGCATAGCGGTCCCAGATAGCGCGATCGGCCAGCGATCGCAGCAGCTTCAGATACTCCGCGTGGGTCCAGGCGAGGGGGGTCGCCGAGTCCGTCCCCTTGCCGATCGCGTAGTCGGCCGGCGTGCGACCCACACCATCCCAGACCTGTTCGGGCAGGAGAAGGCCGTCGTTGGCGAAGCTTTCCATGCCGCGCACATAGGTCTGGCGGATGCGGTCGATGGCGTCGGGATCCGGCGTACCGTCTTCCAGCAGGCGGGCCAGCTCATAGGTGCCGCGCTCGCCGGTGAAGATCGGCCAGACCCGGCCGCGCTGACCCGGGGTCATGCCGCCCACCCCATAGTTCCCGGAGGTGTCGGTATTCTCGCCGTAGCCGTCGTTGCCGTACCGACGCCAGCCCGACGAGCCATTCAGATCGTAGCGCACGCGCAGACGATCCTCCCGGGTCTGGTCGTCGTATTCAGGCAAGGTCTCCGTGATGGAGGGCGCGTCGGCCGCCCGCACGCCATAGCGAACCAGCTCCAGGAAGCCGCCGTCTACGATCCGGTCCTCCGGCAGGGCGGGCTGGCCGTTGTTCTCGCCGAGAGGCGCGCGGTCGTTCGGGTCTTCGTTGCGGCTCAGGCGCAGGAAATAGTCGCCGTCACCGAGCGACCCCTCCGTCGTGAACATCCGTGCCTCGACCTTGCCGGCATAGTCGTCGGCGGTCGCCTGATAGCGGTCGGCGGAGGCGACGTCCCCGGAGGCCCGCGCGATCTCCGCTGCCACCGTCAGTCCGGTGATGACAGCAGCCGTCGTCGACGGTGAGTAGCCTTCCTGTTCCTCCCAGCGCTCCTGCTGGGACCAGGGCGGGGTGATCGTCCGGTCGTTCCAGTCCAGACCGATGGTGCCACCGTCGACCAGGAAGTCGGCGGCCGGCTTGATCATGGCGGCATACATGCGCGCCATCTCGGCGTCGGACACCTCGCCCGCCTTCCACAGCTTCCAGCCCAGCATGATCGGCATGGCCGTCTGGTCCAGTTGGACCCCGACCCATTCGATCTGGCCGTCGACGTGGGTCTTCTGCAGGAACCAGCCGGTGGCCCCCGTATTGCCGGGTGTCCCCGCGTCGACCTGCACCTGTGGCAGGTAGCGGAAGGCCGCCAGAGGCGTCTGCCGGTCTCCCAGCGCCATCAGGGCCATGGCCACCTGATAGAAGTCACGCGGCCAGACGGCCTTGTAGCCGGTCGAGGCCTGGGTCGCGTCGACCGTTTCGCCCCAGGGATTGGAGAGGGACGCGATCAGGGCTCCGGCGTGGGTGCGATCTTCCTGGACCTTCAGCATCAGTGCCGAGGCATAGGCCAGCTTGCCACCATCGGTCCCGACCTCGGCCATGCGGGGCAGTTCGGTCAGGGAGCCGATCCAGTCCTCCCAGCCGACATGATCGCCCTCGCCGTTGAAGCGGGCGAGAAGGTCGCCGACGGTCTCGCCCGACGATCCGGAACCCCTCACCGAGGCGAGGGCGGCCTCACGGCTGTCGCCAAAGCCGATGTAGATGGCCTGGGCCGAGGCGAGTCCCTCGGGGATCGTCTGCATGGCACCGGTCAACACCACCGATCCCGGCGTGCCGCCCGATGACGCGTAGAGATTGGTCAGACGGCCGTTGGCCTGCAGGTCCATCAGTCCATCCGATGCCCCCAGAAATCCGGCGCTGGCCGCTTCGAAGGGCTGGCTGGGCATGAGGGCCAGGTGCACGTTGCCCTCGTGGGCGAACAATACATCGTTGGTGGCCTCGGCGATGTCGCCGCCCCCCGTGTTGGCCATGTGGGGCTCCAGCACGAGATACGGCGTCACCGGGCCCTTAAGGGCATGGATCACGACCGACACGACCAGGGTGTTCCGGTCGGGATCGGTGAAGATGGTCTTTGCGATTTCGTAGCGGCCCGCCTTGTCGGTCGTGATCACCCGGTAAGCCGGCGACAGGGGACGGCCCCCGGCATCGACATACTGGTATTCGGTGCGCGACGTCGTGTCGGTTCCTTCCACGGACAGGCCCGTCTCCGTCATGACGGCGAACCGCATCTGCTTGATCTGGGCCTCGTGGATCAGGCCGTACATGGTCTCGGTGAGAACGCCGTCGGCGATCGAGAACCAGACCTTTGACACCGCGCCTGTCGGGCCACCGTCCCGGTAATGGCCGTCAACATAGGCTTCGTACGAGGCCCCGACGCCGGTCTTGGCGGCGCTCGACCAGGTCGTGGCGGCACCGGGGGCCCCGGGGGCGATGGGCTCGGACGCGGGCAGCACAGCCGGGTCGGTAACCGGCGTCATCGAGGCGCAGGCCATCGACGGCAGCAAGGCGGTGCCGAGCATCAGGGCGCGGGTCAGTTTACGCATGGTCTTACTCTCGGTCAGGCGGACGGGAGGGGGAAGGCGACGGGTGGACAGAGGCGGCGGCGATACGGTGTCATGCGGCCCCGGGGTCCTTGACGAACAGGGCGCAGACCGCGGCGACGAAGAACGATACCCCGCCGATCACCAGCGCCCAGATGGCCTCGCCTGCGAACAGATGCTTCAGGACCAGCCCCAGGATGGTGGCCGCCAGCAGCTGTGGCATGACGATGAAGATGTTGAAGATGCCCATGTAGACGCCCATCTTCCGGCCCGGCACCGAGCCCGACAGGATGGCGTAGGGCATCGACAGGATCGAGGCCCAGGCGAAGCCGACCCCGATCATGGGGAGCCACAACAGAGCCGGATCACGGACCACGGCGATGCCGATCAGGCCGAGCCCGCCCAGCACGAGGTTGATGGCGTGGGCCCCCTTGCGTCCGGTCTTTTGGGCCAGAACCGGAATGACAAGGGCCGCCAGCGCCGCGACCCCGTTATAGACCCCGAACAGCACGCCCACCCAGTCGGCCCCGGTGTTGTAGGCGGCCGATGTCGTGTCCGTCGTTCCATAGTGCACCGCGGTGACCGCGGCGGTCGTGTAGATCCACATGGCGAACAGGGCGAACCAGCTGAAGAATTGCACGACCGCCAAGCTGCGCATCGTGTCCGGCATGCGGAAGATGTCGTCGACGATCTCGGTGAGACCGTTCGAGGTCCGGGCCGCATGCATCGCGCCGACGACCATCTGCAGCGCGCCGAAGGCCGCGATCCCGCCGGACAGAAGATAGAGCTCCTTTTCCAGTCCGGTCGCCGCCACACCGATGAAGCCCGCGACACCGAGGACCGTCCAGACGAGGCCACCGGCGACATAGGCGCGCGTGGGTCTTGCAGGAGCCGGTTCGCCGTCCGGCGTCCGGCCGGGCAAGGCGCGGTGGGCGTCGAAGGCGGCCATCTGCTCGGGGCTGTATTCCCGCGTCGAGAACACCGTCCAGAGCACCGCCGTCAGCAGGCACCCGGCCCCGATGTAGTAGGCCAGCCGGACGCTGTCGGGCGTGACGCCCGCGGGCGCGGTGGATTCGACCCCGAGGTTCGACAGGATCCACGGCAGGCAGGACGCGAACACGGCGCCGGTGCCGATGAAGAAGCTCTGCATCGCATAGCCGGCGGTGCGCTGCTCGTCAGGGAGCAGGTCGCCGACGAAGGCGCGGAACGGCTCCATCGTGATGTTGATCGAGGCGTCCATGATCCACAGCGTCGCCGCCGCGAACCACAGGCTCGGGCTGTTCGGCATGGCCACGAGTGCCAGCGACGTCAGAACCGCCCCGACCAGGAAATAGGGTCGCCGTCGACCCAGCGGGCTCCAGGTCTTGTCGCTGAAGTGGCCGATGATCGGCTGGACCAGCAGGCCGGTCAGGGGGGCGGCGATCCACAGGATGGCGAGGGAGTCGACCTCGGCCCCTAGGGTCTGGAAGATGCGGCTCGTATTGGCATTCTGAAGTCCGAAGCCGATCTGGATGCCGAAGAAACCGACGCACATGTTCATGATGGCCAGGGCGTTCAGCCTTGGCCGGATGGTCAGGATCCCTGGAATGGCGATCATCGGCGCGCGCCTCGACCGAGCGGCACGAAGCGGATGGCCTGGCCGCCGCCGGGCGCGAGGCGCAGCGTCAGCGTATCGGCCGCAGTCACGTCCTGCTGCTCGATGACGATATCGGTCCGGCTCATGCCGTCGCCGTCCCGCCAGGAGGCGCTCGGGCCGTCGCGGTAGATCTCGGCGCGATAGCGCACGCCGGGCTCCAGGAAGGTCAGGGCGGCGGTCAGGACACGGGGGTTCTCGTCGGTGATCGAGCCCAGGAACCATTCCCGCCCGCCGCGTTCCTTGCGGACGATGGTGACATAGTCGCCGACTTCGCCGTTCAGGACGCGGGTCTCGTCCCAGTCGACCGCGACGTCCTTGATGAACTGGAAGGGACCGGGATTGGCTTCATAGGTCTCCGGCAGGTCGGCCGCCATCTGGATGGGGCTGTAGAGGGTGACATACAGCGCCAGTTGCTTGGCCCAGGTCGTGGCGACCCCGTCCGGGCTTCTCGTCGCCATGACGAAGATGCCGGGTGTGAAATCCATCGGCCCGGCCAGCAGGCGGGTGAAGACCAGGTTGACCTCATGCTCCGGCGGATTGCCGGGCTGGCCCCAGGCATTGAACTCCATGCCGCGGGCGCCTTCGCGGCTGACCCAGTTGGGATAAGTCCGGCGCAGACCCGTGTCCTTGATCGGCTCGTGTGCGTTGATCGCCACCTGGTGGGCGGCAGCCGCTTCCACCACGGCAAGGTGGTGACGAGCCATGGCCTGACTCTCGTGCCAGGCGAAGGTCGCCCGTCCGTCCGGTCCCCGGACCTGGGCCCCGCCCGCATCGGCCACATAGCCCGTCTTGACCGTGGTGATGCCCAGGCGCTGGTCCAGGGCGAAAGCGGCCTCCATCTGTTGCTCATAGTGGAAGGCGTTGCCGCCGGTCTCGTGGTGACCGATCAATTGGACTCCCCGCTCGCGGCCATAGGCGGCCAGGCCCTCCAGATCGAAGTCGGGATAGGGCTGGGTGAAGGAGTAGTCCGATCCATTGCCGAACCAGTCGCCGTCCCAGCCGATGTTCCAGCCCTCGACCAGGACGCCACCGAAACCGTTCTCTGCGGCGAAGTCGATGTAGCGGCGCGTGTTCGCTGTGGTTGCGCCGTGCCGCGGACCGGACGCCCAGGTCGCCGTGTCGAGGTGCATTTCCCACCAGATGCCGATGTATTTCATGGGCTTGAACCAGCTGACGTCGCCGATCGCATTGGGCTCGTTCAGGTTCAGGATCAGGCTGGATTCGACAAGGCCGCCAGCCGTGTCCGAAATCTGGATCGTGCGCCACGGGGTGGGGAAGGGGGCCGTCCGCGCCACGGCCGCATTGGTGAAGCCCGGCGTCAGGTCGGCGACGAAGCGTCGGCCCTCGGCCCGACGCAGGTTCATGCCCGCGTAGTCCACCAGCGCCGCCTCGTGGATCGAGATGTGCAGGCCCGAGTCGAGCTTCATCGTCAGGGGCGTCTGGGTGCCGGACGCCTCACCGATCGATGTGCGGTGATAGAGGTATTCCTCGCGGTTCCACTCGTGCGAGGGGATCCACCAGGCCTGGCCGTCCTCGGCGATGTTGAACTCGGTCAGTTCGGAGCCGATGTTCAGGACCGGCAGGGCCGCCTGCTCGGGAAATTCGTAGCGAAAGCCCAGGCCGTCGTCATAGACGCGGAAGACGACGTCGAAACTGCGCGCAAGCGCGGTCCGCTCGCGCAGATGGACCCGGAGTTCGCGATAGCGGTTCCGGACGAACCGGCGCTCGCCCCAGGGCTGCTCCCAGGTGTCGTCATGGTCGGTCGCCGCCTCGGCCGTCACGACCAGATTGCGCTCCAGCTTGGGGGCATCGGTCAGGATGAAACCCAGCCGCGAGGGCGCGATGACCGGCTGTCCGGACCGCGAGACCGCATAGCTCGCGCGGCCGTCGCCGTCGGTCGTGACCCGGACCGACAGGGTCCCGTCCGGCGAGGAAACCCCGACCGCCGCGGGCGCTGCGGTCTGGGCGGCTGCGGGCGTGCACAGGGCGATCACGGCCAGGATAAGTAGCGGAATACGCATGGGCTTCACTCCGGTGCAGCTTCGAAAAGCGAAGCGCTTGCCAAACGTCGTCTGCGGGGTGCAGATGCGGCGATGACGTGGTTTGCAGCAAATTTTGCAGAGATGGCGGGGGCCATTTGACGAAACGATCCACCCGACTGGAAGACATCGCCGCCCTGGCCGGCGTTTCCATCGCCACAGCGTCCCGTGCCCTGAACGACAGCCCGGCGGTCAACACGCGCACCAAGCAGAAGATCTGGAAGCTGGCGCGCGAGCACGACTATCCCTTCAGACGGCATATGCCTGCGGCTCCGATCGGCGCATCGGGCACGATCGCCCTGGTGACGCCGCGACCGCAAGGGCGCGAAGGTCGCTTGAGCGACCCGTTCTTCCTGGAACTGCTGGCCGGCGTCGGCGAGGCGGCCCGTGAACGCGGCTGCGATCTGGTGATGAGCCACGTCTCGCCGGCCAATCTGCACGACCTCAGCATCGCCATGACGACGAGCCGGGCGGACGGCGTGATCTTCCTGGGGCAATCGACCCTGCATGCCGCCTTCAACCGGATCGCCGAAACCGAGGGACGGTTCGTCGTCTGGGGCGCTGAACTGCCGGACCAGAACTACTGCTCGATCGGCTCGGACAACGTCAACGGCGGACGAAGAGCCACGGCGCATCTGGCCCGACTGGGGCGCAAGCGGATCGTCTACCTCGGTGACCTGGAGCCGCCCGAGGCCCTCCAGCGCCAGCGGGGCTACCAGGACGCGCTCGAGACCGCCGGGCTGACCCTCGATCCCGACCTGATCGTCCCGGCCCATTTCGAGGTCGAGAGCGCCGAGGCTGCGGTCGATTCCATGCTGCGCCGGGGTCTGGATTTCGACGGCATCGTCGCCGCCTCCGACCTCATCGCGCTGGGGGCCGTCCGCGCGCTGTTGCACGCCGGCAAGTCGGTGCCCGGAGACGTCTCGGTGATCGGCTTCGATAACGTTCCGTTCAGCCGCTACAGCCGGCCGGCCCTGTCGACTATCGCGCAGGACACGATGAAGGCGGG
Organism: Brevundimonas subvibrioides ATCC 15264; assembly: GCF_000144605.1. Lineage (NCBI taxonomy): Bacteria > Pseudomonadati > Pseudomonadota > Alphaproteobacteria > Caulobacterales > Caulobacteraceae > Brevundimonas > Brevundimonas subvibrioides. The sequence continues at coordinate 2,941,780 of NC_014375.1, read as the reverse complement.
ACGTCTGATGATCTCCAAGCTGCTGGACCACGCCGGGGAGGGCGGTGGGCGATCCGAGCGGATCCCCACGGACCTTATCGTGCGCGAGACCTGCGGCGGCTGACATCACCCGGCCATCCTGGCCAGAACCAGTCCGGCCATGGGCGGGAGCCCGCCGGACCCGGGCGCGGGACAGTTCACGCTCTGAAGCGCCGTGTACCCGGGCGGCCACGACCATGCGACATGGTCGTGGCCAAGGTTGAAGACGCAAAGCAGGGATTCGCCCGCTCCCGTCCGCTCGAACACCAGCAGGCTGTCGGTGGCAGTGACGACCGCCATGGAGCCCGTGCGGAGCGCCGGATGGGCCTTACGCAGGGCGACCATGTCTCGAGCCAGATGCAGCGTCGACGACGGGTCCCGCTCCTGCGCCTCGACCGTCAGCGCCTCGTGCCGGGGATCGACCGGCAGCCAGGGTTCGCTTTCCGAAAAGCCCGAGAACCCGTTGTCCGTCTTCCATGGAATCGGTGTGCGCGCCCCATCGCGCCCCAGCGTCTCGGGCCAGTTGGCGATGGCCTCGGGATCGACCAGACGCTCGAACGGCACGTCCGCCTGTGGAAGGCCCAACTCCTCGCCCTGGTAGAGGAAGACGTTGCCGCGCAGGCACATCAGCAAGAGCAGCGCCATCCCGGCATAGGCTTTCGGGTCGCGACCGTCCGCCCAGCGCGAGACCGCACGCGGCGCATCGTGGTTCGAAAAGGTCCACGACGGCCAGCCCTCGCCCGGCGTGCCCGGCCACATCGCGGGCCCCTGCTCGACCAGCCTCGGTGTCAGGCCGGACGCGTACAGATAGAGGAATCCATAGGCCGACTGCAGCCTGTCGGTGCCCTGGGTATAGAGCTTCATTTCCTCGTCGGCGCGCTCTCCGCCGACCTCGGCCACCAGGAACCGGTCGCCGTCATAGCTGTCTGCCACGCGCCGGAGCCGGGTCAGGAAGGGCAGGATGTCGGCGTGCGACTGGTTGTAGAGGTGATGCTGGAAATCGAACGGGCGGGTCCGCTTGCCCGGCGTCAGGACCGGCGGATTGTCCGTCAGGGACGGGTCGTGCATGGCGAAGTTCAGCGCATCGCAACGGAAGCCGTCAACGCCCCGGTCCAGCCAGAAACGGGCCACGGCCAGCAGGGCGTCCTGGACCTCCGGGTTCCGGACGTTGAGTTGCGGCTGCTCCTTCAGGAAGTTGTGCATGTAGTACTGGCCGCGACGCGCGTCCCAGGTCCAGGCCGGGCCGCCGAACACCGACTGCCAGTTCGACGGCGGTGATCCTTCCGGTTTCGCGTCGGCCCAGACGTACCAGTCGGCCTTCGGGTTGGTGCCGTCCCGGCGGCTCTCGCAGAACCACGCATGCTGGTCCGAGGTGTGTGAATAGACCTGGTCGATGATGACCTTCAGCCCCAGGGCGTGGGCCCGGGCCAGCATCGCGTCAAAGTCCGCCAGGGTCCCGAAGATCGGGTCCACGCCGACGTAGTCCGACACGTCGTAGCCGAAGTCCTTCATCGGCGAGGTGAAGAAGGGTGACAGCCAGATGCCGTCGACGCCCAGCGACGCGATGTGATCCAGATGCGCCGTGATGCCCGGCAGGTCGCCGATGCCGTCGCCGTTGCTGTCGGCGAAGCTGCGCGGATAGATCTGGTAGATAACCGCGCCCCGCCACCACGCCTGACCCAATTCGGGCCGGGCCGTGCTCATGGCGCGTGGGTCGTGGGCAATTACTTCGGCAGTCAACGCGCACCTTCGGAGGAACAGATCAGATAGTCGAATGCGGGGACGGTCACGCGCAGGCTGCCCGGTGCCGACGCCGCGGCGGGGCATTCGCCGCGGGCCGTCGACCAGCGGGTCGAGGCCGCATCGATCTCGATGTTGGCAGTGATGGACGCGGCCGACGTATTGTAGATGATCAGGGTCTCGCCCGGCATGGCGTCGATGCGCCGCGACAGGGCGAGGATCCCGGGGGCCTCGGCGGCGAAGCGCACCGTCTGCAGACCGCGGCGAAGGCGAACGTCCGCCTGCCGCAGACGCGCCATTTCAGAGATCGCGCGGTACAGTGGCGCGTCGGTCGCGAAGGGGGGGCGGGCACCGCCCACGATGCGGTTGTCCCGATAGGACGCGACCCGCGTGTCGGCCATGTCCTGCCGCGCCCCGCCATAGCCGCCGCTGCCGGTAAAGCCCTGCTCGTCCCCGTAGTAGAGCGTGGGAACGCCACGGCTGAACATCATGAGGGCATGGGCGAGGGTCTGGCGTTGCAACAGTTCGGCGTCGCTGATGTCCGGCCGGGCCGCCAGAATGAAACCGCCGATCCGACCCATGTCGTGATTGCCGAGAAAGGTGGGCAACCCCAGTGCGCCAGTGGCTCCGCCCTCGTACAGAGCATCGGCGTCGAACACCTTGGCCAGGGCGGTCGGCGGGACATCGCGCGCGACGATGTCGGTCACCGCGAACTGGAAAGGGAAATCCAGGACCGCCGGATAGCCGTCCACGCGGGTGAAGCGGGCCGTCACCGCCGGATCGACGTCATAGACCTCGCCGAAGATGTGGAAGTTCGGGATGCCCCGGGCCCGCGCCCGTTCCAGCATGGCAGGCACGAAGGCTTGCCAGAACGCCGAGTTCACGTGTTTGGCCGTGTCGATGCGGAACCCGTCGATGCCGTAGCGATCGATCCAGTCCCCGAAGATCTCGATCATGCCGGACACGACCCGGGGATGCTCGGTCAGCAGGTCGTCGAGCCCGGCGAAGTCGCCGTCGGTCGAGCTTTCGCCCCGAAACGTCGTGTCGCCCCGGTTGTGATAGTAGGCGGGGTCGTTCAGCCAGGCGGGCACTTTCACCGCCGCCTCGCCCTCCGGCACATAGGGCGTATAGGCATAGTCGGAGCGGGTCAGCCGGTCGAAATTGCTGCCGTCGAATCCCTCGTTGATCGCCGCCCCGGTGATCCCGCCCCGCCGTGTGAATGGATAGTCGGCGCGGCTGCGGTAGGCGCAGTCGTTGGCCGGGCATTCGCGGTACCGGATCACGTCCGCCGTATGGTTGGCGACGATGTCCATATAGACCTTCATGCCGCGCGCGTGGGCGGCATCGACGAGCGCATGCATCGCCGCCTCGTCTCCGAAATGCGGGTCGACGCGGGTGAAATCGGTGATCCAGTAGCCGTGGGCCCCGGCGAACTCCCGCCCCGGTTCGCCCTGTACGGGCTTGTTCCTGAAGATCGGGGCCATCCAGATCGCTGTGGCCCCGAGACCCTGAAGGTAGTCCAGGCGTCGTTCCACGCCCGCCAGATCGCCCCCGTGGTAGAAGCCCTCGTCCGTCGGATCGAAGCCGTGATCCAGCCGGCCGCCCGGCAGTCCCCCGGTGTCGTTGGCCGGATCGCCGTTGTCGAACCGGTCCGGCATCAGGAAGTAGATCACCTCATCCTGAGGCAGCCGTGCGCGATAGTCCGGGGTGGTCTGCGCATGGCCCGGCGCGCCGCCCGTCAGGACAGTCAGGGCGGCCAGGACCGCAGCAGCGGCCTGGACGGCCGGGCTGGTCCTCCGGATTGAGCCTCTTGCAGGGGTCATCGTCGCATTCCGTCCCGGCCTGTGCCGGATACATTGTCCGGCCTCATTGTTTGCAAGATTTTGCAGTCCTGAGGAGCTCTGTCAATCGGAATGCTGCCGGCCGGATATCAGGCGCTACGCCGAATGGTGCGCCGCAATATCGGCATTATAGCGCCGCTTGAAGACCCGCGATCTCTGCCACAATGCGGTCTTCAAAATAACAGGCTTGCAACCTTGCGCAAAGTTTGCATATTTTTGCGAACAGGCCGGGATCGCTTCGTCAGAAACGCGAGATGGCTGTCAGGGAGAATGACAATGACGTTTCGTTCGAACACGCGTGCGCGCCTGATGGCGAGCGGAGCCGCCGGGGTTCTGGCGCTCCTCGCCATGACCGGTGCCGCCCAGGCCCAGACCGCACCGCAGGAAGAGGAGACCCAGGTCGACGAGATCGTCGTCACCGGGATCCGCGCCTCCATCGCCAACTCGATTGCGGCCAAGGCCCGCAACACCTCGATCGTCGAGGTGATCACGGCCGAGGACATCGGCAAGCTGCCGGACGTCTCCATCGCCGAATCCCTGGCCCGCCTGCCGGGTCTGACGGTGCAGCGCCTCGACGGCCGCGGGCAGTTGATCTCGATCCGCGGTCTGGGACCCGATTTCACCACCGCCCTGCTGAACGGGCGCGAGCAGGTCACGACCGGCGACAACCGCGGCGTGGAGTTCGACCAGTATCCGTCGGAACTTCTGGGCGGCGTCACCGTCTACAAGACGCCCGATGCCCAGCTGATCGGACAGGGGCTGGCCGGGACCGTGGACCTGCAGACCATCCGGCCGCTGGCCTTCGGCCGGCGCGCCATCGCCGCCAACGTCCGCTACGAGCAGAACGACATCGGCGCGCTGAACTCGGGCACGGAGGACAACGGCAACCGCTACAGCCTGTCCTACATCGATCAGTTCGCGGACGGCACGATCGGGGTGGCCCTCGGCTACGCCCATATCGAAAGCCCGTATCAATCCGAGCGGTACAACGCCTGGGGCTATCCGACCGTGGATCTGGGCAACGACCTCTACGGCGAACAGGTCAATCCGCCGCCCGCGCCGCGCACGCCGCGCGCCGGCTATTCGGAAGAGATCGGCCAACTGGTGCTGGGCGGCTCCAAGCCGTACGTGATGTCCTCGGAGTTGCAGCGCGACGGGTTCGTCGGCACGGTCGAATTCCGACCGAACGACCGTTTCCACTCCACCTTCGACGGCTTCTATTCCGAGTTCCAGAACACGCAGATCCTGCGCGGTATCGAACTGCCGCTCTATTGGGGCGGGTCGTCCGGCGCGGGATGTCCTTCTGCAAGCGTCAACCCCGCGCCCCCGGCCACGGCGACCTGCCGCCCGGCTCCGCGGCTGCAGCCGACCACCACGGTCGACGGGGGGCTGATCACGGCCGGAACCTTCACCAATGTGAAGGGCGTCATCCGCAACGACGTCAACACGCGCGACAGCACCATCACCTCGCTGGGCTGGAACACCGTCTTCGACGCCAGCGACGACTGGTCCCTGATGGCTGACCTGAACTACTCGAAGGTCGAGCGGAACGACGTCGTGCTCGAGACCTACTCCGGCACGGGCCGGGACGTTGCGGGCGCGCTCGACACCATCGGTTACGCCATCGACTCCGACGGCTCCGCGACCTTCACCCACTCCCTGAACTACGCCGATCCCAACCTCATCCGTCTGACCAGCCCGCAGGGCTGGGGCGGCGACGTCATCCCCGGGGGGCAGGATGGCTATCTGAACACGCCCTCGGTCGAGGACGAGATCAAGGCTGTCCGTCTGCAGGCGACCCGCCAGCTGAACGGCGACGGCCCGTTCACGTCGATCAAGTTCGGCGTGAACGTCTCGGAGCGGGAAAAGAGCTTCGTCAACGACCAGTTCTTCCTCGGCGTGCCCGGCGGGGCGAGCGCTGTGGTGCCGGCGGCCTTCCTGCTGCCCTCGACGGAGCTGACCTACCTCGGCCTGGGTCCGGTGATCAGCTACGACGCGCTCGGCCTGGTGAACTCCGGCTTCTACAACCGGGTCCGCAACCCCAACGCCGACGTCCAGTCGGGCAACTGGGAAGTGACCGAGAAGGTCAATACGGCCTACCTGCAGCTGGCCATTGACCACACGCTGTGGTCGATGCCCCTGACCGGCAACATCGGCCTGCAGTATGTCTACACCGACCAGAGCTCGAACGGCTTTGCCGCCTCCGGCACCGGTGCCACGACGCGGTCCACGGCGGTCAGCGGTGGTCTGGAGTACCAGGAGTTCCTGCCGTCCTCGAACTTCATTCTAGAGGTCGGCGAGGACCAGTACGTCCGCTTCGCCGCGGCCCGGACGCTGGCGCGCTCGCGGATGGACGACATGCGGGCGTCGCGGAATTTCGGCTATGACTCCGGCAGGGCGACGTCCACCGACATCAACAACTCACCGTGGAGCGGCGGCGGCGGAAATCCGGAGTTGAAGCCGACGATCGCCGACGTGGTCGACCTGTCGTACGAGCGCTACTTCGCCAATCGTACTGGCTACGTCTCGCTCGCCGGCTTCTACAAATACCTGGAAACCTTCGTCTACAACCGGAACCAGATCTTCGACTTCACGGGTTATCCGATCGGTCCGATCACGCCGGCCAACCCCGAGCCGGCGCTGCGTCAGGGACTGGTCGGTGCGCCGGACAACGGAGACGGCGGCTACATCTCCGGGATCGAGTTCGCCCTGTCGGTGCCGCTCAATGTCGTCCATCCCGCTCTGGAGGGTTTCGGCTTCCAGTTCAGCGCGTCCCAGACCTCCAGCGAGATCAAGCCCGACGGTATCAACGCCACCCCTCTGCCGGGGCTGTCGGAGACCGTGGCCAACCTGACCGTCTACTACGAGGCCAACGGTTTCCAGGCGCGGATTTCGGATCGCTACCGGTCGGATTTCCTGGGTGAGGTCGCCGGCTTCGGCAACGGCCGCACCCTGCGCAGCGTCGCCGAGGAGAACGTGATCGATGCCCAGATCGGTTACGAGTTCCAGTCGGGACCGCTGGATGGCGCTTCGGTGCTCTTCCAGGTCAACAACCTGACCGACGAGCCCTTCTCGACCTTCCAGAACGGCGATGAGCGTCAGGTCATCGACTACCAGACCTATGGCCGGACGTTCCTGATCGGTCTGAACTATCGCTACTGATGCGATCACCGGCCGTCCCGACTTCCCCGTCCGGGACGGCTGCCTCCTCCTGAGGCATGAAACTGGCCGCGCGGGCAACCGCGCGGCCATCTTTCGTTTCGGAGCCTGCGAATGCCGCTTGCGGTCCCGGATCCCGTCGCGCTGCCTGAGATCAGCGGGGCAGAGCGGCGGGCCTCAGGTGGCCCCGGCCCACATGCCGCTGGCCTTCAGGAACTCGTCGTGACCGGGCATGGCGGCGACCGTCTGCGTCCAGCGACGCGCGATCTGGCCGAAGCCTGCCTGGATCTGGTCGAGATTCTGAAGGTCGTAGAGTGGATTGTGCCCCGTCGGCATGATGCCCTGGCCATACATGACTGCCAGCCAGGACCCCTGGCTGAAGTATTCGTCGGCTCCCGACTGGTACAGCAGGCCGCGATCGCGAAAGGCTTCGACCCGCTGGCTCAGGGTGTCCGGTATCGGCATGGTCGCCATGTGCCGCCAGAACGCCGTGTCGTCCCTCTGGGTCGCGTGATAGTGCAGGATGACGAAGTCGCGGATCAGCGCCACCTCCGCGCCCAGCCTGCGATTGTAGGTCTCGATATTGACCGGGCTGAACCGGCTGTCGGGGAAATGCTGCAGCAACCGGTAGATGCCGGACTGCACCATGTGGATGCTGGTCGATTCCAGCGGCTCGATGAACCCGCTGGACAGGCCCAGGGCCACCACGTTCTTCGACCAGAACGCCTTCCGCCGTCCCGTCGTGAACCGCAAGGGACGGGGCTCTGCCAGGGCGGGGCCGTCCAGGTTGTCCAGCAGGATCTGCCGCGCCTCGTCATCGCCCATGAAGTCCGAGCAGTAGACGTGACCGTTCCCCGTGCGGTGCTGCAGCGCGATCCGCCACTGCCAGCCGGCGTCGCGCGCCGTCGAACGGGTGAAGGGCGTCGTCGGACCGACCCGCTCGCAGGGCACGGCCCATGCCCGGTTCATCGGCAGCCAGTGGCTCCAGTCCTCGAACCCCGCCTTCAGCGCCCCCTCGATCAGCAGGGCGCGGAAGCCCGTGCAGTCGATGAACAGATCGGCCGACAGTTCGCGACCGTCCTTGAGCCGGACCCGATCGATGAACCCGTCATCGGGCCGCTGGACGACGTCGACGATCTCGCCCTCGATCCGCTCGACGCCCCGGCCTTCGCAGACCTTGCGCAGGTATCGCGCGTAAAGACCGGCGTCGAAGTGATAGGCGGTAAACAGGGCATTCAGCGGCGAGCGCGGGTCCGGATCCCGGGCGCCGGCCTTGCCCGCCTTGCAGGCCTGGGCGCACAGCGAATAGGCGTCCAGATCGTCGTCGATCCGCCCCTTGGCGCGCAGCGCCAGGAACGATTGCTGGAATTCCGACAGGGTCGGCCCCGGGCCGAACGTGCCGAACGGGTGGAGGTAGCGATTGCCCCGCGATCCCCAGTCGACGAACTCGATGCCGATCTTCAGCGTGGCGCGCGTCTCGCGCATGAACTCGGCTTCGTCCAGACCGATCAGCGCGTTGAAGTCGCGGATCGGCGGCACGGTCGCCTCGCCGACACCGACAATGCCGATGTCGTCGCTTTCGACCAGGGAGACCTTGCAGTGCGGACCCAGCGACCGGTTCAGGGCTGCGGCGGCCATCCAGCCGGCCGTACCACCCCCGACGACGAGCACGGATTTGATCGGATCAGCCATTTTTTCTACCGTTCTCCGCACCGGCGATTTCTAGCAGTTTCGCGGCCCAAGGGCAGGTCTGGAATGTCGAATTACGCGCCGGATTCAACCCGTTCCAGCAGCGTGGCGGCGGTCCGATGACGACTCTCCCACAGCCAGTCGCCGTCCATACAGACATGGATCGGGCGCGGTTCGAATCCGAGATCGTCCCGCTCGGGCGCCCGGCCGTCTTGAAGGGGCTGGTGAAGGATTGGCCTGCCGTCTCCGCCGCACGCACGTCGCCGGCAGCGCTCGCCGACTATCTGTTGCGACACGACAGGGGTTCGCCCGTACGCGCCTTCTTCGGTGCGCCGGAGATGGGCGGTCGGTTCGGCTATTCCGACGACCTGTCGGGGTTCAATCACGAACAGCGAAGCACCACCCTGCAGGCCCTGCTCGATCAGCTGCTGAACCCCGATACCCCGGGCGACGTCGGGCATGTCTACGCGGGCGGCGTGCCTTTGCCGACGGTGTTGCCAGGCGTGGGGGAGGCGCATCCGATGCCCCTTCTCGACCCGGGCAAGGAGCGGCTGACCTCCCTGTGGATCGGCAACCGGTCGCGGACGGCGGCACACTGGGATCTGGCCCAGAACCTGGCCTGTGTGGTCGCGGGCCGCCGCCGCTTCACCCTGTTTCCACCCGATCAGATCGGCAATCTCTATGTGGGCCCGATCGACCGGACGCTGGCCGGCCAGCCGATCAGCTTGGTCGACATCGTCGAGCCGGACTTCGAGCGCCATCCGAAATACCATTCTGCCCTGGCGGCCGCCGAGGTGGCGGAGCTGGAGCCGGGCGACGTTCTGTACCTGCCCAGCCTGTGGTGGCATCACGTCGAGTCGCTCGAGGATTTCGGAGCGATGATCAATCTCTGGTGGCGGGATGGGCCGGAGCATATGAACACGCCACTGTTAACGTTGCTGCATGCCTTGCTGACCATCCGGGACCTTCCGCCGGGCGAGCGCCGGCACTGGCGAGCCTTTTTCGATCACTACATCTTTCAGACCGGAGACGACCCGGTGGCGCACATCCCGCCGGCGGCGCGCGGTGTCCTGGGGCCGGTCACCGGACCCGTCCAAGCGCGGATCAAGGCGATCCTGCTGCAGTCACTTCAGCGATAGGGCGGGGCGGCCACGATGCACACCGCGATGAACGCGACCGAGCTCTTCCTGATCGCCATGCTCATCATCTTCACCATCCCCTGGATGGTGTGGCGGATCGGGCGGACAGACGCCTGGGCGCCGCTGGTGGTCGTCCAGATCGTGGCCGGTGTCCTGCTGGGACCGGGGCTTCTGGGAGCGGTCTTTCCGGCCTACTACGCCACGGTCTTCACGCCGTCGGTGATCGGAGCCCTGAACGGGATCGCCTGGTGGGCGGTCATGCTGTTCGTCTGGGTCGCCGGCGTCGAGCTCGACCTGAAGGAAGCCTGGCGACACCGGACCGACACCACGACAACCGCCGGTCTGGCCCTGATCGTGCCGATGGCGCTCGGGGCGGGCGCGGCGCTGTTCCTGACCCAATGGCCGGGCTGGATCGGCTCCGGGGGTCTGCGCTGGCAGGTGATCCTGGGCATGGGCATGGCCTGCGCCGTCACCGCCCTGCCGATCCTCGTGCTGTTCCTGGAGAAGCTCAACATCCTGAGGCTCCCGCTGGGCCAGCGCGTCCTTCGCTATGCCAGCCTGGATGATGTCGCCATCTGGGGGGTGCTCGCCCTGATCCTGCTCGACTGGGAAAGGGTCGGTCGCCAGGCCCTGTTTCTGGTCGGTTTCGTGATCGCCAGCCTGGCCGTGCGGGCCCTGCTGCGCCGTCTTGAGGCCGGGGACCGCTGGTACGTCGGCCTGATCTGGCTGGCGCTCTGCGGGTTCACGGCCGACTGGTCAGGCCTGCATTTCATGGTCGGAGCGTTCCTGTCGGGGGCGGTCCTCGAGCCCGGATCCTTCGACCGGCGCCGGCTGGAGAGCTTTCGCGATACGATCCTGATGACCATCATGCCGGTCTTCTTCCTGTCCACCGGCCTGCGGACCGAATGGGGAATGGGCGGGCTGGCGGTTTTCGGAGCCGCAGCCCTGCTGCTGGTGGCGGCCGTGGTCGGCAAACTCGCGGGCGTCCACCTCGCCGGGCGCATCCTGAACTGGCCGAAGGGCGAGGCCGGGGTGGTGGGCTGGCTGCTGCAGACCAAGGCGCTCATCATGATCATTTTCGCCAACGTCCTGCTGGACAAGGCGATCATCACCCACAGTGCCTTCACGGCCCTGCTTCTGATGGCCGTCGCATCGACGATGCTCACCATCCCCGTCGTCACGCGCAAACTGGCGGCGCTCGCCGCTCCGGACGGGCCGAACGCGCCAGCCCGCGGGCTGGAGGAGCGTCCCTCCTGAAGCCGGTGGTGCAGCCTATATCCGGGTGGTCGCCAGGAAACGGCTGCGGTCGTGTTCGGTGCGGCGGCGGACCTCGGCCAACGCATCGCTTTCGGTGGCTTCCAGCATGGCCTCGAACAACCGGTGGAAATGATCGCGCATCGCGGTCCGCGAGGCCTGAGGGTCCCGACGGCTCAGGGCCGCGAGGATATCCGCATGTTCGTTCGTGCGCGCCTCTCCGTCATTGTGACAGACGCGACCGTAGACCTTGCGAACCTGGGGCAGCTCGTTGCGGATCCGCCAGATCATGGACACGCAGAACTCGATGACCGGGTTACCGCCGATGCGGGCGATCGCGAGGTGGAATTTCTGATCGGCCATGGCGGCGCTTTCGTCCGAACCGGTCGGGTCCGACATGGCGAGGACCAGCTCTTCAAGCTCCAGCAGATCCGCATCGGTGATGTTGGCGGCCGCGAGTGCCGCGGCTTCGGCCTCGATGATCGCGCGCGCCGCGGTCAGGTCGAAAGCCGTCACGTTCGGCAGCGAGGCCGCGCTCTCCGTCCGTTGCAGAACATAGACGCCGGAGCCGGTCCGGATGGCGATCCATCCCTGGGCCTCCAGAGCGATCTCGGCCTCGCGGATCGTCACCCGGCTGACGCCGAGCCGTTCGGCAAGGTCGCGCTCGCCCGGCAGCCGCGAGCCTGCCGGAAACTCCCCCGACTCGATCATCGCGCGGATCGACGCGGCGACGGACTGGTAGAGACGCTGTTCGGACATCAATCTTCGCCTTCTTCAGGACCGCCGACGACGCATCGTCCCACCACCGAATCCCCGCGAGGATAGCGCGCCGCGGTCCGGCTGTAAGGCTGAGCCGATACGCTGGTATGGATGCAAGAGGTTGTCCCCTTTGTCAACCAGTTGTCCGTCGCGGTTGACCCTTCGCTGGATCGCTGATGAACCAGGCCATCCGACATAGTCTCCGGCGAGCGATCAGGCTTGCGCGGATAAGCATTTAAGCGCTGGTCTGGCAAATTGGTCTGGACCGCGGTCGTCGACGGCTCGAAAAAGCGGTTGACAGCATCTCCAGTCCAATCCAGCTTCTGCTCAACAAAAAGACGACAAACGGGAGACTAGGGATGAGGCGGACCGGGAACACCGGCGTTCGTTTGAGCGCCGACAAGCGACTGATGACGATTCTGCTGGCCGGGACGGCCATGACCATGGCCACGCCGGTCTGGGCACAGGACGCGCCCTCTGCGGAGCCGGACCAGGCCGATCAGGTCGACGAGATCGTCGTCACCGGCATTCGCGCGTCGCTCCAGAGCGCACTCAGCCAGAAGCGCAACGCCGACAACCTCGTGGAGGTGATCGAGGCCGAGGATATCGGCAAGCTCCCCGACCAGAACCTCGCCGAAGTCCTCGAGAACGTGACGGGTATTCAGATCACGCGCGAAGCCGGCGTCGGCCGTGGTGTCCAGATCCGGGGCACCGATGCGAACCGCGTCGAGATCAACGGCGTTTCCACCGTGGGCTCGGGATCGGGTCGTTCAGGCATCAGCTTCGACGACCTCGCCGCTTCGATGATCCGCTCGGTCGAGGTCATCAAGGTGTCCGAGGCCGGGACCATCGAGGGTTCCGTCGGCGGCACGATCAATCTGCGCACCATCCGCCCCCTCGAGCTCACCGAGCCGCTGTTCGCCTTCCGCGCCCAGTCGGAATTCAGCGACCTTTCCGACACCAGCACGCCGCGCTACTCCGGCACCGTCGGCCATCGGTGGGACACCGGCATCGGCGAGATCGGCCTGGTCGGCAGCTTCAGCTACGCCGAGCAGGACGTCGCCGCCTTCCGTCCGCGTGTCGACCGCGATGCCGTGGTGACCCCGACCTCGGGCCGCGCCAGCGCGGAGGCCTTCCCCTTCCTGCGCATCCAGTTCTTCAATCAGGACTACGACAACTTCGAATACGAGACTAGGAACTTCGCCGGGACGGCGGAGTGGAAGCCGACCGACAACCTGCGTCTCTATTTCGATGCCGTCCTGAACGATCAGGAGCGGGCCGAGCAGAGCACCACCGTCCAGATCTCGACCGTCTCCGACAACGGCGTCGTCGACAACACGCGCAACACCGCCTTCGAGACGGTCAACCTCGGCTCTGCGAACGGGCCGAACGGCACGGTCGACCTTGGCTCGGTTCAGGCCACCGTGGCCGGCATCATCCAGCCGCGGTTGAACGGCAACCTGGCGCCCTATCTGCGGACGACGAGCGACACCGGTTCGCGCGTGACCGAGAGTCGGGTCTTCGCGCTGGGCGGCGAGTGGCAGGGAGAGCGGCTGACGGTGAAGGCGGAGGCCGCACTGTCGACCTCCGACTCCGTCCTGCCGAGCTTCAATACGACGCTTGAGTTCGTGAACCCGAACTCGCCGCGTCCCACGGTCGGGGTCACCCTGGCCAACGGCGTGCCGATCGAGTTCGATCTGAGGGGCGGTACGCTTCAGTTCGGCATTGCCCAAGGCCTGGCGACCACGCCGACGGCGGCCATGCTGCGGGATCCCGCCAACTACCGGCTGCAGCAGGTCGCACAGGGACGAAGCCTGCGCGAGAACGAGGAGAAGGCGCTCCGGCTGGACGCCTCCTACGATACGGACGGCATCCTGCCCTTCGTGACGTCCATCGACGCCGGCCTGCGCTGGAACGAGACGAGTGTCCTGAACGACAACGTCACCGGCACGACCAGCTTCACGAACCTCACCACGTCCTTCTTCCGGCCGAGCGGAAACCTGTTCTCCGACCTGCTGATCGCAGGTCCGAGCAACTTCAACGCCGCGGACGATCGTCGACTGTACTTCCCGGACTTCCTGGTCGTCGACGGCGCGCGCGCGTTCCGCGATCCGGCCGGCACCCTCGCGGCGTTGAATGCCGCCATCACGGCCAGCAATACCGCCAACGGCTCCAACATCGCGCAGATTGGCGTGCCGACGTCCCAGTCCAGCGCCTTCTTCGAGATCACGGAAGACACGCAGGCGGCCTATCTGCAGGCGAATTTCGACACCGAGGCCTTCGGCATGCCGGTGCGCGGAAACGTGGGCTTTCGCTATGTGACCACCGATCTGACCTCGATCGGCAATGCGGTGGCGACAGGCGGGACATCGACCCGGACCGAGAACGACGCGTCCTACGCCTTCTGGCTGCCGCGCTTCAATCTGGTGGTCGAGCCGGCCGAGGACGTGGTCGTCCGCGCCGGGATCGCACGGGACATCCGCCGGCCGGACTTCAACAACCTGTCCTCGTCCGTGAGCTTTGCGACCAGCGAGAACACCTCGGTCGTCCGGGGCAATCCGGACCTGCAGCCCGAGGCCGTGCTGTCGTTCGACCTGTCGGCCGAATACTACTTCGCCCCCTCCAGCCTGATCAGCGTCGGCGTCTTCCACAAGGTGCGCGACAACCTGTTCGCCAGCATCACCGAGAGCCCGCCGGACAATGCGGTCGGCGGTGTCGTGAACCGCAGCCGCGACCCGAACTGCCCGGGTGGCGGCATCTACAACCCGATCGCCATCATCAACCAGAACAACCCGGCCCGGGGTCAGACCGGCATCTGCGTGCCGCTGACGTCCACGTTCAACGTCGATGGCGAGACCACACAGACCGGGGTCGAACTGGCGCTGCAGTATGACCTGTCCCAGTGGGAAGATCGTCTGGGCTGGGCGTCCGGCTTCGGCTTCATCGGCAACTTCACCTATCAGGAGACGGGCGGCGACGTTCAGAATTACCGCACGATCGGCCTGACGCGGAACACGACGCGGGACCTGGGCATCAGCCCCCTGCCGCAGGACCTGATCGAGCTCGAGAACCTGTCGAAGTATTCGTACAACACCACGCTCTACTACGAGCGTTACGGCCTGAGCGCCCGGATGCGGTACACGTGGCGGTCGGACTACCTGAACACCGAGGCGTTCACCTCTGCCTTCGACGTGCCGCGGGTCAGCGACGATCGCGGCCAGCTGAACGCCAGCGTCAACTATGACCTGACCCCCTGGGCCAGCATCGGGATCGAGGCGATCAACCTGACCCGCGAGGACGCCAACGAGTTCTGCATCAATGACGATGCGTTGCTCTGCTACAACGGCCTGACGGATCGTCGCGTGACGGCAGGCCTCAGCGTCCGGTTCTGATTGGCGATGACCGGTACGGATGCGGCTGCGGCCGTGAGTGAGCGTAAGGGTTTGGGGATGTCGTCGCTGCGTCGGACGCCCTGGCTGCCCGCGATCCTGGTCGTCCTCGGCGCAGGCGGAATGCCGACGACGTCATTCGCGGAGTCCGCTTTCGTCCGGACGCAGGCGGAGTTCCAGGCGGCTGTCGGCCGCCTGGAACCCGGCGACACCCTGACGCTGGCGAACGGCGAATGGCGCAACTTCGAGATCCAGTTCATCGGCCAGGGCACGACCGATCGCCCGATCACCCTGACGGCCGAGACGCCCGGCGGGGTCACGATCACCGGACGCTCCAACCTGCGCATGGCGGGTGAGCATCTGGTGGTATCCAATCTGGTGTTCCGCGACGGCTGGTCGCCCACCGGCGAAGTGCTTTCGTTTCGGCGATCCCTGACCGAGCGCGCGAACTACAGCCGGATTACCAGCGTCGTCATCGACGGCTTTTCCCGCCCCGACCGTGCCGAGACGGACAACTGGGTGGCGATGTACGGCCATCACAACCGGTTCGATCACAACCAGATTTCCGGCAAGACCAACGCCGGCACGACGCTGGTCGTCATCCGGGACGAACAGCAGGGCCTCGAGAACCACCACTCCATCGATCACAACTATTTCGGACGCCGGCCCGTCCTCGGCTCGAACGGCGGCGAGACGATCCGGATCGGGACCAGCCACGACTCCGTCTCCAGCTCCTTCACCTCCGTGACCCACAACTGGTTCGAGCACTGCGACGGCGAGGTCGAGATCGTCTCGAACAAGTCCGGCGGCAATGTCTATCGCGGCAACGTCTTCTACGAATCCCAGGGCGCCATGGTGCTGCGGCACGGCGACGACAATCTGGTGGAGGGCAACGTCTTCATCGGCAACGGCGTGGTCAACACCGGGGGCGTCCGCGTCATCAATCGCCGCAATACGGTGCGCGGCAATATCATGCAGGGCCTGACGGGATCGGTTTTCGGCAGCGCCCTGACCATCATGTACGGCGTCCCGAACTCGCCGGTGAACCGGTACGTCCAGGTCGAGGGCGCGGTGATCGAGAACAACACGATCATCGATGCGCACGAGATGTTCCTCGGCGCGGGGATGGACGCCGAGCGCTCGGCGGCGCCTGTCGACAGCCGTTTCGCCCGCAACCTGATCGTCAACCGCGACGGTCGCGATCCCATCCGGGTGATGGGCGACATGAGCGGCATTGTTTTCGACGGCAATGTTCAGTCTCCGGTCCGGACCGGGGCCTTGCCCGGTTTCGAGGCGCGTCGGATTTCTGTAGTAGCGGGTCGGGACGGCCGGCTGGGCGTCAGCCGTGTGGACGGCGTCGGCGCACCCGCCGATCTGACCGTGGTCGATCGCAGCGAAACGGGCGTGGCCTGGTATCCCAAGGACATCCCCCCGGTCGCCCTGGACAGCGGTGCCGTGCATTCCATCACGCCCGGGGAGGACACCCTGACCCGTGCCGTGGCGGACGCCGCGGCCGGTGACAGGATCCGGCTGGCGGCCGGGATCTACGTCGTCAACCAGACCCTGACGGCCAACCGGGCCCTGACCATCGAGGGGCCCGTCGACGGACGCGCGGAAATCCGGTTCGCCCGCCCGACACTGTTCGAGATCGCCCCCGGCGGTTCGCTGCGGCTGTCGAGGCTCGCCGTTTCCGGTGCGCTGGTCCCGGATGTCGCGGGGGCGGCGGCGATCCGGGCAGGGCAGGGCGCTGCCGGCTATCAGCTGATCGTCGAGGACACGACCTTCACGGACCTGACCGTCAATCGCGGTTTCAACGTCTTCGCGGCCGGTCCCGGGACCTTCGCCGAGCGCATCCGGCTGGAGCGGGTCACGGTCGACCGCATCAGTGGCGCGGTCATCTGGGCCCACACCGAGACGGCGGATCTGGGCACCTATAATGCCGAGGTCGTCGAGGTGGTGGACAGCACCTTCCGCGACGTGGCCGGCCCCGTGATCGACCTGTACCGGGGCGGCACGGACGAGAGTACATTCGGGCCGCGTCTGTTCCTGACGGGGTCCACCTTCGAGCGGAGCGGGCCCACCGGCGAGGGGGCCGGGGTGCTCGCGCTGTATGGCGTTCAGCGGGCCGAGGTTCTGGACAATCGCTTCGTCGACAGCGGCGCGCCCCGGTTCTTCCGCCGCGTCGGAGATCCCCTTCTGATCTGGCGGGACAATGTGCTGAGCGGCACGCCCGCGCTGGTCACCAACGTCCCTGCCGTGGAGCGCGCACCATGACCCGTCCCGTCCTGATGGCCGTTCTGGCGGTTCTGGCGGCCGGCGCGCCGGTCGCCTCCATCGCCCGGACGCCAGCCTCCGCCGCGGCGGCCTCCGCCGACGCAGGCCCCGTCCTCGTGTCGCCCGACCAGTGGCGGGCGATGGCGGAGGCGGGCGATCGCTATCCGATGTTCGCGGCCGAGCGCCAGAGGGTCGAACGCGAGGTGCGGGCCGCCATGGCGCACGGGATCGACGTGCCCCAGCCCCGCGATCTGGGCGGCGGCGTCACCCACGAGCGGCACAAGGCCAACTACAAGGCGATCGCCGGCGCCGGCGCGCTCTACCGGCTGACGGGCGACAGGGCCTATGCCGACTTCGCGCGCGACCTGCTGCTCGAGTACGCGCGTCTGTATCCCACGCTGTCCGACCATCCGGCGGGCAACTCTCCGGTCCGGGGGCGGCTGTTCTGGCAGGCGCTGAACGACTCGGTCTGGCTGGTCTATTCGGCCCAGGGGTATGACGCGATCCGCGAGACCCTGACGGCCGAACAGCGCCGCACGATCGACGACAACGTGTTCCGGCGCATGGCGCGGTTCCTGTCCGAAGAGAACGCGGCCTATTTCGATCGCATCCACAACCACGCGACCTGGGCCACGGCGGGCGTGGGCATGACGGGATATGTCCTGCGCGATCCCGATCTGGTCGACCGCGCGCTGAACGGCACGGCGCACGACGGCCGGGCGGGCTTCCTGCGGCAGGTCGACGAGCTGTTCTCGCCCGATGGCTATTATGCCGAAGGGCCCTACTACCAGCGCTATGCCCTCGCGCCGTTCGTGATCTTCGCCCGGGCGATCCAGCAGAACGAGCCGGAGCGCGATATCTTCGGGCGTCGCGACGGCGTGCTGCTGAAGGCCGTCGATGGCGTCATCCAGTCGTCCTATGCGGGTCTGCTGTTCCCGATCAACGACGCCATGCCGGACAAGGGCCTGACCAGCGAGGAGATCGTCACCGGCGTCTCCATCGCCTACGCCCAGACCCGGGATCCGGCCCTGCTCTCCATCACACAGCAGCAGGGGCGAACGATCCTGACCCCGGACGGCCTGGCCGTGGCTCAAGGCGTGGCGGACGGCGGGGCCCGACCGTTCGACTTCCGCTCGATGCAACTGCGTGACGGGCCGAACGGAGACCTCGGCAATCTCGTCTTCCTGCGTCGGGGCGGGGCGAACGGCCAGGCGCTGGTGATGAAGAACACCCAGCAGGGTCAGGGCCACGGCCATTTCGACCGGCTGCAGTGGCTGTTCTACGACAACGGCCAGGCGGTGGTGCGCGACTACGGGGCCGCCCGCTTTCTGAATGTCGAGGCCAAGGGCGGCGGCGGCTACCTGGACGAGAACGACAGCTGGGCCATGCAGACCGTGGCGCACAACACCCTGGTCGTCGGCGAGGCCAGCCAGTTCGGCGGAGACTGGATGGTCGGCGAAGAGCACCCCACCACGCCGCTGTTCTTCGAGGTGGAAGAGGGGCTCCAGATCTCATCTGCCCGGCTGGAGGACGCCTACGATGGCGTCGTCCTGACCCGCACCCTGGCCATGGTCGAACACCCCGAGCTCGCCTATCCGGTGGTGATCGACCTCTTCCGGGCGGAGGGGCAGACGGCGACCGCGTACGACCTGCCGCTGCATTTCAACGGCCAGATCATTTCGGCTTTCGAGGCCCGGCACTCGGTGCTGGAGCGGCCGGTGCTGGGGACAGGATCGGGCTATCAGCATCTGTGGATCGACGCCGTCGCCCCGGCCGCCAGCGGAACCCGCAGTTTGACCTGGCTTCTCGGCAGCCGGTTCTACACCTACCGGTTCGGAGCGTCGGCACCGACCAGCGCCCTGCTGGTCGAGAGCGGCGCCAACGATCCGGACTTCAACCTGAGGCGCGAGCCGGCGCTGATCCAGCGCATGCAGGGTCAGGCCGATGCCAGCTTCTTCTCCGTGCTGGAACCGCACGGCGTCTATGACGGCACCGCCGAGACGGTTTCGGGCGCGACGAGCCAGATCCGCGACATCGCCCGCGTGCGCGGTGACGACGCCGAGGTGGTCGTGCTGACCCTGGTGTCGGGCAAGACCCTGGCGCTCGGGGTCGCCCACGCAACATCCGCCGGCCTGGCTCACACCGTGACCGTGGACGGACAGACCTACGAATGGACCGGGCCCTACGCCCGGTTCGACCGCTGAGGAGGCGTCGATGAAGTCCGGCATGAGATGGGTCATCATCGGCCTGATCGCGATCGCCACGGTGATCAACTACATCGACCGCAATGCGCTGGCGGTGATGTGGCCCGAGATCGCGCCCGAGATCGGCGCGACCAAGGAGGACTATGCCCTCCTGGTCACCGTCTTCATGGTGTTCTACGCCCTCGGACAGTTCGTGTTCGGCAAGGTGTTCGACGCGATCGGCGTGCGGCTCGGCTTCGCCTGGTCGATCGGCGTCTGGTCGATCTCGATCGCCCTGCATGCCCTGGCGACGTCGATCGTCTCGTTCAGCGTGTTCCGCGCCATGCTGGGGATCAGCGAGGCCGGCGCCTGGCCCGGTGCGGTCAAGGCCAACGCCGAGTGGTTTCCGGCCAAGGAGCGCGCCTTCGCCCAGGGCATCTTCAACGCAGGGGCGTCCGTTGGCGCGATCATCTCGGCCCCGCTGATCGCCCTGATGTTCCTCGGTCTCGGCTGGAAGGGGACCTTTCTCCTGGTCGGGGCGCTGGGCTTCGTCTGGGTGCTGCCGTGGCTGATCATCTATCGCGCCGGACCCGATCGTCACCCCTGGGTCAGCGCCGCCGAGCGCGCCCTGATCCTGGACAAGCCCGCGACCCACACGGCGGACGCCCCGCTGGCCCCGGTCTATGCGCCCAACATGCGCCAGCTCCTGGCGCACCGCGAAAGCTGGGGGCTGATCCTGTGCCGGTTCTTTCTCGATCCGATCTGGTGGCTATTCGTGTCCTGGCTGCCGATCTATCTGGCCGAGACCTTCGACTTCGACATCAAGCAGATCGGCATCTTTGGCTGGGTGCCCTACGTCGGCGCGATGATCGGCAGCCTGTTCGGTGGCTGGCTTTCGGGCCTGCTGATCAAGTCGGGCCGGTCGCCCGGCATGGCGCGCAAACTGTGCGTCACCCTGGGGGGCGCGATCATGATGCCCTGCCTGATCGTGGCACCGAACATGACCGATCCGACCATGGCGGTCCTCGTCATCGCGGGCATCCTGTTCGGCTTCCAGGTCGCCATCGGCAACATCCAGACCATCCCGGGAGACCTGTTCGACGGGCGCTCGGTGGGGTCTCTGGCCGGCATCGGCGGCATGGCGGCGGTGGCCGGAACCCTCATCACCACCTGGCTGGTGCCTGCGATGACCACGATCTCCTACGGGCCGATCTTCATCCTCGTGGCCGCGCTGGTCCCCCTTTCCCTCCTCTCCCTGTGGTTCGTCACCGGGCGGATCGAACCCGTCTCCCCGAACCCCTCTCCTGCACTGAAGGATACCTGAATGCGCCTCAAGGATAAGGTCGCCATCATCACCGGCGGCGGCCGCGACATCGGTCGCGAGGTCTCGCGCGTGCTTGCGCGTGAAGGCGCCAAGGTCGTCATCAACTTCGCCAATGACGAAGCCAGCGCGGCCGAGACACTGGACAGCATCACCTCGGCCGGCGGCGAGGCCATCGTCTGCCGCGCCGACGTCACGACGGCCGAGGGTGTCGCGACCCTGGTCGCAGCGGCAAGGGACGCCTACGGCGCGGAGGTACACATCCTGGTCAATCTGGCCGGCGGGATGGTCGAGCGTCGTCCCCTGGCCGACATCGACGAGGCCTTCTTCGACACCGTCATGACCCTGAACCTCAAGTCGGCCTATCTGATGACACGGGCCGTCGCGCCGCTGATGACGGAGGGGGCGGCGATCATCAACTTCTCGTCCCAGGCGGGTCGGGACGGCGGCGGACCGGGGGCCGCGATCTATGCGACGTCCAAGGGCGCGCTGATGACCTTCACCCGATCCATGGCCAAGGAACTCGGCCCCAGGGGCGTGCGGGTCAACAGCCTGTGCCCCGGGATGATCGCGACCAGCTTCCACGACACCTTCACCAAGCCGGAAGTTCGCACGGCGGTGGCGGCAGGCACGCCGCTGCGTCGCCAGGGCCGCCCGGAGGAAGTCGCCGAGACGGTCCTTTTCCTGGCGTCCGACGCCGCCGCCTTCGTCACCGGTGCCAATCTGGACATCAACGGCGGGCTGTACTTCTCGTGATGAGGACCCGCGGGGTCGCCATCGCGCTGATGCTCGCGCTGGTGGGGACCCCCGCTTTGGCGCAGCAGGCGTCGGCGTGGCGACCGGCCTGGATCGCGGCGCCGGCTCCGCCCCGGTTCGACGGCCCGCCCGAAGCCCCGCTCGGCTATCTCGACCAGACCATCCGCCAGGACATCCGTCTGGGCGTCGCGGCCGATGTCGTCCGGTTGAGGATCAGCAACGAGGTCGGCCTCGAGCCTCTGGCGCTCGACACGGTCACGGCGACAGGCCCCGACGGGGTCGTGCGGCCGGTCACCTTCAGCGGCGCGCGGGACATCGCCTTGCCGATCGGGGTGGCGCTGTTGAGCGATCCATTGCCGATCGCGGTCGAACGCGGCGGCATGCTGAGCGTCAGCCTGCATGCTCCGGGTCCGACACGCGGCGTCGTCCGGCGCGTGCCCGTGCGGCTGGGGGAGGGCGTCGCCCCTGTCGCCGCCGACGCGCTTCTCGTCCGCCGTCAGAGTTTCGTCTCCGCCGTCTACGCCCTGAGCGAAGACGCGCCCCGGGTCGTGGTGGCACTGGGCGATTCCATCACCGAGGGCGCGACCGCGACCCTCGGTGCCGAGGCCGACTGGCCCTCCGTCCTGGGGAGACGGCTCGAGGCGGCCTGTCCGGGGGGCTTCGTCGTCGTCAACGCAGGCATCAGTGGCAACCAGGTGGTCCGGGACGGGCGCAGCGCCAACGTTCGCGCCCGACTGGATCGGGACGTCCTGTCCCTGCCCGGTGTCACCCATGTGATCCTGATCGAGGGCATCAACGACATTCGCCACGACGGAAACCCGGCCAACGTCGGCCGAAGCGCCGACGAGGTCATCGCCGCCTATCGCCAGGTCATCAGCCGGCTCCACCTGCACGGCATCAAGGTCATCGGAGGCACGATGACGGCGTTCGGCGGCTCCGAGCGTTTCGACGCCCGGTCCGAAGCAACCCGTCAGGCCGTCAACACCTTCATCCGCGAGAGCGGGGCGTTCGACGCCGTCGCGGACTTCGACGCGGCGACGCGCGATCCGGCGCAGACCGACCAGATGCAGGTCGACCTGGTGGGTGCTGATCGCCTTCATCCGAACGACAAGGGTTATGACACCATGGCCCAGGCGATCGACCTCGACGCCTTCGCGCCTTCCGGAACCGGGTGCCACGGAGATCTCGACCGGTAGGCGACCATCCGGTCGCTGGAGCCGGGCGAGCGGGTCGACGTCCGTGTCAGCTCGCGGTACGGCGACTGGGGATAGATATGTTGCGTTGCAACATAAACGTGTCCGGGGCGCTTGGTGGGTTCAGGTTGCGCGTTCCGCGTGACGGGAACCGACCCCATGCGCCATCCGTCTCATAGACCCGGATCCTCCGTCGGACCCTCCGGCAACGGGAGCCGGCCGGCGGGGCGGCGCGCGCTGTTAACCGACGAAGTCGGCTTTGCGCCCAATCCCGGCGATCTGCGGATGAAGCTGTTTCTGCCAGAAACCCTGCCTGCGGGCGCGCCGCTGGTGGTCGTGCTGCACGGATGCACCCAGACCGCGGTGGGCTACGCGCACGGGGCCGGTTGGCTGGCGCTGGCGGCGGAACTGGGTTTCGCCGTCCTTTGCCCGGAACAGACCCGCGCCAACAACGCCAACCTCTGCTTCAACTGGTTTCAGCCGGGCGATACGACGCGCGATGCCGGGGAAGCTGCCTCCATCCATGCGATGGTGCAGTGGGCTTTACGCAAGCACGACCTGGATCGCCGTCGGGTGTTCGTCACCGGGCTTTCGGCCGGCGGTGCCATGACGGCCGTCATGCTGGCGACCTACCCCGAGACCTTCGCCGCCGGAGCGGTGATCGCCGGCCTCGCCTATGGTTCGGCGCACTCGATGCCGGAGGCCTTCGCGGCGATGACCCAGGCACCGGCGCGCCCCGACCGCAATTGGGGCGACAGCGTCCGCGGCGCGTCGGATCACGCCGGCGGCTGGCCCCGCCTGTCGATCTGGCATGGCACGCATGACGCCACGGTGCGTCCCGCCGCCGGCGAGGCCCTGTTGCGGCAGTGGATCGACGTGCACGGCCTGATGGACGCGCCCATCCGTATGCGCGCGCCCGACGGACGCTTCTATGAGGTCTGGAGGGGTCCGGACGGGCAGCCGGTCATCGAGATGCACCGGATCAGGGACATGGGGCATGGGACACCGCTGAAGCCGAACGGCGAAGGCGGAAACGGCACGGCCGGTCCCTTTCTGCTGGACGTCGGCATCGCCTCCAGCCGGGAAATCGTCCGGCACTGGGGCATCGGCTCACCGGCGACCGACACCATGCCGGAGCCGGGCAGCGTCGTTGCGGAGCGCGGGCCGATCTCGCGGGAGCCTGCGAGGGGGCGTCCGAAAGCGCCCGCGACCAGCGACACCGTCACGGCCGTGATCGAGAACGCCCTGCGTTCGGCCGGCCTGTTGCGCTAGGCTGGCCCGTCAGGGGCGATCGATCCAGGCCCGGGCCTGAATCTCCTCGGCGGCGTCGAAGGTCTGAGATTCCACGGGGGACAGCCAGCCGCCGAGCGTGATCGCCGCCTCGGCCCAGGCCGGCGCACCGACGACAACGTAGCGTCTTACGCCCAGGATCGATGCGGCTTCGGCCTTCAGCGCCGTGGGTTCGAACAGGGCTCCCGGCGTTGCGCCCTCGAACCGCCGGATCAGCAGCAGGATGTCGATACGGTCGAAGGCCTCCATGGCCTGCGACACGGTCGCGCCCATCCATGCCATGTCCGCCGTATGGATCCGGGCATCCACTTCGAAGATCAGCAGGTCCGGACGCGGGCCCGGCAGACGACGGATCGCGGTCGGAGCGTCGGAAATCCCGGAAGGGAGGGGGGCATCGGACATGGCTGTCATCCTCGCTGAGGTGGTGGGTCAGTAGCGAACGTCTGGTGGGCGGTGGGCGGCCTCGATCTCGTCCGGGGTCGGCGGGCGTCGGCGCGTCAGGGTACGGCCGTCGAAGGCGACGAGTTCCAGACGGTCGAAGGCCTCGAGCCACCCTTCCATCGCCCAGACGCCCCAGCGCGCCTGGAACCGCGTCGCGTTCCTGACGATGTCCTCGAAATGTTGCAGCGGGGGATCATAGACGCCGTGGTGCTGGTGAAAGGACCCCGGACCCCCGCCGGCGAAAGCCAGCGGGAGGCCGGCGTCTCGACAGCGGAATCCGAAGTCGGTGTCCTCGGCCCCGTAGCCGGTGAAGGTCTCGTCGAAGCCGCCCACGCGACGGAAGGTTTCGCGCCGGATGCCGAAGGTCAGCGACCAGAACAGGCCGGCATTGGGTTCGATCCGGCGGCCCTTCATCGGGAAGGGACGGACCGGGTGGGGGGCGGCGAGGGCGGCGAGGCCGGCCTCTGTCCAGCCGTCGTCGACCGCGTCCTCGGCCAGGTAGCGGACCTCGGCGCAGACCAGGACATCGGCCCGGCGCAGTTCGTCGTCGATGCGCTGGACCAGACCGGCCGCTGGAATGCAGTCGACGTCCAGGAACAGAAGATGGTCGCCCGTGGCCTCCGCAGCGGCGAGGTTGCGCGCCCGGGCAAGCGGCAGCGCCCCGGTTTCCAGGCGCACGATCCGGATGGGAAACGCAGTCCCGTGCAGGGCGACCGGGGTGTCGCTCATGTCCACGATGACCAGCTCGCGCGGCAGGACGGCGCTGCGCTGGAGCCCCTCGACGAGACGGTGCAGATGTCGATCGCGATTCTTGACCAGCGTCAGGGCGCTTACATCGCTCATCGCGACCGCCACAGGTCCAGTCGATAGCGGTCGTGGCGCTCGGCCCGGACGACGTGGACCCGGTCGGCCAGGGCCGCCGCGAGGAATGCCACCGCCGCGTCCCCGCTCTGCGGATAGTCGGTCTCTCCGGTGTAGTGAACCAGCAGAAGGTCGCCCTCGGACACAAGGCTGCGGCTGACGAAGGCCGCCGCCCGGTTAAGGTCCTGGTCGTCCCAGTAATAGGCGACCTCGGACAGGACGATCAGATCGAACCCGGTCCCCTGGGGTCGATCGTCCGGGAAGGCCATGCGGGCGAACCGGACCTGGGCAAGCCGGGCACAGCGACGCCGGGCCCGGGCCAGCGCCGTCTCGCTGATGTCGACCGCCAGCAGATCGTCCACCCGGGGGGCCAGCCGTTCGGTCAGAGATCCGCCGGCGCAGCCGACCTCGAAGGCGCAGCCATAGCGTCGGCCGTCCAGGGCCTCGATCGAGCGATCGAACTTGGCCGCCTCGTAGGTGCTGCTCTCCAGATTCCACGGATCGTCGTCGCCCTGGAACATGGTCTCGAAATAGGCGGCGTCGAGACTGCGATCATGACGCGTCATGGCGATCCCTCGGGTAGAGCCGGTCGGTCCGCGGCATGATCCGCTGGCGTTCCGGCAGCCGGAACCCGTCCCCGAACGCCGGTGTCAGCTGGGACCGGTGCGCGGCCAGGGCGGCGCGCCGGCGACCCGGTGTGAGAAACCCCGTCTCCAGCGCGGACCCGCGCGCAGGGGGCTCGCCCCAGACGCAGTAGTCGAAGACGGTGACCGGCCGCAGGGCGGCGTCCGCCACGGCCTGCGCCAAGGCCCCGGCCGCGGCGTGATCGCAATGAGGCTCCTCCCGCGCGGTGGTGGCGATGGCGTCCACGCCCTCGCGTCGGCACAGCGCTGCAAGCGATCGGACGGCTGCAAGCCAGGCAGCCGATCCCGGGGCATGGGGATGGGCGTCCCGCCAATCGAGGAAAAGAGGCCTCGGCCCCTGCGCGCCGGTCAGGCGGCGGCAGGCGGTCCGCGCCTCGGCCTTGCGCATGGCCTTGAGCCGGGCCCGGCTGGCGGCGTCCGGATGCGGATGCGACCCGGTGCCGTCGGTCAGGAAGACAAGGCCGGCCAGGCGACCCGCGCGCGCCGTTTCGGCGATGAGGGCTCCGGCGCCGAGGGTCTCGTCGTCGGCGTGCGGGGCAAGGACCAGCCAGCGGGCCGCGCGCCAGTGCGTCGCGGAAAGGCGTCGCCGGCCTACCACAGCGCGTCCTCGCGGCCCCAGACGTCGCGCTCCAGCCAGGCGATGGCGGCCTGGTCGCGGGCATAGTCGGGTCCGGCCTGTCTCAGATAGAGGCTGAGGTCGCGAATGATCTTGTCGATCCGTTGCCCGTCGAAGGCGCTGCGTGTGCCGACGGCACGGGCCGCGTGCTCCATCACGTCGAGTGCCGCCCGTTCGACGACGCCCCGTGTCAGGCGCGCGAAGTCCGGCGCGTCCGGATCGTCGACGGCGGCGCGGACCGCGGCCTCGCGCACCCAAAGTCCCGCCGTTCGCGTGGCGACGACCGCCTCGGCGAACCGGGCCCGCTGCAGGGGGTCTGCCCGAGCGCCATCGGACAGGGCGGCGCGCATCTCCGTCAGCAGACCTTCAACGCCGCCGAGCTGGACCGCGCAGAAGCGCCAGGCCCCGGCGGTAAAGCGGGGGTCGCGGTCGTAGTCGCCCGGCGCGCCCAGAAGATCCCGCGTCTGGACGGGGAAGCCGGTCACGTCATACCGCCCGCTCCCCGTGGCCCGCATGCCGCGCACCCGCCAGCCGCTGAGATCGGCCCGGTCCGCGCGATCGGCCGGGACCACGACGAGCCGTCGTGGGCCTTCCTCGGGCTGGGCCGTCATCAGGGCATAGGCCAGCCCACCCGCGCCGGTCGCGAAGGACTTCGCTCCGACGAGGTCCAGTCCACCGCCGGTGGGCCGCAGCTGGACGCCGGGGGCCGGTTCGGTGGCCCAGACGCCGAACAGCGCGCCCTGTTCCAGCACGCTCGACAGCCAGGCGATCTGGTCGGCGCGCCCGTACCAGTCGAAGAGCTTCAGCGCGTTGACATGGCCTTCGTAGAGCCGGCCCAGGCTGAGGTCGGCCCGACCGATCACGCGCAGCACGTCGTACAGGGCCAAGGCCTGCGCCCGCGCGTCGACGAACCCGTCGCCACCGGCGGCCACGGGCGCGAAGACCCGGTGAAGACCGGCGTCGACGAGGGTCCTGACGCTGTCGATCGGGAAGACCGGCGCGGCGTCATAGCGCTCGCCCAGTGCTTCCAGCCGGGCCCGCAGGGCCAGGGCGCGATCCTTCGGTGACGGCCCGGTCGATCCGTGCGGAGCGGGGTGTGCGAGGGTCATGCGCGATCTCCGGACCGGTCGCCGGCATCGGCCAGTTGCAGCAGCCGGTCGTGGATGGCGGCAGCGTCCGGACCCTGAAGCAGGTGCTGGCGGGCTGTCGGCGACAGGGCGCGCGCCCGGGCCAGGAGGTCCGGCCAGGCCTCGACCTCCGGCCAGGCCTCGAGCGCGATGGCAGCGCCCGCGCGGGCGAGGGCCCTGGCCTTGGACGATTGCTCGTCGAACGGTCGGGACTGCGGCAGGCACACGAACGGACGGTCGGCGGCCAGCACCCCGGCGACCACACCGTCTCCCGCCGAGCCGACGACGACGCCGGCCGCCGCGATCTCGGTGGCCACGTCCTCGACCCAGCCCAGGACGACGAGGTTGGACGGCGGATCGGTCACAGGAGTCATGGGGCCCAGAACGCGCCATGTCAGGTCCGGGGTCCGGCGGGCCGCTTCCGCAAGCGCCGCCCCGTCCGCATCGCCGCCTCCGGCTCCGAAGACCACCACCACGCGCGCGGGGTCCACCGCCGGATCGGGCATCGTTTCGACGAGACCCGGGGCGTACCAGGTTTTGGCGCGCACCCAGTCGGGCATGGCCGGATCGTCCAGGTCGCTATGGAAGGGGGCGAGGATGGCGCTGGCACCCCGGAAGGCCTCCAGATGCGCGGGATCGGTCCGGCTCCCGGACAGGCGGACATAGACTGTTGGCGTGGCAGCGAGGCGTGCCAGCATCGCGACCTCGACGGAGACATCGACCACCATCAGGGCCGGGCGGCGGGTCGCGATCCAGTCGCTGATCCGGGCGACGCGCTCTCGCACGCCGTCGTGTCCCAGCGGGGCGTAGTGGAGGGCCTCGGGCCGGTCGGCAGCGCCGTCGCGCCCGTCAAACGCGCGCCCCGCCGCACGGTCGTCGGGCAGGTCGATGACCGGAAGGGATCCGGTCCGACCGGCCAGGCCGGTGCCCAGCAGGGTAAAGCGCGCGGCATCGCCCCGGGCGACTGCCCGGGCGCGCGCGAGATGTCCTGCGCCCTGATGATGGACGTAGTAGCCGATCAAACCGGCACCTGCCGCGAGAGGGCCTGAGCCAGGGGCGTGTCCTCCGGCATGGGGGGCAGGGCGGCCTCCGCAGCCACCAGCGCCGCCGGACCGAGACGCGACCGCAGGTCGCGACGCCAGGCGGCCCTGATCCGCCAGTGGTCGAGCGCCGGGGCGAGGGGGGGCGCACCGCCCGCGGACCCCAGGGCCAGGCGCCGCATGTCCGACGCCATCCCGCCGCTGGCCCGACCGTCCTGTCGTGGCGACACCCGCGTCCAGACCGAGGGCGGGTGAACCAGACGCGCGCCCGTGGCCACCGCGGCGGCCACCAGCGCTCGATCCTCTCCGTTGGGGATCAGCGGCACGCCGCCCGCCGCGCGGTAGGCAGCGGCCGTGATCGCCAGACTCGCTCCGGTGTGATCGCCATGGCGTGGCGCAGGGTCGTGCGGCAACGGGTCGAGACGATCCTCGATCGCCCGGACCCGGGCCCAGTATTCGTCCCACAGCGCCCGGACCTCGGCCGCGTCGGAGCCGAGCGGCTCGGCCTCATCGAGCACCAGACGCCCGCCGACCAGATCGGCCCCCCTGGCGATCGCCTCCAGATTGGCGCGCACCCAGTCCGGCGGGGGGCGGGTGTCCGCGTCCGTGCTGATCAGGACACCGTCTGCGGAGGCTCCAAGCCGCTGCAGGCCGAGCGCCATGGCCCGTTCCCGGGCCGACCCGGCATGGGCTTCGATCGCGGGAAAGACATGGTCGTCCACGGTCAGCGACAGACGCTCGCCATGCCGGCGGCGCGCTTCGGCGACCGCCTCGAACGACCTGTCGGTGGTGTTGTTGAGCGCGATCACCACCGGGATGGCCCCGGGCAAATCCTGGACCGCCAGGGCGTCGAGGAAGGGACCCAGCCGCTCCGCCTCGTCCCGTGCGGGCACGCAGACGCACCACGCCGGGGCACCGGGCGGGCCCGGCCTGTCTGACCCTTGCGGGCTCAATCGAAGACCCGGGCTTCGACCGGTCGCGCCATGCCGAGCGGATCGGCCGGGACCGGGTACTGTTCTTCGCCGCCAGGGCGTTGCGCATGTCCGGAATGGCCGGCGAGGGGCACCGGACGGGGAATGATCGCGAAGCCGCGGTCGGTGCGGGCGGCTTTCGCATGCTGGTCCAGCCGGCTGCGGTAGTGCGCCTCGTACCGGTCGATCATCCGATCGGCGTCACAGAGGGTTTCGGCACGCATGCGGCAGGCCTGACGCGACAGGGTCACGGCACGGCGGGCGGCGTCCGCCAGGCTCGCGACGTCGTCCGGCACGGCGAGGACGCCGCAGACGGGCGTCAGGATCTCGGGAATGGCCCCGCGCGCGAAGGCCGCGACGGGCACGCCGCAGGCGAGGGCCTCGGCCACGACGAGGCCATAGGGCTCTTCCCAGCAAGGCGTGCACAGGAAGGCGGTCGCCCCCCGGATCACACGCGAGAGTTCGGCGTGATCGAGGTGCCCGAGATAGACGGCATCGCTCCCCATGCGCGGCGCGATCTCGGTGTCGAAATACTCGCGGTCCAGGGCAGGCCCGGCGAAGCGGATCGGCATGCCCACGCGCCGCGCGGCGTCGAGGGCGAAATGGAGCCCCTTCTCGGGGACGATGCGTCCGTACCAGACCAGATAGGCCGGCGACTCCGGCTCCGGCGCGAAGGCGAAGCGCGCCAGATCGATCCCGTTGAGGATCACCGCGTCGACGGGGGTGACCGGCGTCCACGCCGTCCGGATCGACTCGGAGACACCGACAAAACTGTTGTTGCCGCCGCGCGCCACCCGCACGCCGCTCTCCAGCCAGCAGAAGGGCGGGGTGTGCAGGGTCGTCACCATCGGCATGGGCAGGGCGTCGGCCATGGCCACCGGCAGATAGTGGAGGGCGTTGTTGTGGACCAGGTCGAAGGCGCGATGGCGCAGATCGTTCATCAGCCTGAGATAGGCGTGATGCTCCCGGAAGAAGGCCACGTCGGTGGCCTCGGCAAGCCCGACCGCGTCAAGACTGGTCTCGTCGCAGATCGCTTCGAGGCCCAGTTCGGGTTCGGATCGCGTCGAGGCGAACACCGTCACATCGTGGCCCCGGTCGCGGAGCGACGTGGCGAGCAGATGGGTGTGCATCTCCAGCCCGCCCGCGAACGGCTCGCGGATGGGATGCTTCAGATGTGCGATGACGCCGATGCGCAAGGGTGGAGGGCTCCGGCCGGCAGCAACGCGCTCCGGGCGATTCCCAACCCACGGCACACCCGCCGGTTCCAGTGTCGCCCGTCGCACATTGGGCTCCCCTGATGCAGAGTGCCGCATGACTGATGGCTGCTGATTGTGCGTTTACAGAAGCACATCGCGAGCGGGCCGCTCGCGACCTTGAGGAGAAGGCTGGATGTCAGACACCAAGGGCCACGGGAGTCACGCCGCGCGCAGCGCCAACGCGGCGGCCGCGAAGGAGGGCAAGTCCAACCCGCGGACATCATCCGCCGCCCAGTCGATCCTTGGCAAGAAGGGCGCGAAGGCCAGGTCCGGGTCGTGAGTAATCCCGGTCCCCCTCGGATCCGCGTCGTCGATCTGGAAACCGCCGGGACGGGGCAGAGCGATGTCTGCGAGATCGGATGGCAGGATGTCGTGCTCGGGGGCGACGGACGATGGTCACTGTCCGCGGAGCGGGGAGCGCGTTGGGTCAACCCGGGTCACCCCATCTCGCCGGACACCATGGCGGTCCACCATATTCTCGATGAGTGGGTCGCGGACGCGCCGTACTGGAAGGATGTCGCACCCGCCGTCCTTCGACCGGACGGCGGCGTGGTGGCCCTGGCCGCCCATCGCGCGTCGTTCGAGCAGCGCTACTGCTCGCCGCGCCTGACGGGCGGGGCCGAGTGGATATGCACCTGGAAATGCGCGCTTCGAATCTGGCCCGACCTCAGTCGCTTTTCCAACCAGATGCTGCGCTACCAGCGCCGACCCGAGGGCCTGGTGCATGAAATGGGCTTGCCGGCCCATCGGGCCCTGCCTGACGCCTACGTCACGGCCCACCACCTCCGCGACCTGCTGAACGCCGCGTCGGTAGCGCAGCTGCTGGCGTGGAGCCGCGAGCCCGGCCTGCTGCCCCGGGTGCCGTCCGGACCGGAGCGTGGCAAGCCGTGGTCGGCCCTCGATGATCGCGCTCTGCAGAGTCTGGCCACGGATCGGGACGAAAGCATCCGCTTCAGCGCGACCAGCGAACTTCGGCGTCGGTGCCAGCAGGATGAACCTCTCGCCACCGCCCCTGCCCAGACATCCTTCCTCTAAGCGAGCCTCGAGCCCTGAGGTGGTCCCTTCCGAACCCGGGCCGGTTATCGTCCCAGCTCTGTCTCAGCTACCCCGATTTCTGACCAGATCGTCCACGACGGACGGGTCTGCCAGCGTCGAGGTGTCGCCGAGCGAGCCCAGGTCGTTCTCGGCGATCTTGCGCAGGATCCGCCGCATGATCTTGCCGGAGCGGGTCTTGGGCAGGCCGGGGGCCCACTGGATCGAGTCGGGCGCGGCGATGGGGCCGATTTCCTTGCGGACATGGGCGACCAGCGCCGCCTTCAGGTCGTCGTGCGGTTCGACCCCGGCGTTGAGTGTCACGTAGGCGTAGATGCCCTGGCCCTTGATGTCGTGGGGAAAGCCGACCACGGCCGCCTCGGCCACGACGTCGTGCAGCACCAGGGCGCTCTCGACCTCGGCCGTGCCCATCCGGTGGCCCGAGACGTTGATGACGTCGTCGACGCGGCCGGTGATCCAGTAATAGCCGTCCTTGTCCCGCCGGCAGCCGTCGCCGGTGAAATACTTCCCGGGATAGGTCGAGAAATAGGTGTCGAAGAACCGCTGATGATCGCCCCAGACGGTGCGCATCTGGCCGGGCCAGCTGTCGGTGATGCACAGGTTGCCGGAGGCCGCGCCGTCCAGCACCCCGCCTTCGGCATCGACCAGCTCCAGCTCCACGCCCGGCAGGGGCTTGGTGGCCGATCCGGGCTTCAGGTCGGTCGCGCCGGGTAGAGGCGCGATCAGGGCCCCGCCCGTCTCGGTCTGCCACCAGGTGTCGATGATCGGCAACCGGCCCTCGCCGACGACCTCGTGATACCAGCGCCAGGCCTCCGGGTTGATGGGTTCGCCGACCGTGCCGAGCAGGCGCAACGAGGCGCGGCTGGAGGCCTTCACCGGCTCGTCGCCGTCGCGCATCAGGGCGCGCAGGGCCGTGGGGGCGGTGTAGAAGATCTCGACCTTGTGCTTGTCGACCACCTGCCAGAAGCGCCGGTTGTCGGGATAGTTGGGCACGCCCTCGAACATCAGGGTCGTCGCCGCATTGGCCAGGGCCCCGTAGACGACGTAGCTGTGGCCGGTGACCCAGCCGACGTCGGCCGTGCACCAGAAGACCTCGCCGGGCCGATAGTCGAACACCAGTTCGTGCGTGTAGCTGACCCAGAACAGGTAGCCGCCCGTGGTGTGCAGCACGCCCTTGGGCTTTCCGGTCGAGCCCGAGGTGTAGAGGATGAACAGAGGGTCCTCGGCCCCCATCGGCTCGCAGGGGCAGTCGTCCGACACCCCGTGTTTCGCCTCGCCGTAGCGGACGTCACGGCCGGCGATCATCGGCACGTCGGCATGGGTGTGGCTGATGATCAGGACGGTCTCCACCCCCGCGACTTTTTCCAGGGCCGCATCGACATTGGCCTTCAGCGGGATGCGCTTGCCGGCGCGCAGGCCCTCGTCGGCGGTGATGACGAAACGGGAGCCGCAGTCCTCGATCCGCCCGGCGATGCTATCCGGCGAAAAGCCGCCGAAGACCACCGAATGGACCGCGCCGATGCGCGCGCAGGCCAGCATCGCCACGGCCGCCGCCGGGATCATGGGCAGATAGATCGTCACCCGGTCGCCCTTCCCGACGCCGAGGGCCTTCAGCACATTGGCCATGCGGCACACCTCGCGGTGCAGCTCGGCATAGGTCAGCTGTCCGGACTGGGCCGGGTCATCGCCTTCCCACACGATGGCGGTCTGGTCGGCCCGCTCGGGCAGGTGGCGATCGACGCAGTTGAAACAGACGTTCAGGACCCCGTCGGCGAACCAGCGGATGCGGAAGTCGTCCTTGTGGAACGAGACATCCTTGATGATCGTCGGCGCCGTGATCCAGTCGAGGCGCTTCGCCTGTTCGGCCCAGAAGGCGTCGGGCGTGTCGCGCGCCGCGATCCGGGCGGCGTCGTAGGCGGCCGCGTCCATGTGGGCGCGTTCTGCCCAGGCGGCGGAAACCGGATACAGGTCAGGATCGGTCATGAGCGGGATGTCCTGAGGGCTAGAAGCCATATTTTGCAAACACCTGAAGGCGGGTCACGTCGCCGGACACACCCGATTCCAGCTCTCGCTCGCCGTGCATCAGCTCGGCACCGATATCCATGGCCGGGATGGGCGTCCAGATCAGATTGGCTCGCACACTCTGGACCGACTTGTTGTTAGCCAAGGCGATGATCGAACGGTCGTTGTCCACCACCTGGGCCGAATACGTGAAGTTCGACCGCCACTGCGGCGACCATACGTGGCGATAGCTGGCGAAGCCGGCAACAAGACTGATGGCCTGTAGGTCCCCGCTCGCGTCGAGACCCGCGTCGTTGGCGAAGTTCAGGCCGACATAACGGCCGATGCCCTCGCCTCCCGACAGCATCAGGCGCAGGTCGTCCATCGCGCCGACCTTTATTTTGGCAGCCGCTGAAACGCCCCAGCCTGCGGTCGACGAGTCTATCGCGCCCGCACCCGTCGTCTGATACCGGAGTTGGCGCACCAGGCCGGCGACCGAGGCCTCGCCCCACGGCCGGGTGATCGCATAGCGAGCGGTCAGGTCGGGCAGGCTGTTGTCGTCGGCGATGATCCGGGTCGTGCCCAGATTGGGCGTGACCGTCGTTTCGGGATTCTCCAGCGAGATCGAGAACGGTCCGCGCGTGTAACGGATCTGGACCTGACGATTGAAGACGGTGCCCTCCGAAGGTCCGACATAGTCGGCGGTGTCGGGCAGGACGGCCAGGTTCTGGAAGTTGGTCCATTCCTGCCCGAACAACCAGTTGTCAACGGTCACGAAGGCGCGGCGCAGGGCGGGGGTTGAGGGGCTGGTTGTTCGCTGGTCACCAGTCCCCGCCAGAACCTCGAAGTCCATTTCGATCCGCGTGCCGACCTTGTGGCCGCCGATCATGCCGTCGGTCGTCAGCCAGAACCGGGTCTGACGTGCGTTGAAGTCGGTGGCTGTGCTTTCGTTGGTGCCGCCGACCG
Organism: Brevundimonas subvibrioides ATCC 15264; assembly: GCF_000144605.1. Classification (NCBI taxonomy): domain Bacteria; kingdom Pseudomonadati; phylum Pseudomonadota; class Alphaproteobacteria; order Caulobacterales; family Caulobacteraceae; genus Brevundimonas; species Brevundimonas subvibrioides. Next base: position 2,906,799 of record NC_014375.1, on the reverse strand, counting down.
GGATCGAGCCCGGCAGATAGAAGTCGCGCAGCAGGTCGCCGTTCGCCGGGTCGCCGCCGCTGTACTGGCTGGCCATGAAATCGGCCTTCACATAGCCACCGATCTTCAGGACGTTGTTACCGATACGAAAGCCGTCTGCCGGCGGAGCGGCGGGCGCGGGCGCGGGCGGGGCCGCCGCCATGGTCTGGTCGATGCGGATGATGTCGCGAGCCTGGGCCGTCTGCTGGACGTGCGACGCCTGGATCTCGGCCTTGAGGGCGTTCAGCTGAGCTTCCAGCAGGGCGATGCGGGCCTCCAGCGCCGCAGGATCGTCCTGCGCCTGGGCCGGCGAGGCGATCAGAGCGATCGCTGCCGCTCCCGCCATCAACGCGTTTCTGACCATGGTGTCCCTCCCTTGACCCGTCTGATGCGAGCCTGAGGGCGATCCTCCGCCTTGAACCGCGTTGGAGCCATTAGCCGTTGGTCTAGTCTCGACCAAAGTCTATGGGTGTCAGAGTGGCACAGGGGCACGCGACGCCAGAGCGCGGCCCGGGAGCAGACGAGACCATGGACCGCATCGTCATTGCAGACGACCATCCCCTTTTCCGCGCCGCACTGGCCACGGCGCTGATACAGGCCGCGCCCGAGGCCACGATTGAAGAGACGTCCAGCCTGGCCGGAGCCCGAGCGGCGCTGTCGACCGGTCCCGTTGATCTGTTGCTGCTCGACCTGAAGCTTTCCGATAGCGAAGGCTTCGCCGGACTGGCCGGCATTCGCGCCGACTTTCCGACGGCACCGGTCGCGATTGTCTCCGCCAGCGACGACGACGGGACCGTTCGCAGGGCGCTGGCGTTCGGTGCCGCGGGGTTCATCCCCAAATCGGCGACCCTGTCAGCCATGGTGGAAGCCCTTGAAGCGATCCTGGCCGGCGATGTCTGGGCCCCGGCCCTGCACGACGGGGCCTCCGCCGAGTCCATGGAAGCACGGATCGCCAGCTTGACGCCGTCGCAGCTGAAAATCCTGATCGGGCTGCAGCAGGGCCGGTTGAACAAGCAGATCGCCTTCGACCTGGGCGTGACCGAGGCGACCATCAAGGCGCACCTGACGGGTGTGTTCAAAAAGCTGGGGGTCCAGAATCGAACCCAGGCCGTGATCGCCGCGCAGGCCCTGACCACCCAGGTCTGAGCCCGCAGTCTTTCAGCTTGCGCGTTTGCTGGACAGAAAGGCCTTCAGGATCGCCGGCTTGACGGGTTTGGACATCAGGACCGCGCCGGCCGCAGCCGCGCGAGCGTGCAGGGTCGCGTCCGCGTCGGCGCTGATCAGGGCGAGATGGCCGACGCCCCGCGCCTTCAGCGCCTCGATCACGGTCAGTCCGTCCGGTCCTTCACCGAGATGGAGGTCGATCAAGGCGGCGTCGAACGGGCCGTCCTGGGCAAGGGCCGAGGCCGCGTCCGACGACGTCACGACGGTCATGCCCCAGCGCGACAGCAGGGCGCTCAACGCCTCGATGATGATGGGCTCATTGTCGACGCACAGCACGCGACGTCCTGACGGCAGTGGCTGAAGACGCAGAGCTTTGTCAGCCTTGACTGACTGGCCTTCAGCGAGCGGGACCGTGACAGAGAAGCAGGATCCCCGGCCCGCGCTTGATCGAAGCGTCAGCGGGTGGTCGAGCAGACGCGCGACCCGGCGCACGATCGCCAGGCCCAGTCCGACCCCGGGCTCGTCACCGGCCTTTCCCGACAGCCGGGTGAACTCGGTGAAGATGGCTTCCTGCTGATCCTCGGCGATGCCGCGGCCGGTATCGAAGACGTCGATCCGCAGCGTTTCGCCCGCCTTGCGTGCACCGACAAGAATGCGGCCGGTGTCGGTGTAGCGGATAGCGTTTCCCACCAGGTTCTGGAGCAGGGAGCGCAGCAGGTCAGCGTCCGACAGCACCCATCGACGCGATGAGATGACGCTCAGGCGCAGCTCCTTCTGGAGCGCGAGGGGCGTGAACTCGCGCCGGATGTCGTCGAACAGGGCATCCACTGAGAGCGCTCGCACAGCTGGACGGACGCCCCCCGCTTCGAGCCGCGAGAGGTTGAGCAAGGCTTTCAGCAGGCCGTGGGCGGATTCGATGGACCTGTCCGCATTGTCCACCAGCTTGCGCGTCTCGGGCTCCTGCGCGCCCGTCCCTTCCTTCAGAGCCGCGATGAAGAGGCGAGCGGCGTGAAGCGGCTGAAGCAGGTCGTGACTGGCGGCGGCCAGGAAGCGGGTCTTGGAAGCAGTGGCCTCTTCCGCCGCCTGTTTGGCCTCGACCAGCCGTTCAGTGCGGTCTGCGACACGCGCTTCCAGCCTCTCGTTAGCCTCCTCCAGGGCCAGGGCCGCACGACGCAACTCGGTGATGTCGGTATAGCTGGTGACATAGCCGCCGCCCGACATCGGAGCGCCGGTCGATTTCAGGATGCGCCCGCTTGGCTGGGCCCGCTCGTGGTCATGCGGTTCGCGTCGGCGGAGTGCCTCCAGCCGCCGCTCGACCCAGGCCTCCAGATCCGTCGCCCCGACCTCTCCCCGTTCTGCATTCAGTCGATAGACCGAGGCGACCGGCTGGCCGACATGGACGAAGCCGGACGGCAGGTCGAACAGCTCGATATAGCGGGCATTCCACGCAATAAGCCGCAGGTCCTCGTCGACGACGCTGACCCCTTGATCGATGTTGTCCAGCGTGGCCTGGAGCAGTTCTCGATTGAACTGCACAGCCTGGGACGCTTCGTCGAGCATGCGAACGACGTCCTCGGGCGCGCGGCCGCCGCCCGCCAGCGCCGCGGAAATGACCCGCCGCGCCGAGGAAGCGCCGACCGCGCCCGCCAACATCCGTTCAGCCGCCCGCGCAAGACCGGCATCGGCGGGTTCTGCGTCCCGAAACACCCGACCGGTCTCGCGGGCGAAGGCGGTGAACGCGCGCTCCGCGCTGTGGTCGCCGACGAAGCGCGAGACCAGGGTCTTCAGATCGCCGACGGAAGCCCCCGACGGGGCAGACGCCTGCTCGCGCCAGTCGGGGCTCAGGCGGTCGACGAAGGCCCGGGCCTGGATGCGATCGATCAGGCGCGGCTCGGCAGTGCGCGAGACAAGGACATAGACCAGAGCATTCAGGCCAAGGCTGAGGAACACGGCGGCCGGCAGGGGGTCGGCAAGACCAAACGGACGGACCAGGTCCGCGCCGAACGCCACGCCCACCTGTGGCAGGGCCAGCAGGATGAGCCAGACGCCGGTGCCGCAGACGATGCCCGCAACCGCCCCGCGCGCGTGCCCGCCTCGCCACAGCACGGCTCCGAACAGAGCCGGCGCGAGCTGGGCGAGCGCCGAGAAGGACGTCAGGCCGATGGAGGCCAGACCTGAGGCGCGATCAAGCGTCTGAAAGTAGAGCCAGGCCAGGAACAGGATTCCACAGATGACGATGCGGCGGACCTGAAGAATGGTTTGCGCGACGTCCGAGGCGTCTTCGCGTCGTCGCCAGCGTCCCCCGGCCAGCATCGGCAGGATCAGGCTGTTGGACGCCATGGCAGACAGGGCGACGGCTTCGACGATCACCATGGCCGTCGCGGCCGAGAAGCCGCCCACGAAGACCACGGCCGTCAGGATCCTGGCACCTTGACGAAAGGGAATGTCGAGCACCAGCAGGTCGGGGTTGGTCGTCCCGGAGAACAGGCCGCCCGCGGCTACCAGGGGCAGGACCGCAAGGCTTGTGACGACCAGATAGAGCGGGAACATCCATCGGGCGCGGCGGACGTGATCCGGCTCTCCCGACTCGACAAAGCCGACGTGAAACTGGCGCGGCAGGCAGAAGATCGAGAGCGTCGCGAGGAGAAGAATGGCGATGAAGCGGGCGTTGATCTCGGGTGGGGCGGCGAGTTCGCCCAGCGCCCTTCCGATCCTCGTCGTGTCGGGAGCCCCAAGCAACATGATCACGGCGAACCCGGCCACAGCGACGAGCGCCGCCAGCTTCACGACGGACTCGACGGCGATCGCCCGGATCAGCCCGCGGTTATGCTCGGTCAGGTCGGGGCGCCGCGCGCCGAACAGGATGGCGAAACCGGCCAGGGCGACGGCGATAAGGCTGACGGTCAGACGCTCGGACCCGGCCATCGGCGTGCCGGCCGTGACCAGGGTCCAGGCCATCGACATCGATTTGAGCTGCAGGGCGATATAGGGCAGCGACCCCACGATGGCGACGCACGCGACCAGCGCGCCCAGGCCCTGGCTCTTGCCGTAGCGCGACGAGATAAAGTCGGCGATGGACCCCGCGTTCTCGCGCCGGGCGGCGGCGGCGATCCTTTTCCAGATCGGGAACAGGATGACGATGCCGATGATGGGTCCGAGATAGATGGGCAGATATTCCCACCCCTGGCGCGCTGCGGTTCCCACCGCGCCATAGTAGGTCCATGACGTGCAATAGATGGCCAGGCTGAGGGCATAAGCCCAGGGGCCCAGTCCCCGCTGCGGCTTGATCGCTCCCGGTCGTTCGCTTCGCCAGGCGAGCGCGAACAGCACCGCCATGTAGGCGGACACCAGCGCAAGGATCATCAGGGCGTACATCGGGACCATCTAGAAGCGTCGGCACCTGTTCCTGCAAGACAAAGGGCGGGCGATCCCCTGTTGATCGCCCGCCCCGTCGTTGAGTGTGATCGCGGGTCAGGCGTTCAGATCGACGTCCTTGCCTTCCTTGACCAGCAGGAAGCCCAGCACCACCGTCACGACGGCGACGATGATCGGGTACCAGAGGCCGTAGAAGATGTTGCCCGTTGCCGCGACCATGGCGAAGGCGGTGGTCGGCAGGAAGCCCCCGAACCAGCCGTTGCCGATGTGATAGGGAAGCGACATCGAGGTGTAGCGAATATTGGTCGGAAACATCTCGACCAGAGCCGCCGCGATCGGCCCGTAGACCATGGTCACGTAGAAGCCGAGGATGAACAGGATCAGCACCACCATCGGCTTGTTGACCTGCTCGCTGTCGGCCTTGGAAGGGTAGCCGGCGGTGGCCAGCGCGCTGCCCAGCCCGGTCTCCCAGGTCGTTCTGGCCGTGGCGAACTCTGCGGGCGCCAGCGCCTCGCCCCGGAAGCTCGGGTAGACGACGCTGTCGCCGATCCGGACCTCGGCCACCGTGCCCGCGGGGGCTGCCAGGTTCGTGTAGTTGACGCCCGCCTTGGCGATATAGGATTTCGCCAGGTCGCAGGACTGGTTGAAGACGGTCTTGCCCACGGGATCGAACTGAAGGTTACAGTCGGCCGGGTCGGCATAGATGGTGACCGGTTGGGACGCCGTCGCTTCGGCAAGGGCCGGATTGGCGGCCGTGGTCAGGGCCTGAAACAGCGGGAAATAGGTCAGGGCCGCGAGCAGGCATCCGGCCAGGATGACAGGCTTTCGTCCTACCTTGTCCGACAGCCAGCCCCAGAAGATGAAGAAGGGCGACGCTGCGATCAGGGCGATGGCCAGCAGGACATAGACCAGCGTCGAGTCGACCTTCATCACCCGTTCGAGGAAGAACAGGGCGTAGAACTGGCCCGTGTACCAGATCACGGCCTGGCCGGCGGTCAGCCCGACCAGGGCGATCAGGACCAGTTTCAGGTTCGGCCATTTCAGGAACGAGTCCTTCAGCGGCGTGGACGAGCCCTTGCCCTCGGCCTTCATCTTCTGGAACGAGGGGCTCTCGGCCAGCTTCAGGCGGATCCACAGCGAGACGCCCAGCAGCAGGATCGAGACCAGGAACGGGATGCGCCAGCCCCAGGCGGCGAAGGCCTCTTCGCCGACCGTCAGCCGAACGCTCAGGATCACCAGCAGGCTCAGCACCAGACCGGCGGTCGCCGTGATCTGGATGAAGGACGTGAAGAAGCCGCGCTTTCCCTTGGGCGCATGTTCGGCGACGTAGGTGGCGGCACCGCCGTACTCACCGCCAAGGGCCAGACCCTGGACGAGGCGCATAACGACCAGAATGATCGGCGCGGCGATGCCGATGGCGGCATAGGATGGCAGCAGCCCGACGACGAAGGTCGACAGCCCCATCAGCAGCATGGTCACCAGAAAGGTGTTCTTGCGCCCCCAGAGGTCGCCGAGCCGCCCGAAGAACACGGCGCCGAACGGACGCACGGCAAAGCCCGCCGCGAAGGCCATCAGCGCGAAGATATAACCGGTGGTCTCGTTCACGCCCGAGAAGAACTGGGCCGTGATGATCGCGGCCAGCGAGCCATACAGATAGAAGTCGTACCACTCGATCACTGTGCCGACGGACGAGGCGAGGATGACAAGGCGGGATCGCTTGTCGAGGGCTCGCTGGTCCGTCGTTGGCGCACCCATGGCGCTGTCGGTCATAGAAAATCCTCCCAAATCTCGCCGTTGTTCGGCTGTTCTGTCGCCGCGCAGGTGGGCGTCGATTTGGAACGTGACAGCGATCGCATCCGGACGTCAGATCGACTTTCGTCGAACAGTGGGGCAGGGCGACCTGGCGCTGCACCGCTGACCGGCATGTTTGATGCTGCGCAAACGCACCTGCGTCGGCGAGATCCCACAAGAGGATCCGGCCTTCCTGGCCCCCGGGCGGTGCAGACGGGACCGGAGCACCCGATCGATCAGGGACGCTTCCGAGGTCGCGGAGCCCGGCATTACGTCTCCGGTTTCGGACATGTCGCGGTAATGTGGGGGTATCTCGCCGGTAACAGGGACCCGTGCGTTTCAGCATGGGACCGTGGCGGTGCTGTCAGTCTGACGCCGACTTGTCTCCACGGAGGACGGCCAAGCCGCGGATAGGCTATGGTGTGTTCAGCGACGGACTGTGGCGGTGAGCGTGGCGGGAAGCGTTACCGCCCGAAACCCTCGTGATCTCGATTGTCTGATCCCACTATATGAACTACCGTCCCGTCATGCGCCGGTCAAACTCGTGACCCGCCTCGGAGTACTGTGCCGATGATCCTCGCCGACGTGATGGACTATCGCGAGGCTGCGCGACGCAGGATTCCCAGATTTCTATTCGACTATGTCGACGGTGGTGCCTTCGCCGAGACTACGCTGCGCGACAACATCGACCGTCTGCACCGGGTACGCCTTCGCCAGCGGGTGCTGACGGGTGCCGATCACGTCTCGCTTTCGGGTGCGTTGCTGGGGCGCGAGACCGCCATGCCGCTGGCGCTCGGCCCCGTCGGCATGGCCGGGCTGAACGCGAGGCGCGGCGAGGTGCAGGCCGCGCGTGCAGCCGAAGCGGCGGGCGTGCCGTTCTGCCTTTCCACCGTTGGGGCATGCTCAATCGAGGAGGTCCGCAAGGGCGTCCAGACCCCGCCATGGTTCCAGCTCTACGTCACCCGCGACCGTGGCTTCATGCGCGACATGATTGCCCGCGCCCGGGACGCGGGGGCGGATACCCTTTTCCTGACCGTCGACATGCCCGCGCCCGGCCCCCGCTATCGCGACAAGCGGTCGGGCCTGTCGGGGGGAACGGCGATGCAGCGCCAGCTCGGCCGGATCGCACAGGTCATGACGCGGCCTGCCTGGGCTGTGGATGTCGGGCTTCTCGGTGGGCCGCATACCATCGGCCACGTCTCGTCGGCGCTGGGTTCCGGTGCCGGGATCGACGACTACTGGGCCTGGATGTCGAAGAATTTCGATGCCTCGGTGACCTGGGACGATGCGGAGGAAATTCGCCGCCTGTGGTCGGGGCGCATGGTCATCAAGGGGATCCTCGATCCCGCCGATGCGATGGAGGCCGCCGCGCGCGGGTTCGACGGGGTTGTGGTGTCCAATCACGGCGGGCGCCAATTGGACGGGACCCTGGCGTCGATTGATGCCCTCGGGCCGATCGCCCGGGCCGTGGGCGATCGCATGACCGTATTGATGGACGGAGGGATCCGCTCGGGCCTGGACGTCCTGCGGGCCATGGCCAGCGGTGCCGACGGCGTCCTTCTGGGCCGGGCCTGGGTCTATGGTCTGGCGGCCAGGGGGCAGCGCGGCGTGGAGGAGGTCCTGTCGCTTATCGCCGCCGAGATGCGCGTGGCCATGACGCTGGTGGGCGTCAGCAGGCTCGACGAGATCGGCCCGGAGCTGCTGGTTTCAAGCCTGGAGCAGGAAGCGCTTGCCGGTCACTTGACCGATCCGGCACTGCCACATTATGAGATGATGCAACAAAGAATGAGATAGCGGCTTCGAGACGGATGGGAGGATCCGCCGCTGCCGAGGCAGTTCCAATGCCAGCGGCGGTGGCGCATCTCGGTGCATACACCGCATCGTATCCCCAAAAACCCGGACCATCCTCATGCCCAATCTCGTCCACGACATCGCCAGAGCCGACATCGACGAGACGCTGTCGCGTCTGATCGACAATCTGGTGAACATCAAGGACGACAGCGGCGCATTTCTGCTGAAGCTCGACGACGGTCGGGTGATCGATACCAAGGGCTGGAACGACTGGGAATGGACCCACGGCATCGGGCTGTATGGCCTGTATCGCCTGTTCGAGCAGACCGGCGACGATGCCGTCCTGAAGATCATGCTGGACTGGTTCGCCAACCGGTTCGAGGCGGGCACGCCGACCAAGAACATCAACACGGTCTCGCCCTTCCTGACCCTCGCCAATCTCTACGAACATACCGGCGACGAGACCTATATCCCCTATCTGGACGTCTGGGCGGAGTGGTTGATGGACGGCCTGCCCCGGACGGAGGAGGGCGGGTTCCAGCACATCGTCTTCAACGACGAGAACCCGCAGGAACTGTGGGACGACACCCTGATGATGAGCGTCCTGCCGCTGGCCCGCATCGGTTTGCTGCTGGACCGTCCGCACTATGTGGAAGAGGCGCGGAAGCAGTTCCTGATCCACATCAAATATCTGTTCGACCGCAAGACCGGCCTGTGGTTCCACGGCTGGAATTTCATCGGCCGGCACAACTTCGCCGATGCCCTTTGGGCGCGTGGCAATTGCTGGGTCACCATCGCGATTCCCGAGTTCATCGAGATGCTGGACCTGCCGCCCGAGGACGCCCTGCGCCGGTTCCTGATCGAGACCCTGGAGGCCCAGGTGAAAGCCCTGGTGGCCCATCAGGACGACAGCGGCCTGTGGCGTACCCTGATCGACGATCCCACCAGCTATCTGGAGGCCTCGGCCACGGCCGGCTTCGCCTACGGCATCCTGAAAGCGGTCCGAAAGCGCTACCTGCCCGTCGAATACGAAGCCATGGCGATCCGGGCCCTGAAGGGCGTGATCGCCAACATCAGCGATGACGGTGAACTGCAGCAGGTGTCGTTCGGGACGCCCGTCTTCGACACCCTGCAGGGCTATCGCGACATTCCGCTGACTTCCATGCCCTATGGCCAGGCGATGGCGATCATGGCGCTTGGCGAGTTCCGCCTGCGGTTCATCTAGAGTTTCAGGAGATCGATCGGATGGCCGCGCTGGAGATGCGAAAGCCGAGCTGGATCAACTACTGGGGCTGGGGCTCGGGCGACATGCTGGGCGCCGGGGCCCAAGCGGTCATCACCGGGTGGCTGTTCTACTTCTTCACGACGTTTTGTGATCTGACGCCGGTGGAGGCCGGGCTGATCCTGGGCCTGCCGAGGCTGCTGGAGGCGATCACCTGTCCGCTGATCGGTTATGTCTCGGACAATCTGCGCCACACCTGGATCGGGCGTAAGGTCGGGCGACGCAAGATCTTCCTGCTGCTGACCATCCCCCTGCTGCCCAGCTTCGCCCTGATCTTCGTGACGGGCCAGACCTTCACCTACTATCTGCTGACCTTCATCTTCTTCGAGCTCCTCTACACGATGTTCCTCATTCCGTGGGAGACGCTCGCGGCGGAAATGACCAAGGATTACAAGGAGAAGGCCAAGTTTGCCGGTGCCCGGATGCTGGTCGCCCAGACTTCGGCCATCCTGGCCTCCTACCTGCCCACGCTCATCATCAACAACTTCGGCGGCAAGGATTCGCCGACGACATTCCTGATCATGGCCGCGATCTTCGGCGGCATCTTCAGCGTCGTCGTGACCCTGGTCGTCATCTTCAGCTGGGAGCGGCCCTATACGGAGGCCGAGAAGACCATCCAGCCGGAGCCCTTGAGCCTGGCCCGTGCCGCCCTGATCCCGGCGACCATGTTCCGCGACCTGTTCTCGACGCTGAGGATCCGGGCCTTTCGCCAGCATCTGTCGATCTATCTGGGCGGCTATATCGCCCAGGACATCTTCAACACCGCATTCCCGATCTTCGTGGTCACCGTCCTGCTGGGCGGGACGCTGATCATCTCGCAGCTGATGACGGCCATGTATGTGGCCCAGCTGATCTCGGTGATGATCGCGATCAACATCGTGATCCGCACCGGCCCCGTCCTGGCCTACCGGATCGCCGTCGGCTTCTTCAGCGCGGCCCTGCTGCTGTATCTGATCTTCTACTTCGTGCGGCCCGCGGGCTTCGGCGAAGGTCTGGCGGCACTGGACGGCAACGTTCTGACCGCCCTGAACCCCCTGAGCGCGGGGTTCAGCCCGACCCTGGTGTTCTGGCTGTTCGCGCCGATCATCCTGGCCGGGCTGGGACGCGGCACGCTGAACTTCGTGCCGTGGAGCGTCTATAACTACCTGCCCGACGTCGACGAGGCGGTCACCGGGCAACGGCGCGAGGGTATCTTCGCCGGCGTCATGACCCTGGTTCGAAAGGTGGCCCAGTCGGGTGCCATCATCGCCACCGGATGGATCATCGGCGCGGGCGGCTATGTGTCGGCCACCGACGGCGTGGCCGTGCAACAGACCCCGCAGGCGGTGAACACCGTCGCCGCCCTGCTGATCTGCGGACCGATCGCGGTGATGTTGGCAGGCCTCGTCATCTCCTGGCAGTTCCGCCTGAACGCCCGCACCCACGGCGTGCTGATGGCCGAGATCGACCGCTTCCATGCCGGGGAACGCACGCCCTCCAGCGAGACCGCGCGCGAGGTCGTCGAGGACCTGACCGGCTGGCGCTACGACCGGCTGTGGGGTGCCAGCAAGGCGACCGCCGCCCCGCCGAACACCCGCACGGGCCCCGATATCGACCCGGGGGCCGGACCCAGCTGATCGGAGACCTCGTCATGCCGAACCTTACCCGACGCGCGGCCGCGGGCGCGCTCGTCCTGGCCGGTCTGTCCGGAGCCGCCCGGGCGCGACCGCAGGACGCGCCGCCCCGGCCGTCGACCATGGCGGCCGAGCCGCCGCGTGAGTGGGTCGACGCCGACACCGGGCACCGTGTCGTGCGCCTGTCGGACGAGGCGGGCAGTTCCAGCCTGTATTTCCACCAGAACGGCTACCTGCCGGATGGGCGGACCCTCGTCATCTCGACGCCCGGCGCGATCTCGGCCGTCGATCTGGAGACCCGCGCTGTCCGACCGATCATCCGGGGGGAGGGGCTGCAGCTTCTGTTCGCGGGACGACGGACGGGCGACATCTATTTCACCCGGACCGGCCCCGGCGACGGCTCGGCCCACCCTCTGCCGACGACCGTGTTCGCCGCCAGCGCGACCACCGGGGTCGAGCGCGAGATCGGCACGATCGCCTCGGGCAGCATCGGCTCCATCAACGCTGACGAGACCCTGCTGCTGGGGCAATGGGCCGAGCGTGACATGCCGCTGCAGCCGCGGACGCGGGGAAGAGACGGGCGATACGACCAGGCCGCCTATTCCGCCAACTGGCCTGACGGCACGCCGATGACCTTCGCCGACGCCAAGGAGGTGCGGCTGAACGACCGGCTGGAAGCCCGCATCCCGATGGAGATCTTCACACTCGACGTCCGCACCGGCGAGCGACGCGTGGTGCACCGGGCGACGGACTGGCTGAACCACCTGCAGTTCTCGCCGACCGATCCGGGCCTGATCATGTTCTGCCACGAGGGCCCCTGGCACAAGGTCGACCGCATCTGGACCATCCGCACGGACGGCACCGGCATGACCAGGGTTCATACCCGCACGATGAACATGGAGATCGCCGGTCACGAGTGGTTCGCCGACGACGGCCGGACCATCTGGTACGATCTGCAGACTCCCCGTGGTCAGAAGTTCACCGTCGCGGGTTATGAGCCGGAGACCGGCGTCCGGACCCACTACCACCTCGAACGGGACGAATGGTCGGTCCACTTCAACAGCTCGCATGACGGCGCGCTGTTCGCCGGTGACGGCGGCGACGCGGAAATGGTCGCGCGGGCACCGGATGGAAAATGGATCTATCTGTTCCGGCCCGAGGCGATCCCGGATGTGGCGGGTCTGCATGCGCCCAATGCCGGTGACCTGATCCGGCCGGGCATCTTCCGGTCCGAGCGGCTGGTGAACATGGGATCCCACGACTACCGGCTGGAGCCCAACATCACCTTCACGCCCGACAATCGCTGGCTCGTGTTCCGCTCAAACATGCACGGGGCCAACCACGTCTATGCCGTCGAGATCGCCAAGGCGACGTGAGGCAAGGCGGTCAGAGCCGATAGATGGATCGGGCCGTGCCGGCGAACAACATCCGCCGTTCGGCGTCGCTGAAGCCCGCCGTGAGCGCGTCATAGGCCGCATAGTGATCGCTGAACGACCCGTAGAGCCTGTCGACGGGGAAGTTGCTGGCGAACATCGCCCGGTCGGGTCCGAAAAGGTCGATCGTCGTCAGGACGAACGGCCGGATCGAGTCGGGGGTCCAGGCCCTGTCCACCATCGCCAGGCCTGAAATCTTGACCGCGACGTTGGGCCGGGCCGCCAGCAGCGCCATGCCCTCTCGCCACTGCGCCATGCCGTCGGGATCGCGATCGGTCGGCATGCCGGTATGGTTGAGGATCAACTGCGTATCGGAGTGCCGGGCCGCGAGCCTGGCCGCCTCGGGCATCTGCGACGGATAGATCTGCAGGTCGAACGACAGGTCATGTTTTCGCAGCAGGGCGAACCCCGCGCGCCAGTCCTCGTCCTGCAACAGGTCGCGGGGGGTATAGGTCCGGGCCGGATCCGCGTGCCAGTTCACGATCTGGCGAATGCCCCGCACATTGGCGAATGCGCGATGGGCCTCCAGCAGCGCGTCGACCTCCGTCAGGGGCCGGTCCAGCGCGGCATAGGCCACGATGCCGTCGGGCATACCGCGGGCGTCCGCGATGCTCTGCAGCCAGCGGGTCTCGTCTAGCGCCTGGTTCGCGTCGGCCCCGGCGTCGACATGGACCGTCGCGACGACGTTCCAGCCCGCGACATCGGCCAGATAGTCGTCGAGACCATAGGGTCTTGCGATGGGCGCGCAGTCCCCCGCCGGATTGTTCGGCAGCGGATGGTCCATCAGCCAGCCGTAGTGGTGGCGATCGAAATCCCACAGGTGCTGGTGCGGATCGACGATCGGCAGGTCGTGCGCCACCGGGCCGCTCCTTCTAGTAGGTCGTGCGCCCGCCCGAGATGTCGAAGGTGGCGGCGGTGGAGAAGCTGCACTCCTCGCTGGCCAGCCAGCAGATCAGTGAGGCCACCTCTGCCATCTCGCCCAGGCGCCCCATCGGAATCTTGGACTGCATATAGTCGATCTGGCTCTGTGGCAGCTGGTCCAGGATCGGGCTCTTGAACGTGGCCGGGGTAATGGCGTTCACGCGGACCCCCGTCTGCGCCAGTTCCTTGCCGAGCGATTTGGTGAAGCCCAACAGTCCGGCCTTGGACGCCGAATAGGCCGAGGCGTTGGGATTGCCCTCCTTGCCGGCCACGGACGAGACGTTGACGATCCGGCCGTAGTCGTTCTTCAGCATGTGCGGCACCACAGCGCGGCAGCAGTAGAAGGCCCCGTTCAGGTTGATGTCCATGACCCGGCGCCAGCTGTCGACCGGAAACTCCCAGACCGGCCCGGTCGCCCCGGTGATGCCGGCCCCGACGACCAGGATATCGATCCGGCCCATGGCCTCGGCGCTCGCATTGGCGGCGCGGGTGACGGCCTCGTGGTCCGATACGTCGACAGCCTGGAAGTTGCTGGCCCCGATGGCCCGGGCGACGTCCGCCAACGTGTCGGCGTCCAGATCCCACAGGCAGACCTTGCCGCCTTCGGCCACGATGCGTGCCGCGGTCTCTCGACCGACGCCGGATGCGCCGCCGGTGACGATGGCGCACCGGCCCTCGAAACGGTTGCCATAGATGCTCACGCGGCGTCTCCCGATACATTGGCGTGCCAGGCCACGACCGTCTGCTGCTGTTCACCCAAACCCTGGATGCCCAGCCGCATGACGTCGCCCGGCTTAAGATAGAAGGGTTCCGGCTTCTGCCCCAGGCCGACGCCGGGGGGTGTGCCCGTGGTGATCAGATCGCCCGGTTCCAGGGTCATGAACTGGCTGACATAGGCCACGATCTCGGCCACGCCGAAGATCATGGTGCGGGTGTTTCCGGTCTGCATGCGCTTGCCGTTCAGGTCGAGCCACATGTCCAGGGTCTGGACATCGGCGACCTCGTCGGCCGTCACTAGCCACGGTCCGACGGGGCCAAAGGTATCGCAGCCCTTGCCCTTGTCCCAGGTGCCGCCGCGCTCGGTCTGGAAGGCGCGTTCGGAGACGTCGTTGATCAAGACATAGCCCGCGACGTGATCCAGCGCGTCCGCCTCTTCGACGTAGGAGGCGGGCTTGCCGATGACGATGCCGAGCTCGACTTCCCAGTCCGTCTTGAGGGAACCGCGCGGGATCACGACCTCGTCGTTCGGTCCGGTCAGGCAACTGATCGCCTTCATGAACACGACCGGCTCGGCCGGGATGGGCAGGTTGGACTCCGCGGCGTGATCGGCGAAGTTCAACCCAATGGCGATGAACTTGCGGCTGCCCGCGACCGGCGTGCCATGACGCGGCGAACCCTCCACCACCGGCAGTGACGCCGGGTCGATGGCCTTCAGCCGCTCGAGGCCCTCTCCGTGCAACAGGTCCGGGGTAATGTCGGCGACATGACCAGACAGGTCGCGGATCACCCCCGCCTCGTCCAGCAGTCCCGGCTTTTCCAGACCCTTGGGCCCGTATCGCAGAAGTTTCATGGCCGATGTCCGGTGGTCAGTGAGTGTAGGGGCGGTGCAGGGGAATGTCGGGGTTCAGCGCGACGCCGAAGCCAGGCGTGTCCGGAACCTTCAGCCTGCCGTTCACCGGAACCGGCTCGCCGGTCAGCAGAGGCTGGAACATCGGCACGACCTCGTCGGCCTTGGGTGCCATCATCAGGAACTCGGCGAACGGGCTGTTATGGCGCGTGACCACGAAATGGTAGCTGTAGACGCTCGATCCGTGCGGAATGACCATGACGCCGCGCGCATCGGCGAGGGCCGAGATCTTGATCAGTTCGGTCATGCCCCCGCACCACCCGACGTCGGGCTGGATGATGTCGCAGCACTCCATCTCCAGCAGCATGCGGAAGCCCCAGCGCGTGGCCTCGTGCTCGCCGGTCGTGACCAGCATCCCCTTGGGCGCATTGGCCTTCAGGTCGCGATAGCCCCAGTAGTCGTCGGGACTCAGCGCCTCCTCGATCCACTTGAGGCCATACTCATGGGCCTTGTGCGCCAGCCGGGTCGCATAGTTCAGGTCCAGCGACATCCAGCAGTCGAACATCAGCCAGAAATCCTCGCCCACGCGCTCGCGCATCGTGGCCAGTTCCTCGATGTTCTTGCGCAGGCCTTCCTCGCCCTCGGCCGGGCCGTGGTGAAGGGGCATCTTGCCGCCGATGAAGCCCAGTTGTTTGGCGAGGTCCGGCCGCCCCCCGGTGGCATAGAAGGTCAGCTCGTCGCGGACCGCGCCCCCCAGCATGTGATAGACGGGCTCGCCCCGCAGCTTGCCCATCAGATCCCAGAGCGCGAGGTCCACCCCGGACAGGGCATTCACGACCAGTCCCTTGCGGCCATAGTACTGTGTCGAGAAATACATCTGGTCCCAGATCTTCTCGATCTCGTTGGGCGCGCGGCCTTCGAGGAAGCGCGCCAGGTGTTTCTCGACGATATAGGCCGCCGGCTCGCCGCCGGTCGTGACCGCAAAGCCGACCGTGCCGTCGGCCGCTTCGATCTCGACGACCAGCGTGCCGAGCACATTGATGCCGAAGCTCTGGCGGCTCTGGCGGTACTCGGGATAGCGCGACATCGGCGTGGCGATGTGGTCGTCGATCCAGTGGCCCTCGCCCTGGTCGTGATAGTCGGCTCCGCCGCCGCGAACGACGAAGGCCCGCACCTGGCGGATGAGGGGAAATCCCATTGCGACGTGAACTCCGGGTGTCAATATATGAGATAGTAGAGGGGAATACGCAGGCGGGTGTCCGCGATTCGTGCGAGCCGAAGCCTTGATTCCCCCCGCTGTCTCACAAGCCGATCGCTTGTGTATCGTTTCAGCATATGAAATAGGACGTTACGAGATGAGAATATCGGCGTCAACACGAACAGCGGCCACAGATGGGTCCGAGGGCGGCAAATCGTCGAGCAGCCAGACCCTTCTTCGCGGGCTGGATGTCGTCGAAGCCGTTTCGGACGGCACGATCGGCCTGGCCGACCTGGCCACGCGCCTTGGTCTGACGCGCAGCACGACCCATCGGCTGGCAGCCGCGCTGGTCGAAAGGCAGTACCTGAACTTCCTGCCCCGGGAGGGGTACGTCCTGGGGCCCAAGCTTCTGGAACTGGGCTTCAAGGCGCAGCAGCAGAAGGATCTGCCCCGGGTCGCCCGACCGCACCTCGAAACGCTCGCAGCCGACACCGAGGATACGGTTCACCTGGGCGTCCTGGACAAGGGCCGCGCCCTCTATCTCGACAAGATCCCGGGGCGCCGACGCATCGAGATCAGCTCGCGGGTCGGCGAACGGCAGCCGATCCGTTCCACGGGCTTGGGGAAGGCCATGATCCTCGACGAGACGGAGGCGCAGTGGGCCGAGATGTTCGACCAGGAGGAGGCGATCAGCCGAAGCGCTCTGGACCGCGAGACCTGGCTGAGCCGGATGCGCGAGTACGCGCGGGACGGCCACGCCTTCGACCTCGAGGAAAACGAGGACCGCATCCGCTGCGTGGCCGCCCCCATCAGGGATGTGGCCGGCCGCATCGTCGGTGCCATCAGCCTGTCGAGCGCGGCGCAGTACATGGACGACCATCGGATGGCCTCGCTGCCGCAGCAGGTCCGGGCGACGGCCGAAGCCATCAGTCGCGAGCTGGGCTGGAGCGAGGATGCTGCCGCCGAGTTCGCGGCCAGGCCCAGACGATCCTCACGACCCTGACACCCTGGAGGCTTCATGTTGCTGGAAGGCAAGACCGTTCTGATCACCGGAGCCTCCGGGGGCATCGGGCGCGCCGCGGCGCTGGGATGCGCCCGGCACGGGGCCGACGTCGCGATCAACTATCTGCAGGATCAGGATGGCGCCGATAGTGCGGTGGCCGAGATCGAGGCGATGGGTCGACGCGCCATCGCGGTGAAGGGCGACGTGTCGGATCCCGATCAGGCCCCCGTCTTCGTCCGGGCGGCCGTCGAGGCGTTCGGCAAGGTGGATGTCTTCGTCAGCAATGCCGGCATCTGTCCGTTCCACAGCTTTCTGGACATGCCGCGCGACGTGCTGGAGCGCACGCTGCGGGTCAATCTGCACGGCGCCTACTATATGACCCAGGCCGCCGCGAACCAGATGGTGGACCAGGGACACGGCGGTGCCCTGATCGCGGTCAGTTCGATCAGCGCCCTGGTCGGCGGCGGCATGCAGACGCACTACACCCCGACCAAGGCGGGGGTGCATTCGCTGATGCAGTCCTGTGCCATCGCCCTGGGCCCGCACGGGATTCGCTGCAACTCGGTCCTGCCCGGCACGATCGAAACCGACATCAACCGCGAGGATCTGGCCGATCCGGCGAAGCGCGAATACATGGCCGGGCGGATCCCGCTGGGGCGTCTGGGCGAACCGGATGACCTGGCAGGCCCCATCGTCTTCCTGGCCTCCGACATGGCGCGGTACGTCACAGGGGCCGCCTTGCTGGTCGATGGCGGGGCCTTCGTGAACCTGCAATGAGCCCGCCCGCCACCGAGACGATCGCCTTCCGGATGAACATGAACCCGGGGCAGGCCGAGGAATACCGCCGTCGCCACGACGACATCTGGCCCGCGCTGTCGGAGGCGCTGATCGCGGCCGGCGTGATCGACTACAGGATCTTTCTGGATCCGCAGAGCGATCACCTGTTCGCGGTCATGACGCGACGGGTCGATCACACCCTGGCCGATCTGCCCGGCACGGACGTCATGCAGCGCTGGTGGGCGATGATGGCCGACATCATGCAGGCCGGCCCCGACAATGTGCCGGTCCAGGTCGACCTGGATCCCGTGTTCCATCTTCGGGCCCCGGGCCTCTAGACAACATCATCCAGTACGACGTCGGGGCGGGCGTCCGGCGTTTCCGTCGCGAAGACGACGTTCTCCAGCGTGAGCCCTCGGACGTGGCGCGCGTACAGGCCATGGGCCGGGCTGACCCCGAACATGCTGGGCTCGGGATAGGCGTGAGGCAGTTCGGGGACCGTGCGACCGGCGTCGTCCGCCGTTCCACCGCCGCCATAGGTCAGGTGGATGTCGCTCAACCGCACATCCTCGATCGGATGATCCGGCAGGCCGGCCAGTGTCGCCGCAAAGCGGGGGTCTATGCCGGTCGCGACCAGGTTGCGGATCGACACGCGCTGCAGGGCCCCGGCGGTCGTGCCTTCGGGCCCCCTGCGGCGGTCGCCGAGGCGCAGGAAGATCGGGGCCGTGGTGACCTCGCGCATGACGATGTCGCGCACGACGATGTCCTCGATCACGCCGCCATCCACAGTCTCGATCGCCAGGCCGCGCGAGCGTTCGAACTGGCAGTCCGCGATCTCGATGTCCCGGAAATCGCCGTTCGACTCCGTGCCCAGCTTGATCCGGCCGGTGACGCGATCGAGGTCCGGCGACAGGTTCTGGGTCCGCCCGAACGTCCCGTCCAGCAGGGTGCCCATGTCGTAGCCCGAGACGCGACAGCCCATGATCTGAACCCGCTCGGTCGATCGCCGCTCACCCAGGGCAAAGGACGTCTTCAGAACGATGGCGTCGTCGTTGGGCGTATTCACCCGCAGGTTCGACAGCCGCGCCTCCCGCACGCAGTCCAGGTCGATGCCGTCCCGGTCCGTGTCGATCCGCAGGCCGTCCATCAGCAGACCGTCGACCCCGGTGAGGAGGAAGGCGAAATGGCCCCCCTTCAGAACCGTCAGGTCCCGGATGACGATGTTGCGGCCGTTCCTGATGGCCACGGCCTTGTTGCCCAGCCCGACCATGGCCGCCTGTTCCGCCTCGAACACGGCGGGCGAAAGGGGCGTGGCGGGCCCCATGCTCAAAGGCCGGTCGCCGATGTGGTCGCGCGACCAAGGGGCCCCGGGGCCTTCGCGCGTCAGCCCCAGGCCGTGGATCAGGCCCGGGCCCAGCAGGACGACGTCCTCGATGTCCTCGCCCCAGATCAGGCTGTTGTGCCAGTGGCTGTGGCCGAAGTCCTGGTATGCGTCGTGCGGGTTGGGCTCCGGTGCGTCGTACTGGCCGTCGTGCCGTGCGGGGTCGGCGGCTTCCAGGATCGCGCCTTCGCTGAGCTCGAGCGTGATGCGGCTTCGAAGCTGGATCGAAAAGCTGAGATACCGGCCCGGGGCGAGGACGACGCGGCCCCCTCCCGCGGCAGCGGCCGCGTCGATCGCTGCATTGATGGCGGGAGTGTCCAGCGTCAGACCGTCGCCGCGGGCACCGAAGTCTCGAACGTCGAAGACGCGCTCCGCCATCACGCGGGAGGCCGGACCGGCGGCAGCGTGCGAACCCGGAAATTGGTGATCCGAAGATGGCTGGCGGTGGTTCGGAGGGCGAACCAGCCGCGCTGATAGGGATCCGGATCGACCATCTCGAACACCAGGCGGTCGTCGCGCCAGTACTGGATCAGATCCCCCGCCGCGACCAGCCGGATCGACTGTCTCGCGTTCGCCACCAGCAGATCGTCCGCGTCTGTCCTGTCGTGGTCGGGCAACAGAGGCCGGTTGGAGGGCTCTCCCACATAGCGCCGCATCCGCGTCGTGGTGTTTCCGTTGCCCCCCTGACCGACATAGTAGGTCCGCAAGGTGTCGTAGTCGGCGAACGCGCCGCTGCGAGGGTAGGGCACTCCGCCCGGAGCGCGCGGGTCCGTCGCCATCCAGAAGGCGTTCAGGTCGCTGACGCGATCGTTGGCACCGCCCTCATCGACCGCAACGGCATCGTATTCGATGACGACGGGTCCCTGAAGGACGGGGCGGAACCAGACCGTCGCGCCTCCCGGCACGTCGATGTCGAGCACGCCGTCACGGGCCGTCACGCGGCCGCCGCGCTCCAGCTCGACCGCCCATTGTCCGAGACCGGACCGGAAGTCGTCGCTGTGGATCGGGTTGTCAGGCGACGGCCCGCCGGTCGGCACCATGACGGCGGGCAAGGCGCATCCGCAAAGCGTCATCGCCGCGACGACGACGGCCAACCCGGCCCATGTCCCGCGCGCCTTCACGGGGCTTCCGGCCGGGGCTGCCGAAGGACGGTGAAGTGCCGCGCGATGCCCGAGAGCCCCGCCAGTTCGACGCGCGGCGTCCAGTGAACCAGGTCGTCGCTGTCGCTGTGCCAGTAGCGCTTCTGGATGTACTCGTCGAAATAGATGCGCCATCCGCCGTCCGGGCGTCGGACCAGGGCCTGGCCTTCGGTGAAGGCACCCCAGCCGGCCCAGTCTCCGGTATTCACGATCGTCCACGGCCCGTCGAGCGTGGGGGCGGTGGCGCGCTCGATGAACTTGGTCGTCTCCTGCTTGATGAAGGCCTGATACAGGCCGCCCTCCCGGATCACGAAGGTGTCGATGTAGTTGGGGCCCAGCCCCACCATCGGCCGGGGCGCGCCCCACTCCGTCAGATCGTCGTTCGAGGCCGTGATGATGTGCGGCTGGAACTGGCCGTCGGGACCGTTCCGGGACAACGCATAGATGACGTGGGTCGAGCCGTCCTCGTCGACGAACCACTCCGGAGCCCAGGTGTTCGTGACGCCCGCCAGCGGGACCTTCAGGTTACGGACATGGTCCCAGTGGATCAGGTCGCGACTTCTGGCAAAGCCGATCTCGTCGTTGTTCCAGTCGGTGGTGTAGACGACATGGTACCAGCCGTCGGCGCGGCGGATGATGCTGGGATCGCGGATGAGGCCCGTAGGCGGCACGAAGGCGGTCAGGGCCAGGGGCCGAAACGTCGCGGCATCCTCCGAGACATAGACGCTCATGGTCGTCGCATTGCCGTTGCTGAACGATGTGAGCACATAGGGATAGGTCAGGGGATCGGGCACGGGGGCCGCCTGCTGGCTGGCGGCGGGCATGGCCAGAAGGGTGCCGGTTGCGGCGACGATGGCGAACAGGCGAGCGTTCATCGAGGACTCCCGAGATCAAGGGTGACAGGCTGGTCGCGATCGACCGACAGGAGGCCGTCGGTCTCGGTCAGGGCCGCCGCATGGATCACGGAGCGGCGACGCCAGGTCGGATCCAGGGCCGTTTCCGGTGCCCCGTCCTGCTGCGTGAAGTAGACGAGGTAGGCGCGGTCGCCGACCACGACGACATCGGCGTGCTGCCCCTTCGCGCGGTCGGTGGGTCTATGGCCCGGTTCGGCCAGCAGGCGTCCCGGCTGGGCCTGCCAGTGTTCGGCATCCTCGGACCGGTACACACCGAGGCCGTTCCAGTGATCGACGACCATCCAGTAGCGACCACGCCACGCGAAAGGCTTCGGCCCTTCGCCGGGCGGTCCGTCGAGGGCGACGCCGCGCGGCGTCCAGGTGTAGAGGTCGGGACTGTCGGCATGGTGGATGCGGCTGCCGTCGCGTTCGTCCTTGTACCACATGCGCCATCCGCCGCCGGGGAGGGGCAGGACCCCGGCGTCGATCACCCGGTCCGAGCCCAGGTCGAGCCGGGAATGATAGGTCCAGACCCGGAGGTCGGGGCTGGTCAGATGAACGATCGCCCGGGGCGCGTTCCAGTCCCTGAAGACGCCGGGCACCACGCTGAGGAACAGGTGGTTGAGGCCGTTGTCCGATACGATCTCCGGAGCCCAGTGCGTGGGAGCGTCAACGGGAAGGTCGGCGGTGCCGCGATAGGTCCATGTCGCCCCCCCGTCGCCGGACTCCGCGATCCCGATGCGCGTCCCGTGAACCCACGAGACGTCGCCCTCCGCCACCGGCAGGTCGGCTCTCCGGTTCGTGTAGAACATCAGCCATGTCCCGGTGCCGGCCTCGCGCACGATGGCCGCGTCAGCGGCACCGTCATGCACCGGGTCGCGGAACAGGGCCCCGTCGGACGGGGCGGACTGGGCGATCAGAGCCGCCAGTATCGCGGCCAGCATCACGATCCCCTCGGTCGTTCAACAGCGCGATCAGGGGACCCTGGCTCCGTGGTGTCAGGCCGTGGAGGACGGTCCGGGTCCAGCCGGTCGATCCCGGGGCGCACGTAGGCCTCATCCGCCAGGATCTCGCGCAGCCCGTCGGCGACGGCCCATGCCAGCAGATCGGCCCCGTAGCGGCTGTGATGGGTGGGATCCCGTCCCTGATCGGCGAAAGCACGCGTGGACAATTCTGGCCCCAGGGCCTCGTACAACCGGCCGCTGATCGCGGTCAGGTCGATCACCGCCACATCCTGCTCCGCTGCCACCGCGCGAACGGCCGCCGGATAGTCGCCATGGCTGTTCGTGATCCGGCCGTCCGCGCCGAAGGTACGCCGATGCGGAGATGTCACGAGCACCGGCTGTCCGCCGCGCCGCCGGACCTCGTCTATGTAGACACGAAGATAGGCGCGAAATGTCGTGCCCGCCTCGGCATAGGTCTGTGGCCACTGCACCTTCGAGTCGTTGTGTCCGAACTGGATCAGGACGACATCGCCGGGCCGGACCTGGCTCAACGCCTTGTCCAGACGCAACCCGGTCAGGAAGGACTTCAGCGTCTCGCCGGACTCTGCGTGGTTCGCGACGGACACACCGTCGTCGAGAAAACGGGGCAGCATCTGGCCCCAGCTGGCGTAGTCGCCGCCCGCCTGGTCGGCCACGGTCGAGTCGCCCATCAGGATCAGGCGCGTCGCCGTGACGGGCTCGATCTCGATCCGGGCCACGGGGCCATCGAAGCCGAGGGTCAATCGGTCGTCCCAGGACCGCGATCCGTCTTCCCGCGCATTGAGGCGCACCGCCGCTCCGCCCGGGGCATTGACGGGAACGGGATCCAGACCCGGCTGCCGGACATTGACGGTGAACCGGGCGGGCGCGTCCGTGACCTGGCGCATCAGCCGGCGTGTCTCGGCCCAGACCGTCACCGGCGCCGATGACGCCGGCCAGACGGTGACCCGATAGTCACCCTCGGGTACGGCGACGGAGAACAAGGCCCCTTCGCCGCCATCATGCTCGAACCCATAGCCGATCGCGTTGGTGTAAGCCGTATCGGGCGCAACCGTCCGCCAGCCGGGCCGATCGACCGCGGAGTTGAAGTCGAACCGTTGCTGGGCCGTCGCCGCCGTTGCCACCATCAAGCCGGCCATCACCGAAAGTCCCAGACGTCCCCGGTTCACCGCGTCGGCACCGTCATGCCCTCGCCGAGATAGAAGCCTGTGTGCGGGGGCTGGTTGTAGGCCGTGTTCTGCCACGCGACCGCCAGACGATAGACCGGATCGCTCATCAGCGTGACCATGCGGATGTCCGTCGGATAGGGCGTCACGTACACGCGGAGTTCGGAATTGTCCTCGGCCCGCAAGATGAGTTCCTCGCGCCAGTCGCCGAAGATGTCGGCCGACAGGACCGGGTTCGCCTTGGTGCCGTTGTTCGAGGTGGCGCCGGTCGCGGTCAGCAGGGGCGTCGCTTCCTCCGACACCCAATTCCATTTCGAGATCGTGGTCCCGTCCAGCAGTTCACGCAGCAGATCGCCGTCCCACCAGATGCCGAAATTCATCTGCCGGGGGCGTCGGCCGATGGGCTGGCCCTTCACGTCATAAAGAGTGTCCGAGTTGGCGGCCCAGGCTTCCGCCCCGAGGTGGCGCGGGTCGATGTCCATGGCGACGCCCCGGCCGATGTCGGTCTCCGCCGGCGTGCTCCACAGGACCGCGCCGGTGCGGGCGTCCAGCATGGCCGTACCGATGCCGCCGTTCCGGCCGGGACTTTCGTGCACCCCGAACTTCTCGAGCCCGGGCCTCGACGGGTCGAGGTCCGACAGGTGCATGGCATCGCCGTGGAACAGGCGCGCAGTCCACAAGCCGGTTCCGTTGTCGTCGATGGCCATGGATCCGTAGACGATCTCGTCACGGCCATCCTCGTCCACGTCGGCCACGCTCAGCTGGTGGTTGCCCTGGCCCGAGAAGGCGTCGTCGGGCGAGCCGGTATCGAAAAGCCAGCGCTGG
The DNA here is from genome assembly GCF_000144605.1 of Brevundimonas subvibrioides ATCC 15264. Taxonomy (NCBI): domain Bacteria; kingdom Pseudomonadati; phylum Pseudomonadota; class Alphaproteobacteria; order Caulobacterales; family Caulobacteraceae; genus Brevundimonas; species Brevundimonas subvibrioides. The sequence goes on along the minus strand of NC_014375.1, from coordinate 2,882,479 downwards.
CTCAACCGACCGTCCCGCCAGTCCCAGGCGGCGACCGTCGTGCGGGCATAGTAGCCGCGCGCCATCACGATGCTGGGCCGCGCGCCATCCAGATAGGCCACGCCTGCCAGATAGCGGTCCGACCGGTTGCCATAACCGTCTCCCCAACGCTCGGTCAGTTGCGCTGCGCTCGGTGTCGCGGTGTCGGGGTGACGCGGCGGGCTGAACGCCTCGGTGGCGAGGGCCCTGCCGGTCGTGCCCTCGAACACGGTCAGATACTCGGGTCCCCTGAGGATCCGACCGGTCAGGTCGGCGTAGCGGGTGCCGTCCGGCCGAAGGGCCGCGCCGGTCCGGTCGGCCTGCGGTGCCTCTCCGCCGGCTTCGCGCCAATCCACATTCGCCTTGCCGACGATGCCCCCCTGGCCGTCGATCGTGCCGTCGCCCGTCTTGGCCGCCACCTCGGCGCGTCCATCGCCGTCGAAGTCGAACACCATGAATTGGGTGTAGTGCGCGCCGGCGCGGATGTTGGGGCCGAGGTCGATCCGCCACAGACGCTCGCCGTCCAGCGTGTAGGCGTCCAGAAGGGCAGGGCCCGAATATCCGGAAAACGCGTTGTCTTTCGAGGTCGTCGGGTCCCATTTGACGACGATCTCGAAGCGCCCGTCCCCGTCCAGGTCGCCGACGCTGCCGTCATTGGCGTTGTAGGTGTAGGCCTCGCCGCTCGGGGTGGTGCCGCCGACAGGCCGTTGCAGGGGAATGGACAGATACCCGCCCGCGACAGCGGTCGTGACGGCCCCGCTGACGGAAGGCCCCGCGAGTGCGCGTACCTCGTAGCGATCGCCGACGGTGCCGTCGGAATCGGCGAAGTTGCTGCTGCCCGTCACCGGCTCGCCGTTGACCTTCCGACCATTGCGGTAAACGTCGAAGGCGAGATCCGCGGCGTCTTCCGCCCGGATCCGCCAACTGACCAGGACTCCCTGTCCGACGGCCGCGGCGGCCACCAAGCCTCGATCCAGGGTCTCCTGCTGGCGCTCGGTCTGCTCGCTCCGGGCCATGACCGGTATTGCGCTGGCCAGCGAGGCCGCAATGGCCCCCGCTGCGGCATGGGTAAGCCAGGATCTCATGAGCGTCCTCCTCGACGGTTGGAATGTCCGGGCCGTGACCGGCCTCTTGCGTGCAGATCGTTCCATAGAATGCATTGACATGTCACCATATGACATTAACGTCGGGTCAGTCGATGATGAACTGCGCTGCGGCGGAGCTAATGCGACAGGGATCGAACACCGTCAGATTGGCCCGGAGAGGCGAACGGCGAGGTTCTTGGACACGCGATTGAAACCAGGGGGCCACATGTCGAAATTCACTTCTATCCGCAGTCGTGCTTTGAATGCGTCGTCTCTGGGCGTCGTGGCCCTGCTGGTGTTCGGCGCGGCCAGCGGCGCGGCGGCGCAGACCGCTCCGGCCCCGGCTGCGGGCTCCGAGCCCGAGACCGAGGTCGGCGAGGTCATCGTCACCGGCACGCGGGACAGTCTCGCATCGGCGATCCAGCGCAAGCGCAATGCGGCCACGACGGTCGACTCGATCGTGGCCGAGGACGTCTCGCAGTTCCCCGACAAGAACGTCGGCGAGGCGCTTCAACGCATCACCGGCGTGTCGCTGACCCGGGACCTGGGCGAGGGCAGCCAGATCAGCATCCGTGGCGTGGAACCCGACCTGAACCGGGTCGAGATCAACGGCTTGAGCGTGCTCAACAACAACGGCACAGGCGCCCGTGGAGCCAGCTTCCAGGAACTGGCGTCGGAGCTGATCGCCTCGATCGACGTGTTCAAGGGCTTCACGGCCGACATGACCGAAGGCGGCGTCGGCGGCACGGTCAGCATCCGCACGCGCCGTCCCCTCGACCTGACCGAGCCCCTGCTGTCGGTCTCCACCTCGGGCCAGTATTTCGACCTGATGGAATCAACCAAGTTCCGCGGCAATCTCACCGCCGGGACCCGGTTCCTCGACGATCGACTGGGCGTCATCGTCAATGTCACGCGCGACGACAACGACACGCGCGGCGACTTCCTGCGGGGCACCAACTGGATCCGCTTCCCGACGACCGTCGGAACCTCCGGGGCCACATTGGGTGTCGTGACCGCCTCGGGCGACTACGACAACTCGCCCGACCGCACCTTCATCAATCCGACCTATGCCTCGGCGACCAGCAAGGCCGCCTGTCCGACGGACGCCTCGACCGCCAGCGGGCGCGCGGCGATCCAGGACTGCCTGGCCCAGTGGAACGATTTCGTTCCCGCCATTCCCCGCTATGGCCTTTGGGAACGTGAGGACCAGCGCACCTCGGCCAACCTGTCGGCCCAGTTCCGCGTCAACGACAATCTGTCTCTCTTTGCCGACTACACGGTCAACGATCGCCAGCAGTTTCTGACCGACTACAACTACACGGTCGACGCCTCGGCCCAGTCGCGGTTGAACGCGGTCACCTATACGCGGACAGGCACGCCCATCGCGACGGCCGGCACCCAGACCGCCACCGTGGATGCGGATCACAATGTGGTCGGTTTCAATACCGCCGCCCGCGCCACCAGCGGGACCGTCGGGGCCGCCAACAACTTCAGCATTCAGAACCGCGCGTTCGATTTCGCCTACCGGTCCGAGTATTTCTCCGGCGGGTTCCAGTGGAAGGGCGACCGCCTCACGGTGGATGGTGTTGTGGCCCATTCGATCGCCAAGAATGTGAGCAACAGCAACTCCGTCACGTTGAACGCCTCGATCCCCAACATCCGGGTCGACATCTCCGACACGGGCGTGCCGTCGTTCACCTTCCCGGCCGGCTTCGACCCCGGAGTCCTCGCGACCTATGGCATCTTCGCCAACAACGGTGCCGGCACGAACTATGCCACCACGGCGCTGCAGGTGAACTACGAGCCGAGCGAAACCGACACCAATGAAGACACGGTCAAGCTGGACGTCGACTACGACATGGACTCCGGCTTCTTCACGAAGTTCGAGACCGGCTACCAGTACCGGTCGGCGGGAACCCTGCAGTATGGCGTCGGCGGCTACATCCGGCCGGACGGCACCACGGTGCAGAGCGCCCGCGCGCGGCACAATCTGCAGCTGACGCCCGGTGCGACCGCCAACGGGGCGACGACGTTCAACCCGCTGCCGGTGCCCCCGACCTATACCACCAACTATACGCAGGCGAACTTCCTCGGCCTGCTGAACCAGATCACGGGCCGCACCCCGTCGAACTTCTACAGCGGCGGTCAGGATAACCCGGGCATTGCCCTGCCCCCAGGCTGGCTGACGCCGCTCTTCGGCCTGACGCGCGACAATGCCGGCCTGGATCTGTCGCTGTTCGATCACGACAACCAGCGTCGGGCCCCGGGGTACAATTCCGCCGGCGTGCAGGTCGGCGTGTTCGACCAGATCCCGGCCATCGACGTGGTCGAGGACGTTCACGCCGCCTATGCGCAGGCCAGCTGGGCCAGCGAAATCTGGAACATGCCGATCAGCGGCAACTTCGGGATCCGCTATACCAAGACCATCCTGGATGCGACGGGGTCCTATACCCAGCGCGAGCGCCGCGACAGCACTGTGACGCCGGGAGCCTTTGTCGACACGACGATCGGCACCGAGCTCACGACGCTGAACAATGAGTACGAAGACTGGCTGCCGACGTTCAACGTGGCCCTGGATGTCACCGACAAGGTCGTCGCCCGGTTCGGTTATGCCAAGGTTCTGGCGCGTCCCAATCCTACCTTCCTCGTTCCGGCGGCGAACTGCCTGTTCAACCGGTCGGCAGCGGGTCTGGCGGACGATCTGGAAGATACCTGCTCCGCCGGCAATCCCGATCTGGAGCCCTATCGTGCCGATCAGTTCGACCTGAACATCGGCTGGTTCCAGAACCGCGACACCCTCATCAACGCCGGCTTCTTCTACAAGAACATCGAGTCCTTCATCGCCGGGCCGCTGGTGGTTCAGAATGTGGACCTGTTCGGCGACGGTACCCTGTTCGACGTGACCCAGAGGGTCAACGGCAACGGAGCGAAGATCCAGGGTGTGGAGCTGTCAGCCCAGACCGCCTTCACCTTCCTGCCGTCACCCCTTGATGGCTTCGGTGGCATCGTCAACTACACCTACAGCGAAGCCAAGGATGTGGGCCTGTTCTCGACCTTGACGCAGGAGGAGCTGCCGTTCCCCGGACTGTCCACCCACACCTACAACGTCATCGTCTACTACGATAAGGGGCCAATCAACGCCCGGCTCGCCTACAATGCGCGCAGTCGCTATCTGCAGACGGCCGTCGACGCACGGGGGAACCCTGTCTATCGGGACGAGACGGGCTATCTCGACGGTCGGGCCGCCTACAAGTTCGGCGACAACCTGACGGTCTTCGTCGAGGCCCGGAACCTGACCGGCGAGAACGAGCGCAGCACCAACGACTCCATCCGTCTCGTCGAAGACGTCTACTCGGGTCGCCGCTACTTCGCCGGCCTGACCTACCGCTACTAGACCTTCCTCTCCTGGAACCCCTGACGGCGGATCCCCAGGATTCGCCGTCATTTTTTTTCAAACCCGGGCCTGTTTGAACGTCCTCTGAGACCAGCGTCATGAAGACTGCCCTGCTTACGCGTCGAGGCCTGATCGCAACCACCGCGACGTCGGCGCTGGCAGGCGTCGCCAGTCCTGCAACCGCACGAACGAAGGGCGGCAATCTGGAGACCGAAGCGGTCTGGCTGGATGGAGCCCCGCCGCTCCGCCACGAGGGGGTCACCTGGGGCGTGCCCTGGCCTCAAGGCCAGCACCCGAGCCGACAGAGCTTTACAGCGGTCGGTCCCGACGGTGGGCCTGTGCCGCTTCAGAGCTGGCCGCTGGCCTTCTGGCCGGACGGTTCCCTGAAGTGGACCGGCCATGCGCTGGCGGCCTCGACCACGCCGGCGGCGGAGTTGGGGATCGTTCCGGGGCGACCGCAGGATCCGTCCGATGCCATCCGCGTCGGGACCCTGGCGACGGGCTTCCAGATCGACGTCGGGCCATTGTCGTGGATCGTTCCGACCTCGGGGCCGGCGCTCATCGCCTCGGCGACGCGAGACGGTCGGAAGGTGCTGGGCCCGGTTCGTCTGGTGTGTCTGACCCAGGATCAGGCCGACCTGTCCGACGACATGCCCCTCCGGCAGGCTCGATACGAGAGCGATGTCACGGGGGCCGTCCTCGAGCAGTCAGGGCCGGTCCGTGCAGTGGTCCGGATCGAGGGCGTGCACCGCCTCGGCGATCGGGCCTGGCTGCCGTTCACGGTGCGGCTCTACTTTCACGCCGCGGGCGAGGCGGTCCGGATCGTGCACAGCTTCATCTTCGACGGCGACGAAAACCGGGACTTCATTCGGGGCATCGGTGTGCAGGCTTCGGTGCCGATGCGGGACCCGCTGCACGAGCGACACGTGAGGTTCGGCGGCGAGGCCGGAGGCCTGTGGGCAGAATCCGTTCGCCCCCTGACCGGTCTCAGGCGCGATCCAGGCGAGGCCTACCGCGATGCACAGATCGCGGGAGAGGCCATCCCGCCGCTGGAACAGATGGACCCCCGCGTCCGCGATCGTCTGGAGCTTATCCCGGCCTGGACCGACTTTACCTTGTCCCAGACGAACTCCGACGGCTTCGGCATTCGCAAGCGCACGGGTGATGGGCACGGTTGGATCGATGCGGCGGGCGGGCGCAAGGCACCGGGCCTGGCCTACGTCGGTGGCGTTTCAGGCGGCGCCGCCGTGGGGTTGACGAACTTCTGGAAAGCGGGTCCGACGCGGCTGGATGTCAGGGGGGCCGCCGGCGAGGAAGCCAGTCTGACGGCCTGGCTCTGGTCGCCCGATGCCCCGGCCATGGACCTGCGTTTCTACCACGACGGCCTGGGCATGACGACGCATGCCCAGGAGAACGAAGGCCTCGAGATCACCTACGAGGACTATGAGGCCGGTTGGGGCACGCCCTACGGCGTCGCGCGCACAAGCGAACTGACGCTCTGGGCCTTGGGGGCGACGCCCGGGCGAGAGACACTCGTGGCCATGGCCGCGGGCGTGGAAACGCCGCCGCGCGTCGTCTGCACACCCGCCCGCCTGCGCACGGTCGAGGTGTTCGGGGACTGGAGCCTTCCCGATCGATCCACGCTGCTGCGGGCCAGGATCGAGGACCGGCTGGATGGCCTGCTCGACCTCTACCGCGACCAGATCGTTCAGCGTCGATGGTACGGCTTCTGGAACCATGGCGACGTCATGCACAGCTATGACGCCGACCGGCACGAGTGGAAGTACGACATCGGCGGTTTCGCCTGGGCGAACTCCGAGCTCTCTCCGGACCTCTGGCTCTGGTACAGCTTCCTGCGGACGGGCCGGGCCGACGTGTTCCGCATGGCCGAGGCCATGACCCGCCATTCCAGCGAGGTCGACTGCTATCATATCGGCCCGCGCCGGGGGTTCGGCACGCGTCACGGCGTCCAGCACTGGGGCGACAGCTCCAAACAGCCGCGTGTCAGCAACGCCGCCTTCCGCCGCATCTACTACTACCTGACAGCCGACGAGCGGGTCGGGGACCTGATGCGCGCCCTCGTAGGGTCGGACGAGACCCTGACCCGCGTGCAGATCCGCCGCAAGCGGCCCGCGCCGGATGATCCTCCGCCGGGTGGCCCCATCGTGGACGCAGGCTTCGGCACGGACTGGAGCTCCTTCCTCGCCGCCTGGATGACCGAGTGGGAACGGACCGGCGACCGGCGCTGGCGCGATCGGATCACGGCCGGAATGACAAGCCTGGCCGCTCTGCCGCATCGCTGGTTCCATGGCGGCGGGCACTACGATGTACGAACCGGCCGCTTCGTCGGCGCAGGCCAGGCGATCGGCATCTCGCACCTCAACGCCGTCTTCGGGGCCGTGGAGACCCATTCCGAACTGCTGCGGCTGGTGGACGTGCCGGCCTATCGCGCAGCCTGGATCGAGTACTGCAAATGGTACAACGCGCCGGCCGCCGAGCTCGAGGCCTATCTCGGCGTGCGCGTTGGCAATCGGGGACTGCCGCAGGCCCATTCGCGCCTGACCGCCTATTCCGCAAGCCAGCTGGATGACCAGACCCTGGCGCAAAGGGCCGCGCACGAGTTCCTCGATGAGGCGCATTTCGAGGATTTCGGTCTGGTGTCTCGCCTGCGACCCATCGCAGGCTCGGCCGTCCTGAATCCGGTTGAGGAAGATCCCGGCATGTCCACCAACGGCGTGTCCCAGTGGGGTTTGGCGGCGATCCAGAACCTGACCCTCGTCCCTGCGGCGCTCGATGCGGTCGGAATCGAGGTGCCTACTGCGAACCGACGGAGTGAACGTCCATGAATCCCCTGAGCCTCGGACTTGGCGCACTGGCCGCGCTGTTCGCATCGACGCTGGCCGTCGCCGAACCGCGGGTCACGACCCCCCTGGCGGACGGCTGGCGGTTCTTTCAGGGCGACCCCGGCGGGCCGGAGAGCCGCGACTTCGACGATCGTGCCTGGCAGGTGGTATCGGTGCCGCACGACTGGGCCATCGCCGGACCGTTCGATCAGCAGGCCAGGGGCGCCGGCGAGAATGGTTTTCTGCCCACCGGCGTGGCCTGGTACCGCCGGACCCTCGACATCGTTCCCGAGCCCGGTCGCCGCTACTTCATCGAGTTGGACGGCGTGATGGAGCGCAGCGGCGTCTGGGTGAACGGGCACCACGTGGGCTTTCGTCCCATGGGCTATGTCAGCCTGAGCTATGACATCACCCGGCACCTGCGGACCGACGGTCCCAACGTGGTCGCCGTCCGGGCCGATACGTCGGCCGCCCCGTCCTCGCGCTGGTACAACGGGTCAGGCATCTATCGCCACGTCCGACTGATCGAGACGGACGACGTCCATATCCCCCACGGCGGCGCCTTCGTCAGCACGGCCGAGCTGACGCCGGACAGCGCGACGGTGTCGGTGTCGGTCGAGGTCAGCAACGCCTCGGCGACCGCCCGCGCGGCAATGGTCGAGACGACGATCCTGGATGCGGACGGTTGGGAGATCGCGCGGACGCGCAGCGCCGTCAGCACGATCGGCGACGGTCGCACCGAAATCGTCGAGACGCGGCTCGACCTCGCCCAGCCCGTTCGCTGGGACATCGACAGCCCGGCTCTATATCGCGCCGCGATCCGCGTGCTGAACGCAGACGGTGCCGTGCTCGACGACCAGGTCGTCCGTTTCGGGCTGCGGGAGGCGCGCTTCGATCCCGTCACCGGCTTCTGGCTCAATGGTCGCAATCTGAAGCTCAAGGGCGTGGCCCTGCATCACGACGGCGGGGCCGTCGGTGCCGCGGTGCCGCTCGATGTCTGGCGTCAGCGTCTGACGGCCCTCAAGGCGCAGGGCGTGAACGCGATCCGCACGGCCCACAATGTGCCGGCCCCCGAGTTTCTGGACCTGGCCGACGAGCTTGGCTTCCTGGTCATGGACGAACTGTTCGACCAGTGGAACGTGGCCAAGACGCCGAACGACTATCACCTGTTCTTCGGCGACTGGCACAAGCGCGACACCGCCGACATGGTCCGCCGCGACCGCAACCATCCCAGCATCATCCTGTGGAGCACAGGCAACGAGATCCATGACACCGCCTATCCGGTCCAGGCCAAGGCGGCCCTGCGCAGCATCATGGACGTGATCCATGCCAACGATCCGACACGTCCGCGAACGATGGCGCTGTTCCGTCCCAACGTCACCGGCGACTACGAGAACGGCATCGCCGACATGCTCGATGTGGTCGGCCAGAACTATCGCGAGAACGAACTGATTGCCGCCAATCGGCAGAACCCGGCCCGCAGCATCGTCGGCACCGAGAACGCGCACAACCGGTCCAACTGGCTTCCCGTGCGCGACACGCCGGCCTTCTCCGGCATGTTCCTGTGGACCGGCATCGACTACCTGGGCGAGGCGAACCGGTCCGGCTGGCCGAACATCCAGCACCCGTCCGGCCTTCTGGATCGCACCGGGGCCCAGCGCATCCGGGGCATGGAACGCGAAAGCTGGTGGTCCGAGCGGCCGGTGGTGCATGTCGTGCGCAATGCCAACACCGCCGCCGCCGGCCCCGCCACGGATGGCGCAGGGGGGCCTAACCAACCCGTCGTGCCGACGATGATCGCGGTCGCGACGCCGCCCCCGCCCGTCGCCCTGTTCGACGACTGGACCCCGGCGGGCGAGAATCCCGGCCAGCAGACGATCGAGGTCTACAGCAACTGCCAGTCGGTCGAGGCCTTCCTGAACGAACGGTCTCTGGGTCGCCTGCCGATCAACGGCGATGCCGCGCCGCGACGCTGGAGCGTCCGGTTCGAGCCCGGATCGGTGCGGGCCGTCTGTTCGGACGCGGGTGTCAGCGGCGTCGAGGATCGTCTCGACACGGCGGGCCCTGCGACCGGCATCGTCCTGACCCCGGATCGGGACGCCGTCGGCTCGGACTTCGACTCTCTCGTCTACGTCCGCGCGCGGGTCGTCGATGCGCAGGGCGTGACCGTGCCTGCGTCGAACCATCGTCTTCGCTTCACGGTGCAGGGTGCCGGAACCCTGATCACAACCGACAACGCCTCGTCCACCGATCACACGCCGTTTGCCTCGCCAGAGCGGGAGGCCCTGAACGGCACCGCCGTCGCCCTTGTACGCGGTGCGGGCGGCGGGCCAGTCATCATTGAGGCCCGATCAGAAGGCCTTGAAACCGCGCGCGCCACGATCGTCGCCACGCCATGAGACACGGTTTCGGCGCTGATCTGGACAGGTGGCTCGTCGAAACGCGACCGGGGAGGCGATCATGAACCGCTGGAGACCCGGCCGACGTGAACTTCTGGGTATGGCGGCGGTCGTCGGGACCGTTCCGGGCCTCGCGACAGCGCAGCCGGACCTCATCGACGTCGTACCCCTGTGGCCGGCGGATCCGCCCGGCGGCCGCGATGTGCGGGTGACCGAGCAGGTCATCCTGCGTACCCCGGGCGGCGATCCGAACGACACCGCCTTCCTGCACGTGACCAACCCCTGGCTGATGATGCGTCGACCCGCCGTGCCGAATGGCGCGGCGGTCCTGATCATTCCCGGCGGAGGGTTTCAGCGCGTGGCGGTCAGCCGGTCGGGCGGGGCCATCGATCGCTGGCTGGCGAGCCTGGGCTATACGGCCTTCGTCATGAACTACCGGTTGCCCGCCGACGGCTGGGCGGCAGGGCCGGATGCCCCGCTGCAGGACGCACAGCGCGCCCTGAGGCTGATCCGCGCCCGTTCGTCCGAGCTCGGGATCGATCCGGACCGGATCGCGGTCCTCGGCTTCTCCGCCGGCGGCTACGTCGCGGGAGGGCTGGCGACCCGCTTCCACCACGACACCTATGACCCGGTCGATGCGGCCGACCGCCTGCCGACGCGCCCCTCGGCATGCGGGCTCTTCTTCCCGGTCGTCACCATGACCGCGCCGCATGCGCACCCCGCTTCGCTGCGGGCCCTTCTGGGCGATGGGCCATCCGATGCTGCACGCCGCGCGGCCTCGATCGAGGCCCACGTGCCCCCGGACACCCCGGCGACCTTCATCGCCACCGCCGCCGACGATGCCGTCGTGCCGGCCGAGAACAGCCTGTTGATGTGGACCGCGCTGCGCGAACGAAACATACCCACCGAGATGCACCTGTTCGAGACCGGCGGTCACGGCCTGGGCGGCGGGGATCCCGCCGATCCAGCGGTGGTCTGGCCCAGGCTTCTGTCCGGCTTCCTGACGCGCCACGGGATCTGATCGTTCAGACCGGAAGGCTCGGCCGTCACGCAGGCCAGGTAATCTCGGCGATACGGTGCCAGCAACAATCACCCGCCTGTTTCAGAACAGGGACCGTGGCGGACAGAGAGGGATTCGAACCCTCGGTAGGCTTTCACCTACACACGCTTTCCAAGCGTGCGCGATCGACCACTCCGCCACCTGTCCGTTTGACCACGAGGCAAACGCCCGGGAGGTCGTTCCCGGGGAGGGCAGGCTGATAGAACAGGTGGGCGGTTCCGGCAAGCACCGTCTGGTCCGGTCGGCTCTGGGAAATCGCGCGGCCCCTCCCCATATGGGCGTAATGTCGTTCCTCTCACGGATCCTTTCCATCATGAGCTCCAAGACCACCCTGCCGACCGCACAGACCGCCCTGCCGGGCCGTTCCACCCCGCTGCCGACCGACGAGGTGCATTTCGTCTCCGGCCGTCCGCTGAAGGGACCCCATCCGGAGGGATTCCAGACGGCCATCTTTGGGATGGGCTGCTTCTGGGGCGTGGAGCGCAAATTCTGGTCGGTGCCGGGCGTCTGGGTGACCTCGGTCGGCTATTCCGGCGGCATCACGCCCAACCCGACCTATGAGGAAACCTGCACCGGCCTGACGGGCCAGACCGAGGTCGTCCAGGTCGTCTTCAACCCGGACGAGATCAGCTATGCCGAACTGCTGAAGACCTTCTGGGAAGGCCACGACCCCACCCAGGGCATGCGGCAGGGCAACGACATCGGGTCCACCTACCGCTCGGCCATCTACTATCTGGACGAGGACCAGCGTCAGCAGGCCGAGGCGTCGCGCGATGCCTATCAGGCGGCCCTGACGGCCGCGGGCCGGGGCACCATCACGACCGAGATCACCCAGGCCGGGCCCTACTATTTCGCCGAGGGCTATCACCAGGGCTACCTGGCCAAGAACCCGAACGGCTACTGCGGCATCGGCGGGACCGGCGTGGTCTGTCCGATCGGGGTTGGCGTCGACGCGTGACCGGGGGTCAGTCGCAGAGGGCGAAGAACCGTTCGACGTTGCCCTGCGACTCCGGATGGGCGGCGTAGGTCTCGCGCCGGTCGCCGATCCACTGGGCCATCCAGCCGATGCGCCTGAAGCGCTGGAAGATGGGGATGTCCGCCTCGACGGCGGCGGTCAGCAGATCGCCGTCCGTCAGCTGGGACGGCTCCCCGTCGGCGTCCAGTCGTTCGGTCTCGCCGCCGGACTCCAGCAGCAGCGTCCGCGTGCCGGTGGGGGCGTTGGCGGTGACTTCGATCCGGCCGGACCCGGCGTCGCAGTCGAAGCCCAGCTTCAGATCGTCGCTCTCGGCCACGCCATAGGCCAAGCGGGCCGCGCCGTCGGCCGTGCTCAGATGCCAGTCGTAGCCCGCGATCGGCGCAGGGCCCGCTGCGGCGGCGTTCGTGCCGGCCGCCGCATCCCCAAGCGCGGGCCGATCCACGCTGGCGCAGGCCGACGTCAGGGCGATCATCGCCAGGGCGGCCAGCCGGGCGGCAGGGGTGTACGGATGCGCGCTCATGGAGCGCACAGTTCGGCGAAGCGGCGCAGCTTGGCAAGATGCCCCGCCTCGATCTCCACGGCCTGGTGCTGGCTTGAAACCGCCACGTCGAGGCTTCCGGTCAGGATGAACTGACCGAACACGGGGTGGTCGGTGCGGACCACGACCGTCGTGCGGTCCGCGCTGGCCGAGGTCTGCGCGGTCGCCGATGCGCTTCCGGACGTCAGCGTGGCGAAGCCCGACAGGGGCCGGGCCCCATACAGATCCACACGGGCGACGCCTGTGCCGGGCTGGCACTCGAGGGTCGCCTTCAGCTGCGGCGTATCGGGCACCTCGTTGGCCAGCACGACGGGGCCGCGGCCCTCGTACAGGGTCCAGGTCCAGCCTGACTGCAGCACCGCGGCCACGGCCATGATCGCCATAACGGTCAAATGTGAGCCCCCGTCGACGAACCGGTCAGGCGCGTCCTGCCGAGCAGTAGGCCAGAAAATCGCCGACCATGCGACGTTCCTCGTCGCTGGCGGCCAGCTGGAACCGTCCTGCGTCGCCGCGAACCGTCATGCGGCCGCTGTCAGCCAGCCCCTTCAGCGCCGGGTCCGACAGGGAGAGCCGGCTTTCCTCGGCCTCGCCCAGCGACAGCGGATCGATCGCCTGCTGCGTCAGGCTGGCCGGCAGAACCGTGGCGGCCTCCGGCAGGACGTCGCCGTAGATCGCCGCCGTCCGGTCGCCCGGCTGGCACGACAGCATCAGCGCCAACTGGTCGGAGTTGGCGACCCCGTAAGCCAGCTTGGCCAAAGCCCCTTCATGGTGGACACTCCACCCCATCACGGGCGTGGTGTGCGCGGTAGCTTCGGTCGTGACGTCAGCCCCCTGGGACTGGGCCGCGAAGGCGATCAGACCGAGTGCGGCGGCGGCTGGGATCAGGATCTTGAACATGGCGGAAACCTTGCGTCTGGTCGTCTAACGCGGGTCCCCGTTAACGGTTCACGGCACAGCTTGCCGGGTGGCAGGCCGTGAGGCGTCCGAGACGGTGTCCCGAACCGCGATCCACGCTCACGCAGCGAGACGCCGCGCATCGAGCCGTAGCGCCTCAAAGCGGCCTGCGCCCAAGCAGCGAGACCTCGTGCGTCAAGCGTTAGCGCCCCAAAGCGGCCTGCGCTCAAGCAGCGAGGCTCCGCGAGCCGACCGCTAGCGCCCCAACCACGCTTGCGCTCAAGCAGCGAGCGACCGCGTCGCGAGCGGTCGCGCCCCTAGAAGGGACTGAACCGTTCCACCAGGCTCTGCGCCGCCGGCGTCGACTGGACGCGGCTGATGTCGCCCCGCCCGCCATAGCTGATGCGCGCCTCGGCGATCTGGGTATGGGCGATGGTGTTGGCCGAGGAGATGTCCTCGGGGCGCACGATGCCGGCCACCGTCAGCTCGCGCACCTCGCGGTTGGTGCGCACTTCCTGCCGACCCTGGATCACCAGATTGCCATTGGACAGGATGTCGGTGACCACCGCGGCGATGGTCAGGCTGACCTTCTCCGAGCGGCTGACCGACCCCGTGCCGTTGGCGTTCGACTGGCCCTCGACTCCCACGAGGTTCTGCGGATCGAAGCCGCCCGGGAAGGCCCGGCCCAGGCTGTTCTCCAGCCCGAAGAAGTTCGAGATGCCACCGGTGATGTCGTTCGACCGGCTGCGGCTGGTCGTGTTGGAGGTCTGGGCCTGGTCGTCGATGTCGATGTTGACGGTCAGGATGTCGCCGATCTGCCGCGCCCTCTGGTCGCCGAAGAAGGCCCGGGCGCCGGTCCGCCACAACGAGTTGGCGCTGGCGGAGCGCGGCTCGGGCACCGTCGTATAGGCCTGGGTCACGGGGACCAGTTGGGCGGGATAGCCGATCGGCGCCAGCTGCGGCCCCTGAACGGTTTCGACCACGGTGGAGCAGGCTCCCAGGGTCAGCGAGGCCAGGGCCAGGGCGAGGATGGAGTGACGCATGACAGGATTTCCTAGCGCGAGGCGAACTGGGAGCGGGCGCGGGCGGCCTGCGCCTCCGGGCCCGTGATGGCGCGGCCGGGGCCGGTGGCGACGGCGTCGATGGTGCGGCCGGAGGCGACGTTCAGGATCGGCACGGACTCACCGGCCGCCGCGTCGCGCGTGGCGCGGCCCGTGACGGTCAACATCACGCCGCCGACGGAATAGGCGACCTCGACCATGTCGTTCCTGGCGATGACCCGTGCCGCGCGGGCCTGACGCTGGGGCGGGGCCGAGACGGTCGGGGCCGGCGGGGGGAGGGTGGTCGTGGGGATGGTTGCCGCCACCGCCGTATTGCCGCCCGTCGCAGGGGCCAGCGAGGCCTCGCGGACGACGACGCGGCGCAGGCCGTTGGGATTGGCCCACTGCAGGCCGTTGCGCGAGGCGATGGCCTGCAGCTGGGCCGCCTCGAACACGACCGAGGGGCCGGCCCGGCTGGCGAGGACGAAGTTGGCGGCGGGTCCCGCGCCGTCGAACACGTCGCCCAAGGTGACCCGACCGTCGTCGTCGACGGGATTGACCTTGAGCGTGACGGGTCCGGCGAGCGCCGGCGCGGCCAGCAGGGCCAGGGCGGCGATCAGGGTCAGGGTCGGGGTCAGCGTCCGCATGATCCTAGCCCTTCACCTGGGCCGAGACGCTCATCATCTCGTCGGCGGTGGTGATGACCTTGGAATTCATCTCATAGGCGCGCTGGGCGATGATCAGGGCGCTGATCTCGGTCACGGCATCGACGTTCGAGGCCTCCGTGTAACCCTGCAGAAGTTGCCCGAAGCCCGTTTCGCCCGGCGTGCCGGTCGTGGCGGGGCCGGACGCGGCCGTTTCGAGCAGCAGGTTGTCGCCGATGGCTTCCAGCCCCGCCTCGTTGAAGAAGGTCGCCAGTTCCAGCTGCCCGACGATGGCCGGTTCCGGCGATCCGGCGGTGATGACCTGGACCTGACCGGTCTTGGAGATCGTGACGTCGATCGCGTCCTGCGGGATGGAGATGGCCGGTTCGACCGCGTAGCCGTCCTCGGTCACCAGCTGGCCCTCGCCGCTCAGCGAGAAGTTGCCGGCGCGGGTGTAGCCGATCTCGCCCGAGGGCATGGTGATCTGGAAATAGCCCTGGCCGTCGATGGCGACGTCATAGTCGCTGCCGGTCTGGGTCGGGGTGCCCTGTTCGGTGATGCGGTAGACGCTGCCGGCCTTGACGCCCAGGCCGACCTGGATGCCGGTGGGGACCACCGTGCCCTGGCTGGACGACTGCGCGCCCATCCGTTCGACGTTCTGGTAGATCAGGTCCTGGAACTCGGCGCGCTGGCGCTTGTATCCGACCGTGTTCATGTTGGCGATGTTGTTGGAGATGACCTCCACGTTCAGCTGCTGGGCGGCCATGCCGGAAGCGGCGGTTCTGAGAGCGCGCATCTAGGAACTCCTTACGTGGACCGCCCCAGCCGCTCGACCGAGCGGCGGGACAGGTCCTGGACATTTTCGATCATCTTGGTCGCGCGTTCGTAGGCGCGGGTGATCTCGATCAGATTGGTGATTTCGACGAGGGTGTTGACGTTGGATCCCTCCAGCATCCCCTGGCGCACCTGCACGCCCGTCGCGTCGAGCGCCGGGGCGTTGGAGGCGTTGCGGTAGAGGCCGTCGCCGTCCTTGGACAGGACCGCCAGATTGTCGAACCGGGCCAGCGACAGGGTCCCGAGCGCCGCGCCGCCCTGGCTGATCGTGCCGTCCTCGGCGACGCTCAG
The DNA here is from genome assembly GCF_000144605.1 of Brevundimonas subvibrioides ATCC 15264. Lineage (NCBI taxonomy): Bacteria > Pseudomonadati > Pseudomonadota > Alphaproteobacteria > Caulobacterales > Caulobacteraceae > Brevundimonas > Brevundimonas subvibrioides. The sequence continues at coordinate 2,866,463 of NC_014375.1, read as the reverse complement.
GGCACCCCTGGCGGGATCGACGACGATCGGTCCGCCGTCGCCCAGCACGGGCAGCCCGGACTTGGTCACGAGCTGGCCGGTCGGGTCGATGGTGAAGGCCCCGTCGCGGGTATAGGCCTCGCCGGCACCGTCCTGGATCTTGAAGAAGGCGCCCTCGCCGTCGATGGCGAAATCCAGCGTCCGGCCGGTCTCGTTCAGCGCGCCCTGGCCGAAATCGCGACCCACGCCATTGTCCAGCACGAAGCTGGCGCCCGGCCGCACGGCGTCGTTGCGGGCCCGCTGGCCCACCTCGGTGCCGAGCAGCAGCTGCTCGACCTTGAAGCCCGTCGTCTCCGCATTGGCGATGTTGTTGGCCGCGATATCGAGCTCGCGGCGCAGCGTCATCTGGCGTGACAGTCCGATGTAGGCGGCATTTTCCACGGGTGGCGAGGCTCCTTCGCAGCAGCACCTCGCAACGTCCGTGCCAACACGGTTAATCCAGCACGGGCGGGGATTTCGGCGGATCGGGCCACGGGGCACCCGGCAAAACTTGCCGGATTTACACCTCGCGTTAACCAAACGGGGCGCAGGTCGAAGTTTGGGATTTCCGGGGCGCGGGCCGATGATCAAGCTGGGCAAGAAGAAGGACAAGCCTCCCAAGGACGACGCGACCGCGCTTGCCGTGGCTCACGGCGCCGAGGTCGAGGGCGACGGCGAACCCAAGAAGAAGAAACTGCCGCTGCTGTTCATCATCGCGCCCGTGGCCCTGCTGGTCCTGGGGGGCGGGGGTGCCGGTGCCTTCTTCATGCTGCAGCCCAAGCCCGCCGCCGCCGAGGGCGAGCACGGCGAAGCGGCCGCAGGCGATCACGGCGAGGAAAAGAAGTCCGGCGGCCACGGCGCCGAGAAGAAGGAAGCCGGCGGACATGGCGGCGGCGGGGCCGAGGGCGAGGCCGATCCCGCCCTGGGTAAGATCTCCGAAGGTCCCGACGGCATCACCTTCTACACCCTGCCCGACATGGTGGTGAACATTCAGTCGCCCGACGGCAAGCCGACGTTCCTGAAGTTGACCCTGACGCTGGAGATGCACGACGCGGAGCTGGCCACGACCCTGCAGGGCCAGATGCCCCGCATGCAGGACATGTTCCAGGGCTTCCTGCGCGAGCTGCGGCCCGAGGATATCGCCGGGTCGGCCGGCACCTATCAGCTGCGCGCCGAGATCCTGCGCCGGGTGAACCTGATCGCCGCACCGTCGCGCGTGGACGCCGTGCTGATCGAAGAAATGCTGGTCCAGTAGCCCATGAGTGACGCGGGCGTGGCCGATACCGGGCTGGATCCCTTCGGGGCAGCCGATACCTTCGGCGATGACCGCTCGGGCGGGGCCTCCGAACGCGTCCTGAACCAGGACGAGATCGACAACCTGCTGGGGTTCGACCTCGGCGACGATGACGGTTCCGAACGGACCGGCATCCGCGCCATCATCAACTCGGCCCTCGTCAGCTACGAGCGGCTGCCGATGCTCGAGATCGTCTTCGACCGCCTGGTGCGGCTGATGACGACGTCCCTGCGGAACTTCACCTCCGACAACGTCGAGGTCTCGCTCGACAACATCTCGTCGATCCGGTTCGGCGACTATCTGAACTCCATCCCCCTGCCGGCGATCCTGGCGGTCTTCCGGGCCGAGGAGCTGGACAACTACGGCCTGCTGACGGTCGATTCCAACCTGATCTATTCGATCGTCGACGTCCTTCTGGGCGGACGACGGGGCACCGCCGCCCTGCGGATCGAGGGCCGGCCCTACACCACGATCGAGCGGGTTCTGGTCCAGCGGATGGTCGAGGTCATCCTGGCCGACGCCCAGGCGGCGTTCGAGCCCCTGACGCCGGTGCATTTCAATCTGGACCGGCTGGAGACCAATCCGCGCTTCGCCGCCATCGCCCGCCCGGCCAACGCCGCCATCCTGGTCAAGCTGCGCATCGACATGGAAGACCGCGGCGGCCGCGTCGAACTGCTGCTGCCTTATGCGACGCTGGAACCGATCCGCAAGATGCTGCTGCAGCAGTTCATGGGTGAGAAGTTCGGCCGCGACAACATCTGGGAAGGCCACCTGGCCACCGAACTCTGGACCACCGACACCGAGGTCCGCGCCGTGCTGGACGAGCAGTCCTGCCCCCTGTCCACCGTGTTGAACCTGAAGGTGGGCGACACCCTGATGCTCAATGCGACGCCGGATTCGGACATCTCGATCCGCTGCGGCTCGATCCCGGTCACGACCGGCCGGATGGGTCGCAAGGGCCAGCATATCGCCATCCGCGTGGAGGGCCCGATCAGTGTCGAGGCCGCCAACAGCCTGACCAAGGGAAGGCGCTGACATGACCGGCATGATCCTGGACGCCATCCTGATGCTGCTGCTGGTGGCGGCGCTCGCCTACGGTGTGCGGCTGGAGAAGAAGCTGACCCAGCTCCGCGCCGGCCAGCTGGCCTTCGCCGGGGCCGTGACGGAACTCAACACCGCCTGCGGCCGGGCCGAGAACGCCCTCGCCAGCCTGCGCGCCTCGGGCGAGGACGCCGACCTGCTGCACGACCGCATCCTGAAGGCCCGCCAGCTGAAGACCGATCTGGAACTGCTCATCGCGCGGGGGGCCAGGAACCCCTCCGTCCCGGGGCAAGCGCCCCGGGCCACCTCCCCATCCCTGCGGGACGGGGAGGAGACGACGCGTACCGTCTCCTCCATGCCGCGGAGCGGCGGGGAGGTGGCTCGAAGCGCAAGCGAAGAGACGGCGGGGCTCTTGCCGCAGCACCAGCCCACCCCCGATCCCGACGACCGCGCCTTCCGCATGGCGGCGCTGGCCGAACGCATCCAGGGCATGGCCGCCCCGGCCAAGGCGGCCGCCGGCGCCGGCAACGTCCAGGCCATCCTGCACGCCCTGACCGCTAACCAATCCGCGAAGCAAAGCCTCAACCGCGCCCGGGCTAGCCTCGACGACGACCTTTTCGCCGCCTGACTTTTAGTGCCCCTATGTCCGCCACGCGGTGGCGGACGACTTGAGGGGCGAGACCACTGGATCGACCACCATGGCCAAGCTGCCCCGCCTCCTGCCACTCATCGCCATCGCCATCGGCGGGGTCGTGGCCGTGCGCGCCGTCGGGGCGGGGCCTGGCTTGTTCGAGGGGGCCAAGGCCTGGGCCGAGGACGCGAGCAGTGCCGTCAGCGAGGCCGCCGCCGCGCCCGCCGCAGCCCGGCCCGCCCCGGCCGTCTGCGCCCTGACGCCCGAACAGCTCGCCCAGCAGGCGGGGATCTCCCCGGCCGAACTGCGCATCATCCAGTCCCTGTCGGCCCGGCGCACCGAACTGGACGCCCGCGACGCCGACTTCGCCACCACCCTGCCGCTGATGGTGGCCGCCGAGGCCAAGCTGGACGCCAAGGTCCAGGCCCTGAACGCCATCAAGGCCGAGGTCCAGGGCCTGCTGGGCCAGGTCGACGCGCGCGAGAAGGCCGAGACCGACCGCCTGGTCGCCGTCTATTCCGCCATGCGTCCGCGCGAGGCCGCCGCCGTGTTCGCGACGCTCGACGACAGCGTCCGCCTGCCCATCGCCGCCGCCATGCGCCCGCGCGGCCTGTCCGCCATCCTGGCCCAGATGCCGGCCCCCGCCGCCCGCGAGCTGACCGAGAAGCTGGCCCGCCGCTTCCAGGCGCAGCAGCTGGCCGCCCGCGCTGCCGCCGCGGCCGCCACGCCGCCGCCCCCGGCTACAACCCAGTCCGCCGCGACGACGCCGCCGGCCCCCGCGACGACACCGGCCGCCAATGGCGCGACCACGCCGCCGCCCGCGCCCCAGACCGCCGCGAACCGCGCGCCTCAGTCGCGGCCGGCGCCCACCCAGACCCGGCGTCCCGCGCCGCCCACCCGGTCGACCCCGCGTCCGCCGGCGGCCAACCAGGCTTCCGCCACGACCGGTCCGCAGCCCTATGCGCCGACCGCTCCGACCGCCCCGCCGCCGTCCAACCCCACCGCGCCCCGCCAGTCGGTGCAGTAAACGCGGCCGCACGGTTGGCACCGGGGACGTGGAGGGGTATCACCCGCCTCCGCTCCGCCCCGCCGTTCGAAGGCCCTGCCATGTCCGACACGCCCCCCGACCGCCTCTCGGTCAATCCCGCCAGCCCCCACTACGACGCCGACATCCTGGCGCGCGGCGTGGGCATCAAGTTCAAGGGCGAGGAAAAGACCAACGTCGACGAATACTGCGTGTCCGAAGGCTGGGTCCGCCTCGCCGTCGGCAAGGCCGTGGACCGCAAGGGCAATGCCCTGACCGTCAAGCTGCAGGGCCCGGTCGAGCCCTATTTCCAGAGCGGCGTCGCCGAGGGCGAGCCCGAAGCCTAGCTCCGCGAGGGACTGATCGATGTCCCCGATGCCCTCAGGGATGTCCGTTCCAACCCGTTCGGTGCCGTGAGTGGTGCCCGGGAGCGGGCGAACGATCGATGATCGCGTCGTCGTCACTGTGGTGGGCGCGTCCCGGTCTGTGATAGGCGTTGCGGCCTTGGCGTGGCCATCGGAGAGGCATTGGTGCTCGCGGCTCTGGTTCTGATGGCGGCATGGCAGGCCGCTCCTCCCGGCGAATTCCCGGCGGCGGCCCACGTCGTTGTGCAATGCGTCGCGGGTCCCAACCGGACCCCCACGGCCTGTCGGGCGGTTGAAGTCAGCCACCCCGGACAGGGCCTGGAGGGTGCCGCCCTGAGCATGGTCCGGCGCGGCCAGCGCCGTGAACATAACGGCGTCGCCGAAGGACAGACCTTCCAGGTCCGGATCGTGTTCCGCCTGGCCGAGGAGGGGGCTCCCACCGGTCCGGCACAATCGACCGGCAACGCGGGCCGGTGACGCCGAACCGTCCGGTCTGAAACGAGCCCGGACGCCGGCCATGGCCTGCGAAAGATGGAGCCCCCGGGGGTTCCGGCGCGAAGGCTCGGCCTCAACCGCGCGCCCCTTCTAGAGCATGACCCTGGCGGGTATCCGGACTGTTGTCATGACGCGCAACCGGCGCGTGACCGCGGTCAGAAACGCAGCATTGCCGGACAGATCGCCGAACACGTCTGATCTCGCAAGGATCTGGGCCTCACCCGTGGCTCCCCCTCTCGCCAGGGACGTCAGCGCGTCGGCTAGGGGGTGGCGGAGCGCCAGGGCATCATCCTCGATCAGGGCTAGTCGACGAATCCACGCCGCGACGGCGAGGGAGAGACGGCGGATGGGTCTGCCGTCCGCCAGTCTGTCCCGGATCGGATCCAGCAGCATGTTTATGGAAGCATCCGTATTGATCCGTTCGACCGTGTCTTGAAGCGTGCGGTTGGAGAACCGGGTCACGATGCGATCCTGATAGGCGGCCAGATCGACCGGCAGGTCCGCCGGCAAGGTCGGCGACAACTCGGTCTCCATCAGGGCGCGGATGCAGCGCTCCAGGGCCGGGTCGCGCATGGCCTCGGCGACCATGCTGTGACCGCGCAACCAGCCCAGCGAGGCCAGCGCGAGGTGGCTCGCATTCAGCAGGCGCAACTTCATGCGCTCGTACGGGGCCACGTCTGCGGTGAACTGGACGCCGACGGCCTCCCAGTCGGGTCGGCCGTCCGCGAAATCGTCCTCGATCACCCATTGGGCGTAGGGCTCGCAGACGATCGGCCAGCCGTCGTTCAGGCCCCAGGTCCGGGTCAGCATCGCGACGTCCTCCGGCCGGGTGACGGGGGTGATCCGATCCACCATGGTCGCCGGGAAGCGGGCGTGCGTCGCGATCCAGTCGCCCAGCCCGGGATCGACCTGTGCGGCGAATTCGAGAACCGCAGCCCTGAGCAGGCCGCCGTTGCCGGGCAGGTTATCGCAACTGAGCGCGGTGAAGGCCGGACGGCCGGCGTCCCTCCGCCGTCTGCAGGCCTCGACCAGCAGTCCGATGACGCTGCCGGGCTGCCGGGGGTGTGCGAGATCAGACGCGATGAGGGGGTTCGTGCGATCCAGCCGCCGGGTGGTGGCGTCCAGACAGTAGCCGGTCTCGCTGACGGTGAGGCTGACGATACGGATCCCCGGACGGTCGATGGCGTCGAGTATGGCTCCGGTGCCTACGGGCGGCAGGACCTCGACGATCGACCCGACGACCTGGGCCGACGCGCCCTGATCGTCACGCTCGACCAGGGTATAGAGCCAGTCCTGCGGAGCGAGCGCCTCGCGGACTCGGGCGTCGAAACTCGTCAGGCCCGCGCCGATGATGCCCCAGTCCATCGCCTGGCCCCGGCTCATCTGGGCGTGGACGTAGTGCGCCATATGGGCGCGGTGAAAGGCCCCCGGCCCGAGGTGGACGATGCCGGCCGTGATCCGGGACGGATCGTAGGTCAGGCCCGCGACTCCTTCCGGCAGCGAACCGAGCGTCGCGCGACACAGCCTCGGCGCGATCACGTCCGCCTCGGTGCCGCCTTCGCGGCCAGGGCGAAGGCGATCAGCGAGAGGAGGCTGGACGTGAGGCCGACCCCCGCCAGGGCCGGGGCCAGCGCGCCCTCTCCGCCGACTTGTTCGCTGATGATGGTCACCAGCGAGGGGGCCACGCCGAACCCGATGAACGATCCCACGACCACGAAGGAGCCGAGGCAGAGCGCCCGGAACTGGTTGGGGACCAGCACCGCGATCGCGGTCGCCGTGATCAGGCCCGTCGCCGTCCCCGCAAGCAGAAGGGCGGTCAGCAGGATCGCGAAACCTAGGACTCCGGGCATGATCGGGAACAGGGCCGCCGGTATGCCGATGGCGGAGGCGACGACGGCCCCCATCAACAGCCCCCTGCCGCCGCCGCGTTTCAGCCCGGCGTCGGCCGCCAGCCCGCCTGCGATCGTGCCGATGACACCGGACCCCAGCAGCACCAGCCCCATCCAGCCCCCGAACTGGGCCGGCTGCAGGCCATAGGTCCGCATCAGGACGGGCGTGGCCCAGATGCTGGCCGAGGCGTCCGCCATGATGACGGTGATCTGGCCGATGAACAGCGGGGCCAGAAGGGCGCGCCTCTCCCACAGCGCCAGCATGGAGGCGCGAAACCCTGCGCCCGCCGTGGCGACTTCCTGCCGCGCGGGTTCGCGCAGCAGCAACAACGGCAGCAGCAGGAGGGCGCTGCCGCCGGCGAAAATCAGCTGGGTGGCGCGCCAGGCGGCCATGCCGAACAGCGGCTCGGAGCGCGCCGACAGGACGCCGAACAGGGCCCCTCCGAGAGCGAAGGCGAGGGCGAGGCCGAACACCTTGCCCATCGACAGCAGCAGCAGCGAACGCCCCCGCTTGTCGGGCGGAGACAGGTCCGCTGCGATGGAGATGGCGACGGGCAGCACGACCGTCAGACCCAGGGCCGACAGCATGCGGGCGGCGAACAGCAGCTCGAACGAGGTGGCGAAGGCGCTGGCGGCGGCCCCCACGCTCCACAGCACCGCCAGGACCAGCATCATGCGGACCCGGTTGCTGTGATCGGCCATCCAGCCCACGGGGATGGAGAGCAGACCGGCGGGAATGGCGACCGCCATGCCCTGGACCAGCCCCATCTGCAGGTCTGTCATGTCGAGATCGGCGCGGGCGAACTCCTGGACCGGACCGAAGGCGGCCTGCACCGCGCACCCCGCGGCGATGCTGAGCGACAGGATCGTCAGGGTCAGACCCAGTCCGCGGGGACGGGCGACAGGGGCGGTCGGCTTGAGCGGACTCAGGGTCTCGACGGCGGTCGGATCATACATCGGACGGCTCCAGGTTTGCGAGGCCGCGCAGGATGTCCCCGATCGAGGCGTCGAAATGGGCGTCCATCGCCTGGACGGCGGCGTCGGCGTCACGATCCATGATCGCGCGCGCCAGGGTACGGTGACGTTCCAGCGTCGCCGCCCGGTCTTCGGGCCCTTCGCGGGTCTTCCAGGCCGCGGGCACGGCCTCCTGCATCAGCGGCGCGAAGGAAGAGACGATCTGGACGAACAGGGCGTTCTTGCCGGCGCGGGCGATGGCATCGTGAAACGCGATGTCGTGGGCGGCGACTTTCGCCATGTCCGCGTGATCGCGGTCCATGGCCTCGGCCAGATCGACGATGGCCCGGGCCTCGGCATCGGTGCGGTTCAGGGCGGCAAGGGCGGCGGTGCGGATCTCGATCGTGCGGCGCACGTCCCAGACATCGGCCACGGAGATCTGGGCGGTGGACACCGCGTGGTCCAGCGAACTGGCGATGACGGCGCCGTCGATGGCGCTGACGCGAGGCTTGCGGCCGTTCCCGACATCGATGAGGCGCAGCGCCGCCAGCACGCCGAACGCCTCGCGCATCACCGCGCGGCTGACGCCCAGCTTGTCGGCGAAATGTCCTTCCCCCGGCAGGCTGTCGCCGACGCGCAGGCCCTCGGTGCGGATGTGGGTCCGGACCGCGTCGATGGCCCTCTGGACCAGGGATCCACCCTCGACGCCGGATCGGCCGCTCATGGTCACGGCGCTCATCAGGCGGCGATCCGGGCGGCGCGATAGTCGGACGGCGACACGCCGAACCGTCGACCGAAGGCGCGCGCGAAGCTGGCGTTGTTCAGATAGCCGTTCTCGTAACCGATCGAGGAGACGGGCAGGTCGGTGGTGACCAGCATGCGGCTGGCCTCGGACAGGCGCCGTTCGGCCAGGGCCTCGGCGACGCTGCAGGCGAACATCTTTCGAAAGCCGCGGGTCAGCTTCTCGCGGTTCAGGCCGCAGCAGGCGGCGATGCCGTGCAGCGACAGTTTCTGGCCCCACTGCTCGTCGATCAGGCGACGCGCCTCCAGCAGGCGGCGGCTGTCGGCCAGTGACAGGTCGCTGTCGCCGGCAACAGGGATCAGGCGGCCCGCGTCCAGGGCGACCCAGGTCTCGCACAGAAGCTCGATCGCCTTGGCCGACCGGTAGATGTCGCCCGCCTCGCCGGTGCGGTCGCAGTCCCGCAGCGACAGCGCGATGGCGCGCATCTCGCTCGAGAGATGGAAATCGAGGCGCTCGTCGTTCTCCGGGCGCGTGATGGCTCCGATGCGCTCCAGCCCGGAAGGCGCGATCAGCAGAACGATCCGCGTCGCGCCGGTGTCTTCCGACGCCAGGGCTTCGGCGCTTGCGGCACCGACGAGGCTGAGCGTCGCCGGCGCGTCGATGGTGCCGAAGCCGAAGGCGACGGCCAGGGCGTCCGGCGGCATGTCGGTCCCCGCAAAGGGACCGCGCCCCGTCAGCACTGTGAACTCGGGCGAAACGACCAGGCAGCGACGCGCGACGGGCGCGGTGTTCGACGTGATCATGAAATCCTCCCGCCTCTCTGACGGAGGCTGAGATTGCAGGCTGGACCTATCTGACAGGTTTGGCAAGAGCTATCAGATAGGTTTTGCGAGCGGCGGATCAGAGGCTGAAGATCTTGCCCGGATTGAACAGGTTCTGCGGATCCATCGCCCGCTTCATCGTGCGCATGATGTCGACCGCGTCGCCCAGTTCGGCGACCAGCCAGTCCTGCTTGCCCAGACCGATCCCGTGCTCTCCGGTGCAGGTGCCGTCCATGTCGAGCGCGCGCTGGACCAGGCGACGGTTCAGGGCCTCGGCCTCGGCGGCCTCTTCGGGTCTGTTCGGATCGATGACGAACACGACGTGGAAATTGCCGTCCCCGACATGGCCCAGGATCGGGCCGGGGATGGAGGCCGCCTCCAGGTCCTTCTTCGTCTCGGTGATGCATTCCGCCAGGCGGCTGATCGGCACGCAGACGTCGGTGGGCCATCCGACACAGCCTTTGCGCAGGCCGATCGCGGCGTAATAGGCCTCGTGCCGCGCCTTCCACAGCCTGGCGCGCTCTTCGGGCAGGCTGGACCACTGGAACGCCCCGCCCCCGTTGTCGGACGCCAGGGCCGAGACTGTCTCGACCTGTTCCTGGACGTAGCGCTCCGAGCCGTGGAACTCGAAGAAGAGCGTCGTCTTCTCCGGATAGTCGAGTTTCGACCAGGCGTTGACCGCCCGCATCTGGACGTCGTCCAGGATCTCGACCCGGGCCAGCGGCACGCCGAGCTGGATCGCCTGAACCGTCGTGTCCACGGCCCCGGACAGGGTCTCGAAGCTGCACACGGCTGACAGGATCGATTCCGGAATGCCGTGCAGCCGCAGGGTGATCTCGGTGATGATGCCCAGCGTGCCTTCCGACCCGACGAACAGCCGGGTGAGGTCGTAGCCCGCGGCGGACTTCCGGGCCCGTCGCGCCGTGCGGATGTCGCGTCCGTCCGGGGTCACGACCCGCAGCGACAGCACCGCCTCGCGCATGGTGCCGTAGCGCACGGCATTGGTGCCCGACGCCCGCGTCGATGCCATGCCGCCGATCGTGGCGTTGGCTCCCGGATCGATCGGGAAGAACAGGCCGACGTCGCGCAGATGCTCGTTCAGCTGCTCGCGCCGGACCCCCGCCTGGACCGTGACGTCGAAGTCCTCGGCGTTCACCCGGACGATCTGGTCCATCAGGGACAGGTCGATGGTCAGGCCGCCGTTGACGGGGGTGGTGTTGCCCTCGATCGAGGTACCGGCTCCGTAGGCGATGATCGGCACGCCGGCCGCCCCGCACAGTTTCACCGCCGCCACCACGTCCTCGGTCGACAGGGCGAAGACGACCGCGTCGGGCAGGATGGTGTCGAAATGCGCCTCGCTGGATCCGTGCTGGGATCTCATCGCCTCGCCCAGGTGAAGGCGCTCGCCGAACACCCCCCGAAGGCTTTCGATGAAGCCATCGGGGAGGCGGGTCGGCTCCATCGAGAGAGGCAAAGCGTTCACTATCGTTCCAAGCAGACTGATCTAGAAACTGTACCCTACGCGCACACCGACGCGCCGACCGTCGCCGATCTGACCCAGGTTGCCCAGTGCCGGCAGGCCGGCAGCGGTCAGGGTCGAACTGTCGATGTAGGATTCGTAGAATTCCTCGTCGAACAGGTTGTTCGAGAAGACGGCGAACTCCAGGCCCTCGACGCGGTACGAGATCGTCGCGTTCGCCAGGAAATAGCTGTCCAGCTCCGGCGCGAAGGTGCTCGACAGACCCGCGCCGATCCGGTCGCCCTTCCCGACGATACCGCCCGAGAAGGTCAGGTCCCCCCGGCCGAGCGGAACGACGTAATCGCTCTGGAGGCTCAGGGTCCAGTCCGGCTGGAACGGGATGCGATCGGTCGGCAGCAGGCGCCCCGTCGTCTGCCGATAGCGCGTATCGTCCGTGATCCGCGCGTTCTGCAGCAGGCCGCTGGCCCGGATCGTCCAGGCGTCGGACAGCTGGGCGGTAACCTCGGCCTCCACGCCGTAGGACCGCGCGTCGCCGGTGTTCAGGTTGATGCCGACGATACCGGCCCCGGTGGTCGAGGGCGCCAGGCTGTTGGCGGCGATGATGTCCTTGTAGTCGTTGTAGAAGACGGCACCCTGCAGCGAGACCCGGCGGTCGTCCGTGCTGAGCTTGGTCCCGACCTCGTAGGTCCAGACCGAGTCGCCGTCATAGGTCAGGTTCGGCGCGCCCGGGCCGTTGGTGCCGCCGCCGCGGAAGCCGCGCGCGATCGAGGCGTAGATCATGTGGTTGTCGTCGAGGCGCTTGCGCAGCGCGATCCGCGGCTGGACCTCGTCGGCTTCGTAGGTGGAGTTCCGCGCGCTCTGGAAGTCGATCTGCTGGTGATCGTAGCGCAGGCCGACGGTCAGCTCGAGGTCGGGCTGGATGTTCCAGAAGGCGGTGCCGAACACGGCCCAGATGTCCGCGTCGGAGTTGGCGAAGGCCGGGACGGTCAGGTTGGCCGGCACCACCAGGGTCGCCGAGATCTGGTCCTGGGTCTGGTTCGACTTGAACACACCGAACACCGAGGTGATGTCGTCGCTCCAGCGGCTGTCGATGCGGGCCTCGACGCTCTTTGTCTCCAGAGTGCTCTCGCCGGTCGAGCGGAACAGGTTGATCGGCTGGAAATCGCCGTCGCTGTCGCTGTCCGAGTCCCGCTTGTCGGAGGAGGCGATGACGGTCAGGTCGTGCTGCGCGTTCAACGGCATCTGCACGCGGCCGTTGACGCCGCTGTACTCGTAGTTGGCGATGCTGCGGAAGTTCGTCTGGGCGTCGTCGACATAGACGGTCGGCCCCGTGGTGACGGCGTACAGCGGATTGGTGCCGTTCACTTCGTCATAGTAGGCGTTCAGGTTGATGACCGCGGGTCCGGCCTGCCACCGAAGCGCGCCGCGGATGGTGTTCTGCTCCAGCCGGTTCGCGTCGTCGAAGTTCAGCAGGCTGTTGTCGATGAAGCCGTCGCGGCTCTGGGTGCCCAGCGACAGACGACCGGCCAGAACGCCGGGCACGATCGGCCCGGCCACGGTGGCCCCGACGATGTAGTAGTTGTCCGGCCTGGCGTAGGTCGCCGTCAGCTTGCCTTCCAGCTCGTCGGACGGCTGTTTGGTCGTGACGTTGATGGCCCCGCCCAGGGTGTTCTGGCCGAACAGGGTCGACTGCGGCCCGCGCAGGACCTCGATCTGTTCGACGGCCAAAGTCGGGCTGTTCAGATAGGACGTGTTCTGCTGGTAGACGCCGTCCACGAAGATGCCGACGCCGGGCTGGACCGTGTCCAGAAGCGTCGTGCCGATGCCCCGGATCGAGATGAAGGCGCGGCCGGCGGCGTCGGAGTTGATGTTCAGGCCGGGCGTGATCGCGGCGATGTCCCGGATCGAGGTGAACTGGCGGCTTTCCAGCGTCTCGGCCGTGACGGCGGTGACGGCGACGGGCACGTCGATCAGGCGCTCGGAACGTTTCCGCGCCGTGACGATGATGTCGTCGACCGACGACGCGGGATCGGTGGCCGTCGCAGGGGCCTGGGTGGCCGTCTGTGCCGAGGCAATGCCGCTGGACATGGCCGCCAGGCCGACGCCGGCCGCAAGAATGGTGATGAAGCGCATCGTGGTTGTCTCCGCCCTGATATCGCCGGATCTGCTCCGGTCGTTAAGGCAACGGTGCGCCCCTCTCGACCTATCTGAAAGGTTGGCGAGTGTGCCGATCCGCAGTCAGACTTAGCGCGATGCCGCGTCGCGGGCGTCGATCGCCAGCGCCAGCGCACCGAGAGGCCCCGCCCGATGACCCAGGCCCGGCGGGACGATGAAGTCGTCGATGCCCGCAGCGATCCGGTCGGCCACGCCATAGCCGTTGAGGCTCGCCAGCAGCGCGCTCCGGAGGCGCGGCAGAAGATGGGGCCGGCCCATCCCCAGACCGCCGCCCAGAAGAATGCGCTCGGGCGCGGTGGTCAGCACCAGGTTGTGGAACAGCGCCGCCAGAGCACCGACGACCGTATCCCAGGCCGGGTCGGTGCGTGACAGCTGCTCGGCGGGCAGGCCCGCGTGGGCCAGGACGGCCGGGCCGGACGCCAGGCCTTCGACGCAGTCGCCGTGATAGGGGCAGGTCCCGGCGAAGGACGATCCGGGCGGTCTCGGGATGCGCAGGTGCCCGGCTTCGGAATGGCCCAGGCCGCGCACCGGCCGTCCGTCGACGATCGAGCCCACGCCGATGCCGGTCCCCACGGTGACATAGGCGAACGAGTCCAGTCCCCGGGCCGCGCCCCAGCGCGCCTCGGCCAGGGCGACGCCGTTGACGTCGGTGTCGAACCCGACCGGGACCGCCCAGCAGCGCAGGCGTCGCAGGATGTCGAACCCGCTCCAGCCGGGCTTGGGCGTGCTGACGACGCAGCCGTGGGTGGGCGAGCGCGGGTCCAGATCCAGCGGCCCGAAACTGGCGACGCCGACGGCCTCGAAGCCGTGCCGGTCCCGCCACTGGCGCAGCAGATCGTCGATGGCGTCCAGCGTCGGATGAGGACCCGTGGTCTCGATCCGGGCCTGGGCGCGGATGTCGTCGGGACCCGTGCCCAGCATCATCAGGCATTTCGTGCCGCCCAGTTCGATGCCGACCTTGAGAGGCGCGGCGCTGGCCGGAGCGCTCATTCGCGCCAGGTCGCGGCGATCGGAAAGTCCGTATCCGGCTCGGCGCGGCCCTTGGCCAGCTGGTAGACCTGCCGGGTCCCGGCCTCGTATTCGGGCCAGGGGGCCGAGCCGTCGCGCGCGAAGTCGATCCAGACCTTCTGGATGCTGTCGGCCAGGGCCTGGGGCGGCGGTGTCTGGCCCAGCACGCCGATCGGTCCCGTGGCGGTCGCCAGGGTGTTGAACACGAACGGCACATCCACGGCGTGGCAGGCCCCGAGCTCTCCGCCCAGAGCGGGCGAGCGCCAGTCCATCTCGTAGAAATGAGTCCGGCCCTGGTGCGCCTGGGCATAGGCCCGTGCCGGCCAGCGGAAGACCAGGTCGGTCAGGGCCCGGGTCAGGGTCGCGCCGCCCGGAACGCCACGCTGGCCCAGTCCATAGCGGTTCAGAATGCCCAGCGCGCCCCGCTCGGTCCGGCTGAGCAGGAACCAGGCCAGCAGGCGCCCGAGCTTCGCCTTCACCCCCGTGGGGACGAAATACAGGTTCATCTCCTCGGCGTTCGTCCCGATCAGCACATCGATCTCGGCCCCCGCGCCTTTCGCCAGGGCCTGCAGGGGTGGAACCGGGATCACGTCGTCGCCATGGACCGGCAGGAATTTGCTGAGGCCATAGGCCGGGTCGCGACCGTTCTCGCCGCGCATGTCCAGGCCCGAGGTCGGGGCCTGGACGACATCCTGGGCGTCGAGTCCCGCCTGGATGCTGGCTGACCGAAAGCCGGCCACGTCGGCCGACACGCCGAGCACCTTCGCCAGCCGGTCCACGACCTTTCGCATCGTCCGGACCGACCGGACCATCGAGCCATGGCCGCTCTGCAGGATCGCGCGACGGAACAGGCCTTTCGCCAGGGGCGAGACCACCAGGTCGCCGATCGACATGGCGCCCGCCGACTCGCCGAAGACCGTCACATTGGCGGGGTCGCCGCCGAACCCGGCGATATTGTCGCGCACCCACCCGAGCGCTGCGATCATGTCGCGCAGACCCAGATTGGTGGGCACGCCGGGAATGGGCAGGAAGCCCTCGATCCCCAGACGGTAGTTGATCGTCACGCAGACGACGCCGTTCCGGGCGAAGCTCGTGCCGTCCTGTGTGGGCGCCGATGCCGTGCCGCCGACCCAGGCCCCGCCATGGATGAAGACCATGACCGGCAGGCCGGCCGCATCCGATCCTGCGGGCGTCCAGATGTTCAGGTTGAGGTAGTCGTCCCCCTTCACCCATCCGGATCCGACCAGCGGCGTCAGGTCCAGGGTGGGAAAATCCCGCAGCTGATAGGGTGCCGTCGGGCCGAACGCGGTCGCGTCCCGGGGTTGGTCCCAGGGGGCGTGCGGCTGTGGCGCGACGAACCTCAGGTCGCCAACCGGCGCGGCGGCATAGGGAATGCCCAGGTATCGCGCGACACCCTCTGACTCTCGACCCCGCACCGGGCCACAGGAGGTTTTCGCCATGACGGCATCGGAGACAGTCGACATGGGGCCTACCTTGGACCGGTCGGACCGCATCCCGAAGACGGTCCGATTTGCTGACAGGCCGTTTTCATTGACCGATCCGCAGCCGCGCGCCGACCTGCGGCCTGTGCCGGATGTGGCGTCGCGACAGGGACTGGATGGCCGGGACGCCCGCCAGGGCCAGCGTGCGTTCGAACTCGTCGCGCAGGATCGCGAGGGCCCGGGCGACGCCGGCCTCCCCGGCGGCCGCCAGCCCGTACAGATAGGGCCGGCCGATGGAACAGGCGGTCGCACCCAGCGCCACGGCCTTGACGATGTCCGAGCCGCGGCGGACGCCCCCGTCGCAGATGACGTCGGGCCCGTCGCCCAGGGCATCCCGCACGGCGGCGACCTGATCGATGGGCGCGGGCGCGCCATCCAGCTGACGTCCGCCGTGGTTCGAGAGGATCACGCCGCTCGCGCCCGAACCGATGGCGCGGGTGGCGTCCTCCGGCGTCATCAGCCCCTTGATCGCCAGGGGTCCGTTCCATTCGGAGGCGAGCCACTCGACGTCGCGCCAGGTCAGGCCGGGGTCGAACTGGCGGCCAATGAAATCGAACAGGCTCATCGGGTTGGTCGCCAGGGCATCGGTCCTGTGACTGACATTGGCCAGGTCGAACCGGTCTCCGGTCAGCGCCGGGATCGACCAGCCGGGATGCAGGGCGAAGTCCAGCAGGGATCGTGCCGTCAGCCGGGGCGGCAGGGACAGACCGCTTCGGCGATCGCGCAGCCGGTTGCCCGCGACGGGGGTGTCGACCGTCAGACACAGGCCGGCGTATCCGGCCTCGCGGCACCGCGAGACGAACTCGCGCGTGAGCCCGCGATCCTTGAACACATAGACCTGGAACAGCATCGGGACGGGGACCGTGGCCGCCAGATCCTCCAGCCGCGTCGTGCCCATGGTGGACAGGCAGTAGGGAAGGCCCTGGGCCGCCGCGGCGCGGGCGACGGCCGGCTCCGCGGCACCGTGAAACATCCGGGTGAGGCCGGTCGCGGACAGCATCAGCGGCCAGGCGGCCGGCTGGCCGAAGACGGTCGTCGCCGTCCGGATCGAGGAGACGTCCGTCAGGACGTCGGGCACGATCTCGTAGTCTGAGAAGGCCGTGACGTTGCGTCCGAGAGACCATTCCTCATCTGCCCCGCCATCCAGATAATCAAAGATCGGACGCGGCAGGCGACGGCGGGCTCTAAGTCGGAGGTCGTCGATGGTGTGGGCATGATCAATCGCTGACACCGTTTTTCTGTATCGATTGCTTCCGGCGGCCGGAAGCCCACCTTGACCCCCACCCGCCGATGAACGTGGGCGCATGATGAGGTGCACATCCTTGGTGTCGATCTGCACAGGGCGGTGCCCCGCGGCCACGGGGCTCGAGTTCTAGATACCCTGACCGCCAGGCACCGCGCGTGCCCCTCAGCCCAGCGTGATCGTCGACATCAGCCGACCGAAGTCTGGCTCGCCCCGCTGGAAGGCCCGACGGTTGGAATAGAAGACCGCCTCGTCCGCGCAGGTGTCATGGCCGGTCCAGGCCGCCTCGCCGACGCCGGCCTGCTCCAGCCGCCACACCACATAGCCGGGCAGGTCGAACATCCGGCGGTCCCCGGTCACGCCGTCCGCGAAGAACCGGCCCGCGCCCGGGTCGTGATGCTCGAACCGGTCCTGGAAGTCGGCCCCGACCTCATAGGACGCCTGGGCGATGCAGGGGCCGACCACGGCGATGATCCGGTCGGGCCGGGCGCCCAGGGCTTCCATGGCGGTGACGGCCGAATGGACCACGCCCCCCAGCGCCCCCTTCCACCCCGCATGGACCGCGCCCACGACGCGCGCCTCGGGATCCGCCAGCAGCACCGGCGCGCAGTCGGCCGTCAGCACCGCGCAGATCACGCCGGGCGTGACCGATACCACCGCATCGCCTTCCGGCCGGTCGCCGCGCCAGGGGCCGTCGGCGACGCGCGTGATCGCCGAATGGATCTGGTAGCAGCCGGCCAGGTCGTCCGGTCCACCGCCCATGGCGTCGGCCACCCGTCGGCGGTTCTCGGCCACCGCTGACGGATCGTCCGCCGACCCCAGCCCGGTGTTCAGCCCCTCGTAAAGGCCGGTGGAGACCCCGCCCTGTCGCGTGAAGAAGCCGTGCCGGAGGCCGGCCTGTGTCAGCAGCGGATGGGTGATCGGCTCAGGCACGCTCATGTCTCGAATCCCGGAACACTCAGGCTGCGGGGCGAGAAGATCGCCGCCGCCTTGAACAGCGCGCCCATCTGGTCGGGGCCCGTCAGCCGGGCCAGTTGCCGCCCGATCACCGGGGCCGCCTCCGGCCGTCCCGTCCTCAACCGCTCGGCCCGCGCCTCGATCCCCAGCCGTCGCAGGAAGTCGCCCTGTCCGACGCAGCCGGTGACGTCCGCGCCCGCCCGGACCGCCGCCTCCAGCACGGCCGGGAAGTCGGCCCACTGGGTCACGTCCGCCTCGCCCGGGGTGGCCAGGACATCGACCTTCGCATGGCGCCGCAACGCCTGCAGCGTGTCGCCCACGCCCGGCCGGTCCCGTCCGTAGTCGATCAGAAGGGCAGCGCCCGACGCCTCGGCCAGCATCGCCGCCAGATCGCGTCCGAACGCCGCCTGCTGCTCCGACGCCTCGATCACCTGGCCCGGCTCCACCTCGAACCCGGGCCGTTCGAACCCGCCGGTGATGCCGACCAGCCCGAAGGTCAGGTCGCCGCCGTCGGTCACCCCGACCCGTCGCTCGGCCCATCCACCCTCCGTCCGTACGAACTGACGCGCAGGCAGACAGTCCAGCACCTCGTTGGCGATCAGGATGACGGGGGCGTCGGTATCGATCTGTCCCAGCGACCGGACCCAGCGTGGCGAGACGTCGGCCTGCGCCAGCCTCCGCGCCTGAACCTCCCGCAACGGCCCGCTGGGCTCGATCAGGATCAGGTCGCAGGCCTCCAGGAAGCCGGGCGCCACCCGCGCCGCCCGCAGCGCGTCGTCCATCAGGGTGCCGTCGCCGGGGCCGACCTCGACCAGCCGGAACCGCTCCGGGGCCCCCAGTCTCTGCCAGGTCTCGACCGCCCACAGACCGATCAGCTCGCCGAACATCTGGCTGATCAGGGGCGCGGTGATGAAGTCGCCGCCTTCGCCCAGCGCCGGACGCGTCGCATAGTAGCCGTCGGTCGGATCGTGCAGGCACCGGGTGACGTAGTCGGCCACGGTCATCGGCCCGGTCAGGGCGATCTCGCGGGCCAGTCGGTCCTTCAAAGCCATGGGATCAGGCCTCGACGGGCTCCGCGGTGACCGCCGGCGGCCGCATCCAGGCGCGCCGGATCAGCCAGGCCCCGACCAGGATCATCGGCACCGACAGGATCATCCCCATGGTCAGGCCGAAGGGAAGCTGGTCCAGTCCGACGTCCGGCTGGCGCACATTCTCCAGCGCCGCCCGTGCCAGTCCGTAGCCCACCAGGAACAGGCCGGTGATGTAGCCCGGCTTGCTCAGCAGCCGCCATTTCCAGACCCCCAGCGACAGGATGCCCAGCAGCACGATGCCTTCCAGCCCGGCTTCGTAGAGCTGGCTGGGGTGACGCGGTTCGTTGCCCGCGGGGCAGAAGCCGTACAGCTGTTCGATCCGCGCGTTGCAGAACCGGATCGCCCACGGCACGTCGGTGGTGCGGCCCCACAGCTCGCCGTTGATGAAGTTGGCCAGCCGCCCGAACGCCAGCCCGATCGGCACCACGGGGGCGATGGCGTCGCCCAGGCTCAGCAGGTTGGCCTTGTGCTTGCGGGCGAAGAAGAACACCGCGACGCAGACGCCCAGGAAGCCGCCGTGGAACGACATGCCTCCGGTCCACAGCTGGAACAGCTCGAACCGCTCGCCCAGCGTCTCGCCGGTGAACAGCTGGGCGTACATGACCGGCTTGTAGAACAGGGCGTAGCCGAACCGGCCGCCCAGGATGATGCCCAGGGTGATCCACAGCACCAGATCGTCCAGCTGCGTCGTCGTGATCGGGGGCTTGCCGGGAAGCCAGACGCGCGGGCTCTTGAGGATCCGGGCCGCATAGACCCAGCCCAGTACGATGCCCAGGACATAGGCCAGGGCGTACCAGCGGATCGGCAAGGGCCCCAGCTGGATCAGGACCGGGTCGAACTCGGGAAAGGGCAAGCGCGGCGCTCCTGAAACGGCTGTCGCAGCCCTTTAGCAAGGGTCGATGCGTCACGCGAGCGTGACACGTTTCGGCCGCGTTTCAGCTTATGCAGGGGGTGGCCGGGTAAGGTTTCGTTCACCATATCAGGCAACCCTCCCTTAACGATGCTCGCATGTCCGGGCCGGAGACGATCATGCAGACCCGCAACCCCTTCCTCGACGAGTTCGCCAAGCTGTCGACCAGCGCCATGGGCCTGGCCCAGGCCGCCGGCGAAGAGGCGAAATCCGCCTTCCGCGCCCAGTCCGACCGTATCGCCGCCGAGATGGATCTGGTCCGGCGCGACGAGTTCGACGTGTTGAAGGCCCAGGTGATCGCCCTGCGCGCCGAGGTCGCCGAGCTTCAGAAAGCCGCCGCCGCCAAGGCGAAAGCGCCGAAAACGGGAACGTCCACAGACGGAACTCGTCTTCCGGACGCAGCCGGTTGAGCCGAATCCGCGAACACGCCTACCGTCCTTCCAAGGCTGCTGAGTCGCGGCCGACCTCCCACGAGATCGAGTTTTCCTGATGGACGTTGCCGGACACGAAGCCGACGCCCCCTTTGATCCGCTGGATGTGGTCGAGCACGTTCTGAACGCCGAGAACCTGCCGTTCGACCGCACCGACGACGGCGATCTGGCCTTCGCCCTGGCCGGAGACTGGAAGGACTACGAGCTGTGGTTCGCGTGGCGGCCCGAGGGCGACTGTCTGCAGCTGTGCTGCGCGCTGGACCTGCGCGCCACCAAGTCGCGCCGCAACGCGGCCTATGAACTGGTGTCGATGGTCAACCAGCGCACCTGGATGGGCCATTTCGAGGTCTGGGCCGAGGATGGCGAGATCGTCTTCCGCCACTCCCTCGCCCTGCCGCACGGCGAGCGCCCGACGCTGGCCCAGGCCGCCTCCATGATCGACGCGGCCGTCGAGGCCTCCGACCGCTACTATCCGGCGTTCGACTTCATGATCCGCGGCAACAAGAAGCCGCAGGACGCGATCGACTCCTGCCTGTTCGAGACCGTCGGCACGGCCTGACATGGCCGTCGGCGGGGTCACCCTCCTCGGTCACGGCCGTCTGGGGTCGGCCATCACCGAAGGCTGGCGGCTGGCTGGCATCGCCTTCGACCCCGCGATCCTGACCCGCCAGAGCCCCCCCGGCTGTCCGCCCGGCACCCGGACTCTCGTCATCGCGGTGAAGCCCGCCGCCTGGCGCGAGGCCGTCACCCCGCTGGAGGCCACCCTGCCGGCCGACGCGACCGTCCTGTCCGTCATGGCCGGTGTCCGTGCCGCCGACATCGCCGCCGTCCTGCCGGGCCGTCCCGTCGTCCGCGTCATGCCCACGACGGCGGTCGCCCAGGCCCAGGGCGTCGCCGCCATCTGGTCGGCCGATGCCGGGGCCCGCGCTCAGGCCCACAGCCTGTTCGACCCGATCGCCGACACCGTGGACCTGGAGGAGGAGGGGCTGATCGATGCCGCGACCGCCGTCGCCGGCTCGGCCCCCGCCTTCTTCTACGCCCTGGCGCAGGCCTTGGCGGAGGCGGGGTCCGAGGCGGGACTGTCGCCCGATGCGGCCAGTCGGCTGACGCGCGGTGCCTTGCGCTCGGCCGGGGCCGGGGCAGGGACCGATGCAGGACTCGACGACCTGATCGCCCGGATCGCCTCGCCCGGCGGCACGACCCGGGCCGGGCTGGACGCGCTCGAGGCGGCAGGGCTGGACGCAACCGCCCGCTCCGCCGTCCAGGCCGCGATCCGGCGCGCGCAGGCCCTAGCGGGAGACCAGCCGGCCTGACGCCAGATTGCTGGCCAGACGATCGTAGGCCCGCTCGGCGTCGTACCAGGTGCCGTAGCCGATCACGTCGGCCAGCGAGGTCGAATAGCGCGAGAACCGGACCGGGCGACGCTGCCCGTCCGCGGTCACGACCTCGCCCTCGATGGCGGCTCCGCCGATGGAGATACTGTCGATGATCGACAGACCGGGCTTGGCGTTCGCCTGTTCGATCGTGGGCCGGTTCGGCTTCAGGTCCGTCAGGACCAGGTTGATCTGGGCCCCCTGAAGGGCACCTTCGCGCTCCAGCTCGCGCGAGACCGTTTCGGTCAGTTGCGCGATCTGCCGGTCGACCTCGCGCTGGCCCAGCGTCCGGACCTCGCGGCTCAGGTCCCCGCCGACCGTGACATTGATCTGCGGGCTCTGGGCCAGGGCGGGCGACGCGGCGAGACCCGCGACCAGGGCAAGGGGAGCGAAAAAGGCGAGACGACGCATGGCGACCTCCGGAAATCTCTCGCCGGAAGATGCGCTTCCCCGGCCGGCTTCGCCAGTGCCGTCCCCGCAATGTGATGGGGTCAGCCCGGCAGGCGGATCAGGGCGCGCAGCCCGCCCAGCTCGCTGCGGGCCAGGGTGATGTCGCCGCCGTGCCCGCGCGCCACGTCCCGCGCGATGGCCAGGCCCAGCCCCACGCCCTTGCGGTTCTGGTTGCGGCTCTCGTCCAGCCGGCTGAACGGCCGGAAGGCCTCCTCGTGCATGTCGTCGGGGATGCCCGGGCCGTCGTCCTCGACCGCGATCTCCAGCCCGCCCGACGCCAGGGCCCGCGCGGTCAGCCGCACATGCTCGCCGTGCGCCGCCGCATTGCCCGCCAGATTGGCCAGGGCCCGTTTGAAGGCGATGGGCCGCAGGGACGCGGTCAGGCTGGTCGGGGCCGCGATCTCGACCTCGGCCCCGGCGCGTTTGACGTCCTCGCCCGCGGCCTTCAGCAGCGCCGACACGTCGACGGCCTGGGTGGCTTCCCCCGCCTCGCCCTTGGCGAAGGCCAGGTACTCGTCGATCATATGCTCCATCTCGTCGAGGTCGCCCTTCATGGCGCTCTGACGCTTGAACTGCGGGGCCAGGGCCAGCTCCAGACGCAGCCGGGTCAGGGGCGTGCGCAGGTCGTGGCTGACCGAGGCCAGCAGCGCCGTCCGCTGCTCGATGTGACGCTGGATCCGGTCGCGCATGGCCAGGAAGGCGACGGCCGCCTGCCGCACCTCGCGCGCGCCGTGCGGCTTGAATTTGGGCGACATCTCGCCCCGTCCGAAGGCTTCGGCCGCCTCGGCCAGCCGTTCGATCGCGCGGACCTGGTTCCTGATGAACAGGATGGCCACCCCCATCAGCAGCACTGTCGCCAGCATCAGCCACAGGACGAAGATGTGCGCCTGGGTCGCCACGGCCCGCTCGCGCGGGGCGATGATCCGCAGCACTCCCGTGGGCTGCTGCACCTGGATGTCCACATAGGCGGGATAGCGGGTCGTATCGAACCAGAAGGGCTGATCCAGCCGCGCCGCCAGGGCCGCTTCCAACGTCCGGTCCACCACGCCGATCGGGCCGCGGCGCTGCTCGCCGGGCAGTTTGGCGTCCGGTCGCAGCGCGATCGACAGCTGCATGGACCGCTCGCCCCGGTCGGCGATGACGGCCAGGTTCGCCGGCGTCGGCTCGTCGCGATAGCTCTCGGCCGCCCAGGCCACATCGCCGGCCAGTCCCTCGGACAGACGCGCGGTCACGGTCTGCCAGTGCATGTCGAAGAAGGCCCAGGTCACCGCCCCCTGCATGATCAGGATCGGCAGGACGATGATCAGCAGCGACCGTCCCCACAGCGTCGTCGGCAACTGTCTTTTCAGCACGCGCCAGAAGACGGGGAAGGGGAGTAGCCTCATGTCAGTCCGGGGCCAGCATATAGCCCACGCCCCGCACGGTCTGCAGATACCGCGGATTCTTCGGGTCCGCCTCCAGCTTGCGGCGCAGCCGCGTGACCTGGACGTCCACCGCCCGGCCTGTGATGTCGGCCGTGTCCGGGGACAGGTCCATCCGCTCGACCGGCGCATGGGCGTGCAGCGCCAGGGTCTTCAGCAACTGCGCCTCGGCCTCCGTCAGCCGCATGGGAACCCCGTCGCGGGTCAGTTCCAGCCGCTCGAGGTCGAACATGGCCGTGCCCAGCCGGATCTCGCGCGGCATGATCGGCTTGACCCCGGTCCGCCGCAGGATCGCGTCGATCCGCAGCGACAGCTCCTTGGGATCGAAGGGCTTGGACATGTAGTCGTCGGCCCCGCGCGACAGGCCGTCGATCCGGTCGGCCGCCTCGCCTCGCGCGGTCAGCAGCAGCACCGGGGTTCTGGACAGCTGCGCCTTGCCCCGTACCCAGGTGGTCAGTTCCAGGCCCGACTCGCCCGGCATCATGACGTCCAGCACGACCAGGTCGAACTCGATCAGCTCCATCAGGCGACGCGCGGCGGCGGCGTGCGCGGCCCCGGTGACGCGATAGCCCTCGCGCGCCAGATACTCCTTCAGCAGCTCGCGAATCCGGTCGTCGTCGTCGACGATCAGCAGATGGCGACCGACACCGGCCCCGGCCACCGGCCCTGAACGGCTACTGCTCATGCGAACATTCCCGGACGCGCGGCGTTGACCTCGGGCGCTTCGAGCGTTCTAAGCGAGAAATCTACGCAGGAGACGTTGTTCAATGGCCTTGGTTCCTTTCGACGATCGTGATGGCTGGATCTGGATGGACGGCGATTTCGTACCCTGGCGGGAAGCGAAAACGCACGTTCTGACCCATGCTCTGCACTACGGCTCGTCGGTGTTCGAGGGTGAGCGTATGTATGGCGGGGAAATCTTCAAGCTGACAGAGCATTCCGAGCGATTGGCGCGCTCTGCAGAGCTGCTGGACTTTTCGCTGCCGTACAGCGTGGCCGAGATCGACGCGGCCTGCAAGGAAACCTGCGCCCGGATGGGGATGGAGGACGCCTACATCCGTCCCGTCGCCTACCTCGGCCCGGAACAGGTCAGCGTCTCGGCCCTGAACAACAAGGTCCACGTCGCCATCGCCGTCTGGGACTGGCCCAGCTATTTCGATCCCGAGGTCAAGAAGAAGGGCATCCGGCTGGAGTGGGCCAAATGGCGTCGCCCCGACCCGGCGACCGCCCCGACCACCGCCAAGGCGGCCGGCCTCTACATGATCTGCACCATGTCCAAGAACGCGGCCGAGCGGCGCGGCTTCTCGGACGCCATGATGCTGGACTGGCGCGGATACGTCGCCGAGGCGACCGGGGCCAACGTCTTCTTCGTCCAAGACGGCGTGATCCACACCCCCGACGTGACCCACATCCTGAACGGCATCACGCGCCAGACTGTCATCGACATCGCCCGGGCGAAGGGCATCGAGGTGGTCGTGCGCCACATCCGGCCCGAGGAACTGGCCACGTTCAGCGAGTGCTTCCTGACCGGCTCGGCCGCCGAGGTGACGCCGGTCCAGTCGATCGGCGAATATACCTTCACGCCGGGCGATATCTCGCTGTCCCTGATGGACGACTACGGCAAGCTGGTGCGGCGTCAGTCCTGACACCGACGCTGACGCTGCCTGAGGCGACGCGGTCCCGGCCGGCCCTGCTGGCCGGGCATCGCGCGCATCTGGCCGACCTTCAGGACGCCCACCGCCTGCGGCGCCTCGCGCCCCGGGCCGGGCGTGATTTCGCTTCCAACGACTACCTCGGCCTTTCAGCGTCCCCGGCCCTTCGCCAGGCGGTGGGCGAGGCGCTCGCGCGCGGTGTCCCGATCGGGTCGGGCGGCTCGCGTCTGCTGCGCGGCAATCACCCCGAGCATGAGGCGCTCGAACAGGAGGCGGCGGCCGTCTTCGGCAGCGCCGCGTCCTTGTATTTCTCATCCGGGTATGCGGCCAACGCGGCCCTGCTGGCGACCCTGCCGCAACGGGGCGATTTGATCGTCCACGATGCCCTCGTTCACGCCAGCGCCCATGAGGGCATGCGGCTCGGCCGGGCAGAGGCCGTGGCCGTCCCCCACAACGACGCCGGTGCGGTCGAGGCCGCCATCGCCCGATGGCGCACGGGCGGCGGCGTCGGTCGCGTCTGGATCGCGGTCGAGAGCCTGTATTCGATGGACGGGGACCGCGCCCCCCTAGCCGATCTGGCGGTCATCGCCGATCGTCACGACGCCTTCCTGCTGATCGACGAGGCCCATGCGACCGGCGTGTTCGGCCCCGGTGGCCGCGGTCTCGCGGCCGGTCTCGAGGGGCGGGAAAACGTCATCACCCTGCGCACCTGTGGCAAGGCCCTGGGCTGCGAGGGGGCTCTGGTCTGCGCCGACCGGACGGTGATCGACTTTCTCGTCAACCGGGGGCGGGGCTTCATCTTCTCGACGGCGCCCTCGCCGCTGATGGCGGCCGCCTGCCGCGCGGCCCTGGGCCTGATGCAGGACGAGACCCGTCAGGCGCGGCTGGCGACCCTGATGGCGGAGGCGGGGAGGCTGCTCGCCGACCGATTGGGGATCCCGTCGACCGGGGCCCAGATCGTGCCCGTCGTTCTGGGCAACGACGCCCGCACCATGGCGGTGGCGCAGGGTCTTCAGGCCCGGGGCTTCGACGTGCGCGGCATCCGGCCGCCCACCGTCCCTGCCGGCACCGCCCGACTGCGGCTGTCCCTGACGCTCAATGTCGCCATGACGGATGTCGAGGATCTGGTCGAGGTGCTGGAGCCGCTGCTGGAGCCCGCCGCATGAGCCGTTTCGTCGTCACGGGCACGAATACCGACATCGGCAAGACCGTCTTCGCCGCCGCCCTGACCCGGGCGCTGGACGGCTGCTACTGGAAGCCGGTGCAGGCGGGGCTGGAGGACGGCACCGATGCCCTGCGCGTCGCGACCCTGACCTGCCTGCCCGCCGACCGCATCCTTCCCGAGGCCTGGCGGCTGGGGACCCCGGCCTCGCCGCACCACGCGGCCGATCTGGAGGGCGTCCGCATCGACGCCGACGCCCTGATCCCGCCAGACTGCGAGCGGCCCCTGATCATCGAGGGGGCGGGCGGGGCACTGGTGCCGCTGAACCACGATGTCCTGTTCGCCGACGTCTTCGCCCGCTGGGGCCTGCCGGTCGTGGTCTGCGCCTCCACCGCCCTCGGCACCATCAACCACAGCCTGCTGACGCTGGAGGCCCTGCGGTCGCGCGGGGTGCCCGTGCTGGGTGTGGCCTTCATCGGCCCGGCCCAAGAAAGCTCCGAGGCCGCCATCGTCCGCTTCGGGCAGGTGAAGCGACTGGGCCGGCTGCCCTGGCTTGAGAGCCTGACGCCGCAGACGCTCGAAGCCGCCTTCGCCGAGGGGTTCGACACCCGGGACTTTTCATGAGCCCGGTCTGGCATCCCTTCACCCAGCACGGGCTGAACGAGCCCATCCCCGAGGTCGTGCGTACGGAGGGGGCCGCCCTGCACACCGCCGACGGGCGGCGCGTGATCGACGCCATCTCCAGCTGGTGGGTCATCACCCACGGTCACAGCCACCCCCGGCTGCAGGCCGCGATCCGCAGTGCCAGCGAGCGGTTTGACCAGATCATCTTCGCCGGCTGGACCCACGAACCGGCCGAGAGCCTGGCGCGTGGCTTGGTCGACATGACGCCCGAGCCCCTTCAGCACGTCTTCTATTCCGACAGCGGCTCGACGGCGGTGGAGGTGGCGCTGAAGATGGCGCTGGGCTTCTGGGCCAACACGGACCGGCCTCGCCACCGCATCGTGGTGATGCAGCACAGCTATCACGGCGACACCATCGGAACGATGTCGGTGGGCGAGCGGGGCGTGTTCAACCAGGCCTATGCGCCGCTGCTGTTCGACGTGGCGACCGTTCCGTTCCCGGCAGCGGGTATGGAACAGGCCAGCCTCGACGCCCTCGACGCCTTTTGCCGGCAGGAGCCGAAGCCCGCCGCCTTCATCGTCGAGCCCCTGATCCTGGGGGCCGGCGGCATGCTGATCTATTCCGCCGAGACCCTGCGCGCCTATGCCGGGATCTGCGCCCGCCACGGGGTCCTGTTTATCGCCGACGAGGTCATGACTGGCTGGGGCCGCACGGGCACCCTGCTGGCCTGCGAGCAGGCCGGGGTGTCACCGGACATCCTGTGCCTGTCCAAGGGATTGACCGGCGGAGCCCTGCCCCTGGCCGCGACCCTCGCCACAGCCCCGATCTTCGAGGCGCACCGGTCGACCGACCGCTCGAAGATGTTCTTCCACTCGTCCAGCTATACCGCCAACCCGATCGCCTGCGCCGTGGCCGCCGAGAACCTGGCGATCTGGCGCGACGAGCCGATGCTCGATCGGGTCACGGCCCTCGGCAGCGCGCAGCAGGCGGGTCTGGACTGCATCGCCGGCCATCCGGCCCTGTCCAACCCTCGCCGCCTCGGGACCATCGCCGCGGTGGACTTTGACGGCGCGCGCGGAGGCTATTTGTCCGGCCGGGGACCGTGGCTGAAGGCCTTCTTCGCCGAGCGGGATCTGCTGGTCCGCCCGCTGGGCGATACCGTCTATGTGATGCCCCCCTATTGCATCGATCCGGCGGACCTGGATCGCGTCTGGCAGGCCATCGGCGAGGCGGCCGACACCATCGATGCGCAGGACTGAGGCGAAGGGGCTTGCAGCCCGGCCTCCAGTCGCGTTCAAGCGGCACCGCGGATCCGCCCGGAACGGATCGGGGAAAGACGAACACCCATGTTCACGACACTGAACCTCCAGAGCCTCGGCGGCCTTATCGCCATCGTCGCCGCCTGCTGGCTGATGTCCGAGAACAGGGCGCGGTTTCCCTGGCGGCTGACGCTGGGCGCGATCGGGGTTCAGGCCTTGCTGGTTCTGGCGCTGTTCGCCATTCCGGGATCGCAGGGCGTGCTGGCCGCCGTCACGGGGGCCGTCGACGGCCTGGCGATCGCCACCTCGGAGGGCACGAAATTCGTGTTCGGCTTTCTCGCGGGGGGAGATCAGCCCTACGCCGTCACCAACCCGGGCGGCCTGTTCACCTTCGCCTTCAACGTCCTGCCCCTGATCCTCGTCATCTCGGCGCTGTCGGCCCTGCTGTGGCATTGGAAGATCCTGAAGTGGATCACCCTCGGTTTCGGCTTCCTGTTTCAGAAGACCATGGGGCTGGGCGGCGCCTCGGCCCTGGCCGTCGCGGCCAACATCTTCCTTGGCATGATCGAGAGCCCGATCGTCATCCGGGCCTATCTGGACAAGCTGACCCGGTCCGAGATCTTCCTGATGATGGTGGTGGGTCTGGCCACCGTCGCGGGCTCCACCATGGTGGCCTATGCCTCGATCCTGTCGGCGACCCTGCCCAATGCGGCCGGCCACGTGCTGGTCGCCTCGATCGTCTCGGCCCCGGCCGGGGTGCTGCTGGCCCGCATCATCATCCCGGAAAAGCCGGGCGAGGGCGGGGCGGTGGCCGACTACGGCTCGGCCCTGAAATACGACTCCGCCATCGACGCCATCGTCAAGGGCACGGCCGACGGCCTGATGGTCGTGCTGAACATCTCTGCCGTGCTGATCGTGTTCGTGGCCCTGGTGGCGCTGGTCAACATCATGATCGGCGGCTTCTGGATCTTCGGCGATCAGGTCACCGTGCAGCGCCTGCTGGGCTGGCTGTTCATGCCGGTCGCCTGGCTGATGGGCGTGGACTGGTCCGAGGCGGGCCGGGCCGGCTGGCTTCTCGGCACCAAGCTGACCCTGACCGAGTTTGTCGCCTTCATCGAACTGGGCAAGATCCCGTCCGGGGACATGAGCGAGCGCACGCGCATGCTGATGACGTATGCCCTGTGCGGCTTCGCCAACATCGGCTCGGTCGGCATCACCGTCACCGGCCTGTCGGTCCTGATCCCGGAGCGCCGCGAGGAGGTTCTGGGCATGGTCTGGAAGGCCCTGTTCGCCGGCTTCCTGGCCACCCTGATGACGGCGGCGGTTGTGGGCGCGATGCCCGCCTCCATATTCGGCTGAACGAAAAGGCGGATCCGATGAAGCTGTATGATTCCTTTCGGGCCCCCAACCCCCGGCGCGTCCGCTGGGTCATGGCCGAAAAGGGCATCGAGGACGTCGAGATCGTCCAGGTCGACATCATGTCGGGCGACCACAAGACGCCGGACTACCGCGCGAAAGTTGGCGTGCCCCATGTTCCCGCCCTGGAACTGGACGACGGCACGGTGGTCTCGGAATCGGTCGCCATCTGCCGCTATCTGGAAGCGCTCTACCCCGAGCCCAACCTGTTCGGACACGACCCGCGCGAACAGGCCGTCGTCGAGATGTGGACCCGCCGCTGCGAATTCTATCTGGCCAACCCCATCATGCTGAACGTGCGCCTGACCCACCCGGCCCTGGCCGTTCTGGAAGCCACCCAGCAGCCCCAGGTCGCCGACTACAACCGTGTGTCAGCCGAGCGCTTCATGAAGACCCTGGACCGGCATCTGGCCGAGCATGAGTTCATCGCGCTGGACCGCTTCACCATCGCCGACATCGTCGGCGCGGTCGGGCTGGATTTCGCGCGCATGGTCAAATACCGCCCGCCCGAGGAGTTCACTCACCTGGCCCGCTGGCTCGACGCCTGCCGCGCCCGCCCGGCCGCGAAGGCCGGCATCTGATCAGCGCGAGGTGAACTTCCGGATCACGCCCGAGAAGGTCATCAGCGTCCGTTCGCCCGTGGTGATCTGGCCGCGCACGAAGATCAGCGACCCGCCGGCCCGCACGACCTCTCCGGTCGCCTCGACCAGGTCGCCCACATAGGCCCCGTCGATGAAGGTGGAATCCAGCTGGATGGTCACGCCGTTCTTGCCCTCCATCTCCTGATAGGCGGTCTGGAACAGGGCGATGTCGGCGAAGGTCATCAGGCAGCCGCCGTGCATCCGGTCGCCGGCGTTCATGTGCTTGGGCTCGGCCCGGAAGGCGCATCGCATCCGCCCGTCGGGGTCGGGCTTGAAGTAGAACGGACCGACGGTCTGGTCGAAGGTGCCGTGCAGGTCGTAGGTCTGCCAACCGGCGAACTCGCCCTCCGTGACTGTAACTTTGGCGACCATTCCGAACTGAGCCTTCTTTTCGTTCCCGCAGTGCAGCATATAGGACCGATGAGCGATCCAATCGAAGCGGCAATTTTCGAAACCCTGGCAAAAGCCGACCCCAAGGGCGTCGGCGGCAAGTCCGTCGAGCCCGCGGACGTGGCCAAGCACATCCAGACAGAGCAGTGGCAGCGCGTCCTGCCCAAGGTCCGTGCGACCGCCCTGCACCTGATGCGTCAGGGCCGGCTGACGATCACCAAGAAGGGCAAGGTCGTGGATCCCGCGAACTTCCGGGGTGTGACCCGGCTGCGTCTGCCGACGGAGGCCGAGACGGCCGCGGCGCTCGCGGCCCTG
This sequence comes from Brevundimonas subvibrioides ATCC 15264, assembly GCF_000144605.1. NCBI lineage: Bacteria > Pseudomonadati > Pseudomonadota > Alphaproteobacteria > Caulobacterales > Caulobacteraceae > Brevundimonas > Brevundimonas subvibrioides. The sequence continues at coordinate 2,835,689 of NC_014375.1, read as the reverse complement.
CCGCCCAAGCCCGAGGTCGATGACGACTTCGTCTGATCTGGACGCCGTCCTTTCGGACATCCGGGCCTGCCGCGCCTGTCTGGGTGAGCTGCCCCATACTCCGCGCCCGGTCGTTCGCGTCTTTCCCGAGACCCGGCTGCTGATCTGCGGCCAGGCCCCCGGACGGCGCGTGCACGAAAGCGGCCTGCCGTTCACCGACCCCTCCGGCGACCGCCTGCGCGACTGGATGGGCGTCGACCACGAGACCTTCTACGCCGACCACAGGATCGGCGTCGCGGCCCAGGCCTTCTGCTATCCGGGCACCGCGCCGAAGGGCGGAGACTATCCGCCGCCGCGTCGCTGCGCCGAGCTGTGGCGGCCCCGGCTGCTGCAGGCCCTGCCGCGGATGGAGCTGACCCTGCTGGTGGGCGGTCACGCCCAGGTCTGGGCCCTCGGCGATCGCGCGAAGTCGACCATGACCGACACCGTCCGCGCCTGGCGCGACTACGGGCCCGCCGTCCTTCCCCTGCCGCACCCGTCGTGGCGCAACACCGCCTGGCTGCGGCGCAATCCGTGGTTCGAGGCCGAGGTCGTGCCGTATCTTCGCCAGAGGGTTCAGGGCATGCTCCGCGGATGATCCGGCGGACGCTGCTGACGGGGTTGATGCTGGGGCTGGGGGCCTGCGCCTCCCCCTATGTCCAGTCGCCGCTTGCGCCCCCGCCGGGCTTCACCGGTCCCCGGATCGAGCCGGGAGCCTTCGTCGTGCAGGACGGCGCGCGCCTGCCGTATCGCCGATGGTCACCGGGTTCGACCGAGCCCCGGGCCGTCGTCATCGCCCTTCACGGCATGAACGATCACGCCTCCGCCTGGCGTCTGGCCGGCCCCTGGTGGGCCGAGCGGGGCATCGCGACCTATGCTTATGACCAGCGGGGTTTCGGCGGTGCCCCGGGGCGCGGCGCCTGGGCGGGGGAGGCCCTGCTGGTCGAGGACCTGCGCACCGTCGTCGCCCTGGTCCGCGCGCGGCATCCGACGGCGCGCATCGCCGTGGCGGGCGAAAGCATGGGCGGTGCGGTGGCCATCTGCGCCTTCGCGTCCGATCGCCCGCCCGTCGCCGACCAGGCCATCCTGCTGGCCCCGGCCGTCTGGGGCTGGTCCAGCCAGAACGTCGCCAACCGCGCCAGCCTTTGGGCCGCCGCCCGCCTTCTGGGCGGACGCGCCGTCGAGGCCCCGGACTGGGCCGTGCGCGACATCCGCGCCACCGACAATCTGGCCGAGCTGGTCGCCAACGGCACCGATCCCCTGTTCATCCGGGCGACCCGGTTCGACACCCTGTCCGGCCTCGTCGACCTGATGGAGAGCGCCGCGCGCCAGCTGGGTCAGGTCCGCGTCCCGACGATGCTGATGTACGGGGCGCACGACCAGATCATCGAGCCCGGTCCGATGCGGCGCGCCCTTGTCCAGGCGGGCGATCCACCGAACCTGCGCACGGCCTGGTATCCCGACGGCTGGCATCTGCTGAACCGCGACCTTCAGGCCGAAGTCGTCTTTCGGGATGTGGCGGCGGTGCTCGCGGATCCGGCGGCGATCCTGCCTTCGGGGGCGGGCGATGTCCTCGCCGGCCTGACACTTTCTCGCCGTTCACCCCGACACTTAAACCGCCGTTAACCAGACGGGCGGCAGTTTCTGCCTAGCGGAGGGGTCTGGGCTCCCGCGACAGTATTTGGGCGGGGACGCGTGGGCGGCTTTACGGCGGCGTTGCAGAGATTCGGGATCGGCCGCCTCGCCATGGTGCTGGGCGTCGGCGCGGGCGTGGCTGCCGTGCTGGTCGCCCTGATGCTGCGCGTCGGCCAGGCCCCCGACGCGCTGCTCTATTCCAACCTGGACCTGCGCGAAGCGGGCGAGATCACCGCCTCGCTGGAGCAGTCCGGCATCCCCTATTCGACGCGCGGCGACGGTTCGACGATCATGGTCAACCGCGACCAGGTGGGCGAGGCGCGGCTGATGCTGGCAGGCAAGGGGCTCGTGACCTCCGGCTCTGTCGGCTACGAGCTGTTCGACACCCAGTCCGTGCTGGGCCAGACCGAATTCCAGCAGCAGATCAGCGAGCAGCGCGCCCTGCAGGGCGAACTGGCCCGCACCATCATGTCGATGCGTGGCGTCCAGTCGGCCCGCGTCGCCATCGCCCTGCCCAAGCGCGAGCTGTTCCAGCAGGATGCCGCCGAGCCCACCGCGTCCGTCGTCGTGGGTCTGGGCGGTCGCAAGCTCTCGTCGGACCAGGTCCGGGCCATCCGGGCCGTGATTGCCTCGTCGGTGCCCAACCTGAAGCCCAACAAGGTCACGGTCGTCGACGAGACCAACCAGACCCTGGCCGCTGCGGACGACGAGGCGGGCTTCAGTTCCGCGACGGCCGAGGAAGCCAAGGGCGCGACCGAGGCCCAGCTGCAGCAGCGCATCAAGGATCTGGTCGAGGGCGTCGTCGGCCCCGGCGCCGCGCGGGTCCAGGTCACCGCCGACATCGACATGACCCGCTCCACCACCCAGGAGCAGAAATACGATCCGGACGGCCAGGTCGTCCGCTCGACCTCGACCAACGGCACCCAGTCCCAGGACACGACGGGCGTCGCCGACGGCGGGGCCACGGCCACCAACAACATCCCCGGCGGGGCCGCCCCGGCCACCACCCCGGCGGGGTCGACCGAAAGCGCCAACACCGAGACGACCAACTACGAGATCTCGAACACCACCACGACGACGGTCAAGGAGCCCGGCGAGGTCAAGAAGCTGTCGGTCGCGGTCGCCGTCGACGGCAAGCTGACCCCCGCCGCCGAGCCGGGCGGCGAGGCGACCTACGCGCCGCGCACGGCCGAGGAGATCACCCAGATCGAGGATCTGGTGAAGGCGGCCATGGGCTTCAACGAAGAGCGCGGCGACCAGGTCCGGGTGACCAACGTCCGCTTCAACCGCGACGCCCTGGTGTCGGCCGGCGGCACCGACGGCGGATCGCCGCTGCTGAACTTCACCAAGAACGACATCATGCGGGGCGTCGAACTGCTGGTGCTGCTGGTCACGGCCCTGCTTCTGATCTTCTTCGTCCTGCGTCCCCTCCTGAAGAGCGCCTCGGGCGGCGGCCAGCAGATGGCGATGGCCGGTGGCGGTCAGATCCCGGTCACCTCGCTGCAGACCACGATGGTCGGCGGCTCCATGGGACAGCTGCCGGGCCCGTCCGAGATGGAGCAGCGCATCGACATCGCGCGCATCGAGGGTCAGGTGAAGGCGTCCTCGGTCAAGAAGGTGGCGGACTTCGTCGAGAAGCATCCGGATGAGTCGACCTCCATCCTGCGCAGCTGGGTGCACGAAGGCTGATGCCCGCCCGGATGGCCTCAAAGAAAGCGTCCGTCGATGACGCCAAGAAGCTGTCCGGCCCCGAGAAGGCCGCTGTGATCCTGCTTGCCCTGGGCGAGGATCACACCCGCCTGTGGCAGGGGCTGGACGACGACGAGGTCAAGGAAATCTCCCAGGCCATGGCTTCGCTGGGCACGGTCTCGGCCGGGGTGGTCGAGGAGTTGATGGTCGAGTTCGTCTCGGGCATGTCCGGCTCGGGTGCCGTCATGGGCAGCTTCGAACAGACCCAGCGGCTGCTCGCCTCCTTCATGCCGCCCGAACGCGTCGAAGGGCTGATGGAGGAAATCCGCGGTCCCGCCGGTCGCACCATGTGGGACAAGCTGGGCAATGTGAACGAGGCGGTCCTCGCCAACTATCTGAAGAACGAATACCCCCAGACCGTCGCTGTGGTCCTGTCCAAGGTGAAGCCGGACCATGCCGCCCGGGTGCTGACGTCCCTGCCCGAGGACTTCGCCCTGGAGTGCGTCCAGCGCATGCTGCGCATGGAGCCGGTTCAGCGCGAGATCCTGGACAAGATCGAGCAGACGCTGCGCACCGAGTTCATGTCGAACTTGGCCCGCACCTCCAAGCGCGACAGCCACGAGATGATGGCGGACATCTTCAACAGTTTCGACCGCCAGACCGAGGCCCGCTTCATCGGCGCGCTGGAGGAACGCAACCGCGAGTCGGCCGAGCGGATCCGCGCCCTGATGTTCGTGTTCGAGGACCTGTCGAAGCTCGACCCCGGCGGCGTCCAGACCCTGCTGCGGGCCGTCGAGAAGGATTCCCTGGGTCTCGCGCTCAAGGGCGCGTCCGAGCCCCTGCGCGAGATGTTCTTCACCAACATGAGCGAGCGCGCGTCCAAGATCATGCGCGAGGACATGGAATCCATGGGCCCCGTGAGGCTCAAGGATGTCGACACCGCCCAGATGGCCATGGTGCAGGTCGCCAAGGACCTGGCGGCGCGCGGCGAGATCATGCTGGCCGGGGCCTCCGGCGACGACGAGCTGATCTACTGACATGGTCGAGACAGCCCCCCTCAACAGCCGCCCCTTCGTCTTCGACACCGAGTTCGACGACGCCGGCTCGGTCGTGCGCCCCTCCGCCTTCCGGCCTACCAAGCGCGCCTATATGCCGGCCGAGGTCGAGGCCCTGGTCGCCCAGGCCCGGCTGGAGGCCCGCGAGGCGGCGCTGGCCGAGATCGAGAGCCTGTCGGCCATGGCCCTGTCCGCCATCGGCCAGGCGGTCGCCATGGCGGCGCCGGCCCTGAACCAGGTGGCGCACCAGCACCGCGAACACGCGGCCGACCTGGCCCTGGCCGCCGCGCGCGTCATCGCCGCTGCCGCCCTGGATCACCTGCCGACCGGGCCGCTGCAGTCCGCGCTCGAGACCCTGGGTCAGGAGATCGACGCCTCGCCACGGCTGGTCGTCCGGGCCTCCGGGCTGGACGAGGCGGCGCGTAACAGGATCCAGGCCCTGTGCATCGACTCGGGCTTCTCCGGCCTCGTCGCCTTCCGTGACGATCCCTCCCTGCCGGTCGCCGCTTTCCAGCTGGAATGGGCCGACGGCCGCGCCGACTTCGATCCGGCCGCCGCCGCCGACCGCATCGCCACCGCTCTCAGGTCCGCCCTCGCCGCCGAGGCCGGGCATGCCGAATCCCTCGACCATGGAGGTCAACACTGATGGCCGACGATCTCGCCCTCGAGGAGTTTCCGGACTCCACCGCCCTGGCCACCCTCGACGAAGCCGGGGACAAGTCGGCCGCCGACCTGGCCACCGTCTTCGACGTGCCGGTCAACATCTCAGCCGTCCTGGGCAAGGCCCACATGACCGTGGCCCAGCTGCTGAAGCTCAATCGTGGCTCGGTGCTCGAGCTGGACCGCAAGGTCGGCGAGGCCATCGACATTTTCGTGAACAACCGTCTCGTCGCCCGCGGGGAGGTCGTCGTCGTCGAGGATCGCCTCGGCGTGACCATGACGGAAATCATCAAGACCGAGGATTCGAACGCCTAGGCGTTCGGGTCGCGCGTAAGAAGTAGAGGAGAAGACCCATGCGGCTTCTGGTGGTTGGACGGCTCTCGGGCCAGCTCGCGGCGGCGGTGAAGATGGCCATGGCGCACGGCGCCAAGGTCAATCACGTCGAGCGCACGGATCAGGCGACGGAACAGCTGCGACGCGGGCAGGGGGCCGACCTGCTTATGGTCGACTACAACCTCGACATCGCCGCCCTGATCGCCGCCAACGAGGCCGAGCGGATCTTCGTGCCGGTGGTCGCCTGCGGGGTCGACAACGATGCCGACAAGGCCGCCGCCGCCATCCGGGCCGGGGCCAAGGAGTTCATTCCGCTCCCGCCCGAAGCGGACCTGATCGCCGCCGTCCTGGCCGCCGTCGCCGACGACGAGCGGCCTCTGATCTCGGCCGATCCGTCGATGCAGGCCGTCATCAAGCTGGCCGACCAGGTCGCCCGCTCGGAAGCCTCCATCCTGATCACCGGCGAAAGCGGCGTCGGCAAGGAGGTGATGGCCCGTTACCTCCACACCCATTCCAAGCGCGCCGAGCGTCCGTTCATCAGCGTCAACTGCGCCGCCATCCCCGACAACCTGCTGGAATCCGAGCTGTTCGGCCACGAGAAGGGGGCCTTCACCGGTGCGGTCGCCCGTCGCATCGGCAAGTTCGAGGAGGCCGACGGCGGCACCCTGCTGCTGGACGAAATCTCGGAGATGGACACCCGTCTCCAGGCCAAGCTCCTGCGCGCCATCCAGGAGCGCATCATCGACCGGGTCGGCGGCACCAAGCCCGTGCCGGTGAACATCCGTATCATCGCCACCTCCAACCGCGACCTGGCCAAGGCGGTCGCCGAGGGCACCTTCCGCGAGGACCTGCTGTACCGCCTGAACGTCGTGAACTTGCGGCTGCCCGCGCTGCGCGAACGCCCCGGCGATGTGGCGGTCCTGGCCGATCACTTCGTCAAGAAATACGCCGCCGCCAACGGCGTCCCGGTCCGGCCGCTGTCGCTGGACGCGCGTCGCGCCCTGGCCGCCCACCGCTGGCCGGGCAATGTGCGCGAGCTGGAAAACGCCATGCACCGCGCGGTCCTGCTGGCCGTCGGGCCGGAAATCGACGCCGAGGCCATCCGCCTGCCGGACGGGCAACCGTTGATGGGGGCTGTGGGCGGGGCTGTGGACAACGGGCTGGCGGGTCGTGCCGCCCAGACCGCCGACGCGGTGTCCCGGGCCTATGTCGGCCAGACCGTCGCCCAGATGGAAAAGACCCTGATCCTCGACACCCTGACCCACTGCCTGGGCAACCGCACGCACGCGGCCAACATCCTGGGCATCTCGATCCGGACGCTGCGCAACAAGCTCAACGAATACGCCGACGAGGGCACCCGGATCATGGCGCCCCAGACCGGCATCGCCACGACCGGCTACGGCGCGAGCGCGGCCTAGGATGATCGTCGCGGACCGCAGAAGCGTCCTGACCGCCATGGGTGCGCTGGGCCTGATCGGCTGCGCGCCGCAGGCCGCCCCGGCCGATGCCCCGACCCCGGTCGTGCCGGAAACGTTCGACCTGTCCGCCCTGGAGGCTGACAACGGCGGCCGGATCGGCTTCGTCGCCCACGATCTCGGCTCGGGCCGCCGCCTGACCGCGCGCGGCGACGAGCGGTTCGTCTATTGCTCGACGTTCAAGATGTATCTGTCGGCCGCGACCCTGATGCGCGTGCAGGCGGGCCAGGAACGGCTCGACCGCGCCGTTCCGGTCACCCGCGCCGACATGGTCTCCCATGCTCCGGTGACCGAGCCCGCCATCGGCTCCAGCCTGTCGGTCGAACGCCTGATGCAGGCCGTGGTCGAAGTCTCCGACAACCCCGGCGCCAACCTGCTGCTCAAGGCGCTGGGCGGTCTCGAGGCCATGCGGGCCTTCTATCGCGGCATCGGGGACGACAGCACCACGGTCGACCGGTTCGAGCCCGAGATGAACCGCCTCGACGGCATCAAGGACACCATGACGCCCGCCCGGTCGGTCGCCAATCTGCACCGCCTGTTCGTCGACCCGACCTCGCCCCTGTCGGCGGACTCGAAGACGATGCTGCTGGGCTGGATGTTCACCTCGCCGACCGGGACGGACCGGCTCAAGGCCGGCGTCCCGGCTGACTGGCGCGTGGCGCACAAGACGGGCACCGGAGGCTATGGCCCGACCAACGACATCGGCATCCTGTATCCGCCTTCGGGCGAGCCGGTCATCGTCGCCGCCTACTACCACGCCACGCGTGAGACCTCGGACAGCCAGAACGCCGCCGTGATCGCGCAGGCGACGCGGATGGCCCTGGCCCGGCTCGGTCGCGCATGACCGACGCGCCCGTGATGATGAAGGACGGCATGGCCCGTCCGACCGGCGGCGACATCCGGGGCTGGCTGCTGCGCGGCGAGGTCGGCATGGCCGTCGGCGTCATCGGAGTCATCCTTCTCCTCATTCTGCCTGTCCCCAAATTCCTGCTCGACCTGTTGCTGGCCATCAGCCTGGTCTCGTCGGTGCTGATCCTGATGACGGCGCTGATGATGAAGCGCCCCCTGGACTTCGCCATCTTCCCGACCGTGCTGCTGATCTCGACCCTGTTCCGGCTGGGCCTGAACCTGGCGTCGACGCGCCTCGTCCTGACCCACGGCCACGAGGGCCACGACGCCGCCGGTCAGGTCATCAACGCCTTCGGCGCCCTGATGATGGGCGGCAGCTTCATCATCGGCATCATCATCTTCGCCATCATCCTGGTGGTCAATTTCGTCGTCATCACCAAGGGCTCGACCCGCATCGCCGAGGTCAGCGCCCGCTTCACCCTGGACTCCATGCCGGGCAAGCAGATGGCCATCGACGCCGACCTGTCCTCCGGCCTGATCACCGAGGACCAGGCCAAGCTGCGGCGCAAGGAACTGGAGCAGGAATCGACCTTCTTCGGGGCCATGGACGGTGCGTCCAAGTTCGTGCGTGGCGACGCCATGGCGGGCCTGATCATCGTGGCCATCAATGCCATCGGCGGCATCCTGATCGGCACGATCCAGCACGGCCTGCCGATCGGCGAGGCCGCCAACACCTATATCCAGCTGACCATCGGCGACGGTCTGGTGACCCAGGTCCCCGCCATCATCATCTCGATCGCCGCCGGCTTCCTGGTGTCCAAGGCGGGCGTCGAGGGCTCGGCCGACAAGGCTCTGGTGGCCCAGCTGGCCACCAACCCCGTCAGCCTGGGCATGGTGTCGGCCGCCGCCGGGCTGCTGGCCCTGATCCCCGGCATGCCGATCATCCCCTTCGCGGCGCTCGCCATCGGCGCGGGCATCATGTCCTGGCGCCTCGGCCGGGCCCGTCTGAAGCCCCAGCCGGTCGAGAACGACGCCGTCAACGCCAAGCCCAAGGACGACGTCGAGGAACCCATCGGCACGGCCCTGACCATCGACGAGGTCAAGATCGAACTGGGCTATTCGCTGCTGACCCTCATCAACGACCTGGAGGGCCGCCGCCTGACCGATCAGGTCCGCGCCCTGCGTCGCGCTCTCGCCCAGGAGTACGGCTTCGTCATGCCGTCGGTCCGTATCCTCGACAACATGCGCCTGCCGACCCAGGGCTACGCCATCCGGATCAAGGAGATGGAGGCCGGGCAGGGCGAGGTGCGTCTGGGCTCCCTGATGGCGATGGACCCGGCCGGCCGCCAGGTCGAACTGCCGGGCGAACACACGAAGGAACCCGCCTTCGGCCTGCCCGCGACCTGGATCGACGAGAGCCTGCGCGAGGAGGCGACCTTCCGCGGCTACACCATCGTGGATCCCTCGACGGTGCTGACCACCCACCTGACCGAGATCCTCAAGGAGAACATGGCCGACCTGCTCAGCTATGCCGAGGTGCAGAAGCTGATCAAGGAACTGGGGGTCGAGGAGAAAAAGCTGGTCGACGAACTGGTCCCGTCGGTCGTCACCGTCACGACGCTCCAGCGCGTGCTGCAGGCCCTGCTGCGCGAGAAGGTCTCGATCCGCGATCTGGGGGCCATCCTCGAAGGCCTGGCCGAGGCGGCCCCGCATTCGTCCTCGGTGACCACCCTGGTCGAGCACGTCCGCACCCGCCTGGCCCGTCAGCTGTGCTGGCAGTACAAGGGCGAGGACGGGGCCCTGCCGATCATCACCCTGTCGCCGGAATGGGAGAACGCCTTCGCCGAGGCGCTGGTCGGCGGCGGCGAGGACAAGCAACTGGCCATGGCGCCGTCGCGGCTGCAGGACTTCATTCGCGCGGTCCGCGACGTGTTCGAGCGCGCCGCGATGTCGGGTGAGAGCGCGGTCCTGCTGACCGGTCCGCAGATCCGGCCCTACGTCCGCTCCATCATCGAACGATTCCGCGGCCAGACCGTCGTCATGAGCCAGAACGAGGTCCACCCCAAGGCGCGGTTGCGCACCCTGGGCAGCGTCTAGTTCACCTGCACGAACCCGCCGGCCGACGCCGCCCGCGCCGCGTCGTTCGTCGGCCGGGCGATCAGCCCCGACTGGGTGATCCAGACCTCGTAGGCCGCGCCGTCCGCCATCGGCATATAGGCGGCCGAGCCATAGAGGGTGTCGACGGCGTCGACGTAGCGGCGGTACTTCCGGGCCATGTCCCAGGCACTGGGCGACCACGGCATCTGGACGCCCGCGATCGTCCCGGGTTCCTCACGGTACAGGGCGTGGACGCTGCGCGCTCCGGTGCGTTCCTGGTCGATGTCCTGATAGCGCCCGGACAGGCGATCCAGACGGTACTGGCTGTCCAGTCCGATCACATTGGCCCAGGGCTTCCACTTCAGGACCTGCGCCTCCATCCGCCATTCGTCGCCGTTGACCGGGTACACCGCCGTCCGGGCCGGCAGGTCCGCGGTGGCGGGCTGGGTGACGGTGACCTCAAAATACTGGGGGGCAAGCTGGCGCACCGTCAGGGCCGCGACCGGCCGCTCGTAGGTCAGGCGCGCGTAGGTCTGGATGTTCTGGCCCAGCAGCGCCGCTCCCAGCCCACCGGCCAGCAGCACGCCGCCGGCCGCGGATCCGAACAGACCGCCGAGGAACCGCCCCTTGAACAGCGCGGTCAGCCCGCTGATCAGCAGCAAGGCTCCGATCACGGCCACGGCCGCCGGGATGAACCACCACCAGGACACCATGAAATCAGACTCCCTAAAACGGCACAGCTTGTTGTCGGAATGCTTTAGGCCTGCATGTGTTGCGCCGCGAACGACTTCTCTGGACAGGCGATACCGCTCCGCTAAAGCTCGGCGGACATGACGAAGATTTCCGCGCTTTTCGCCCACATCCGCACATTGTTGCGCCAGCGTACACTGGGGCGGTCGATCGTTCTGCTTCTGGCGGCGGCGATGATTCTTCTGCTGGCCGTGAACGCGACGACCTACGTCATGATCCAGCGCACCGCCGCCTTCAACGATCAGGTGGAGCGGACCTGGCAGGCGCGACGGGCCGGCCGCATCATCCAGATCAACATGAAGGACGCCGAGGCGGCGCAACGGGGCTACGTCCTCACGGGCCAGTCCGGCTTCATGCTCGCCTATGAGCAGGCGGTCGACGGTCAGACCTATCTGGTCGACCAGTTGGGGGAAAAGCTCGGCGCTGACCCCGAGGATGCGGCCACGGTGGAGGCCATCACCCGGCTGTCACGCGACAAGATCCTGGAGATGAACGAGGTCTTGGCGCTCAGCCGATCAGGCCAGGGGCGGGCCGCGGTCGAGCGGATCAGCGCGGGCGACGGCCGGGAACTGATGCGCCAGCTGGAGGGAGAGCTCGGCACCTTTGATCAGAGGATGGGCAGCCGCCTCGCCGAGCGCCGCGCCGCATCGGAATCGTCGGCCCTGGTCACCCTCGTCGTCAATGGCGTGGCCGGCGTGCTGATCCTGGCGCTGGCGGGCATCGTGTTCCTGCTCGTCCGCCGCTACCTGCTGGAACTCCAGGACGCCCAGGCCGCCATCGACCGCGTCAACGCGGGGCTGGAGGAGACCGTCAGGGCGCGCACGGCCGCCCTGATGCGCTCGACCGAGGAGGTGCAGCGCTTCGCCTACATCGTCAGTCACGACCTGCGCTCACCGCTGGTCAACGTCATGGGCTACACCGCCGAACTGGAACAGGCCGGCAAGACGATCGACCTGCAGATGACCAAGGTCGAGACCCAGGCCCCGGAACTGCTCGAACGCGATGCGCTGACGGCCGCCCGCGAGGACATCCCCGAGGCCGTGGGCTTCATCCGCGCGTCCACCGAAAAGATGGACCGGCTGATCAATGCGATCCTGAAGCTGTCGCGCGAGGGCCGGCGCAATCTGGTGCCAGAGACGCTCGACGTCGGGGCGATGGCGTCCCGGGCCGCCGACAGCGTGCGCCATCAGCTTGAGGCGACGGAGACCGAGTTCGTCGTCGGCGAGATCGTGCCGTTCGAAAGCGACCGCCTGTCGATGGAGCAGATCATCGGCAATCTGATCGACAATGCGGTGAAATACCTTCAGCCCGGACGGCCGGGCCGGATCGAGATCACGGGCAGCGATCTGCCCGGCGGCTGGGTCGAATATGCCATCAAGGACAATGGGCGCGGCATCGCAGAGAAGGACCACGAACGCATCTTCGAACTGTTCCGCCGCGCGGGCCGGCAGGACCAGCAGGGCGAGGGATTGGGTCTGGCCTTCGTGCGGAACAGCGTTCGACGTCTGGGCGGTTCCATCGATGTCGACTCCGTCCTGGGCGAAGGCTCGACATTCCGCCTGAAATTCCCCAAACGCCTCATCCTCGACGACGCCGGAGATACCCTTTGACCAACAGCAATCCCGTCAAGATCGTGATGGTCGAGGATGATCACGGCCACGCCAAGCTGATCGAGAAGAACATCCGCCGGGCCAACATCTCCAACGAGATCGTCCATTTCGACCACGGCCAGCCGGCGCTCGACTATCTGTTCAGCGAGGAGGTCCGCGCCAACGGCCCGATGCTGATCCTGCTGGACCTGAACTTGCCGGACATGAGCGGCACCGACATCCTCGCGGAGGTGAAGAAGGACGACCGGCTCAAGCGCGCGCCGGTCGTGGTCCTGACCACCACCGACGACAAGACCGAGATCCAGCGCTGCTACGATCTGGGCTGCAACGTCTACATCACCAAGCCCGTCGACTATGAGAGCTTCGCCGGGGCCATCCGGCAGCTGGGCCTGTTCCTGTCGGTCATGCAGGCACCGGATATCGAATGACGCCTGAAAAGCCGCCCATCCGGCTGCTCTACATCGACGACGACCGCGGGCTTTCGCGGCTCGTGCAGAAGGAACTCGGCCGTCACGGCTACGAGGTGACCCTGGCGGCCGATGGCGATTCGGGGATCGCGGCGCTGGACGCCGCCGACTACGACGTGTGCGCGCTGGACCACTACATGCCGGGTCGCGACGGCCTCGATGTGCTGCCCGACCTGCTGCACCGCCCCGCGCCACCGCCGGTCGTCTACGTCACCGGGGCTCAGGAAGGCCGGATCGCCGTCGCCGCCCTGCGCGCCGGCGCGGCGGACTATGTCATCAAGGACGTGTCCGAGGACTTCACCGCCCTGCTGCGCTCGGCGCTGGAAGACGCGCTGCTGCGCCGCCGCCTGGAACGCGAGAACGAGGAGGCCCAGGAGCAGGTCCGTCTGGCCCGCGACCGCGCCGAGGCCATGCTGCGCGAGGTGAATCACCGGGTCGGAAATTCGCTGCAGCTGGTCTCGACCTTCATGTCCCTGCAACTGCGCCATCTGGCCGACGAGGGGGCCCGCAGCGCGCTGAAGGAGGCCCAGGCGCGGATCGAGGCCGTCGCCCACGTCCACCGCCGCCTCTACACGTCCGGCGACATGGAGACGGTGGACATGCAGGCCTATCTTGAGGGTCTGGTCGACGAACTGTCCAAATCCCTCGGCCCGGACGACTGTTCGCCCAACATCGCGCTGACGGCCAGCGCCATGCGGGTCACCACCGATCAGGCCGTGTCCCTCGGGGTGGTGGTGACCGAGCTGGTCACCAATGCGGTCAAATACGCCTATGCGCCCGGCCAGACCGGCGAAATCCGGGTGATCCTGGAGCCGGACGCGGCCGGTCGCGCGATCCTGACGGTCGAGGACGACGGGCCGGGCCTCGGCGACGGTAAGCCCAAGGGCACCGGCCTGGGCGGCAAGATCATCACCGCCATGGCGTCGGGCCTTCGCTCGGCCGTGGAGTTCGACGGCGCGCACAAGGGCGTGCGGGCCCGACTGGCCTTCGACCTTTGAACCCCGCTCTCCAGTTCGGCCAGGCCGATCCCGACAGCGACTACCGCCTTCGCCCCGCCGTCTTCGGGCTGGTATTCCACGACGAGAAGATCGCCTGCGTCCGGGTGACCCGCGACACGCCCTACTATGATCTGCCCGGCGGCGCGGTCGATGGCGACGAGACAGAGACGCAGGCCCTGATCCGCGAGTTCGTCGAAGAGACCGGGATGACCGTCCGGCCCCTGCACCGCATCGCCGAGGCCGGCCAGTTCTTTCGCAAGTCCGATGGCGACCCGGTCAACAACGTCGGCGGCTTCTGGATCGCCGAGAGGCTGGCCCTCGATCCGGCGCGAAAGATCGAGGCCGATCACGAACTGGTCTGGCTGCATCCGCGCACGGCCCTGGCCGAGCTTCGCCACGACGCCCACGCCTGGGCCGTGGCGAAATGGCTCAGGCGCTAAGCGCCAGCATACGGAACGCCTCTTTCGGTCATTCGCTTTTGATGTCGAAGCGCCGCCGATGGGGCGACGCCGAATGTCAGGAGCCTCCCATGGCCGATCATGACCGCATCGAAGGTGCCGCCAAGAACATTGGTGGCAACATCAAGGAAGCCGCCGGCAAACTGACCGGTGACGAGAAACTGAAAGCCGAAGGCCGCGCCGATCAGGTCGAAGGCAAGGTCCAGAACACCGTCGGTGGCATCAAGGACACCCTGCGCGACAACGACAAGCGCAACTAGGTTTCCGCCTCGACGAAACACGAAAGGGCTGCTCCACCCGGGGCGGCCTTTTTGCGGTCTGGCTCAGTCGCGGTCGCCGAGCCGGAAGGTCAGGCCGCGCGTCTCGCCGGCCTCCGGTTCGCATTCGGTCACGAAGGCGACCGATCCGCCCTGACGGGCGGGGCGGGACCGGCATTCGGCGATGCGGGGCGTCACGCTCTGGGCCGTGCGCCGTTCCGGCAGGCCGCACTGGACCGGATAGGCACCCGTATCGTCCGGCGTGGCCAGACACGGCACCGGCTCGCCCGGGGGCTGCAGGCCCGCCGGCAGGCGATCGCCGAGGGCGGCCGACAGGTCGTGCCGCACCCGTGCCTGGCAGGCCTCCATGGAGGCGTCCTTCCGGAGCAGCGGGCTGCACTGCGATCGCTCCCAGCCGAACGGATCGGCCAGGGCCCAGGCAGGCAGGTCGGGCGGGGGCGCGGCCATCTCCGCGACGGCCGCCGGCTCTGCACGCGGGGCGTCCCAGACGGGTGCCGCCTGTTGCAGCATTGTTGCCATCATCAGCGCGGTCAGCATCGGTGGGCCCTCCGGGTTGCAACCCACGGTGACACAGGCGGCGGCGCGCCGCATCTCACCTCTGCGTCACTGCCGCGACTAGCGCGTCAGGGCCCGCATCGCCCGGTCGAGTCCGTCGAGCGTCAGCGGATACATCCGCTCGTCCATGACCTCGCTGAGCAGCTTCACCGACGCGGTATAGCTCCAGTAACGTTCGGCCACCGGGTTCAGCCACACCGACTTGTCCCACTGCAGCCGGGCCCGTCGCATCCAGACCGCCCCGGCCTCCTCGTTCCAGTGCTCGACCGAGCCGCCGGGCATGGTCACTTCATAGGGGCTCATGGTCGCGTCGCCGACGAAGATCGCGCGCCAGTCGCCGGGGTATTTGTTCAGCAGGTCCCAGGTCGGGATCTTCTCCGCGTGCCGGCGGCGGTTGTCCTTCCAGACGCCCTCGTAAAGGCAGTTGTGGAAGTAGAAGAACTCCAGATTCTTGAACTCGGTCTTCGCGGCGGAGAACAGCTCCTCGCACAGCTTGATGTGACCATCCATCGACCCGCCGACGTCGAGGAACAGCAGCACCTTGATGGTGTTTCGCCGCTCCGGCCGCATGCGGATGTCCAGCCAGCCCTGCCGCGCCGTGCCGTCGATCGTGCCGTCGATGTCCAGTTCCTCGGCCGCGCCTTCGCGCGCAAACCGCCGCAGCCGACGCAGGGCGACCTTGATGTTGCGCGTCCCCAACTCGACTGTGTCGTCCAGGTTGCGGTATTCGCGCTTCTCCCAGACCTTGACCGCACGCCCCTGTTTGGCCGGTCCTCCGATACGCACGCCCTCGGGATTGTAGCCGCCGTGGCCGAAGGGGCTGGTGCCGCCGGTGCCGATCCATTTGGACCCGCCCTCGTGACGCTCCTTCTGCTCCTCCATCCGCTGCTTCAGCGTCTCCATCAGCTTGGCGAAGCCGCCCAGCGCCTCGATCTCGGCCTTCTCCTCGTCGGTCAGGAACTTGGAGTTCAGCAGCCTCAGCCAGTCCTCGGGCACGTCCAGCGTGGGCTCATCGCCCGCGGCGATGGTCTCGATGCCCTTGAACACCGTGCCGAACACCTGGTCGAACCGGTCGTAGTGCTTCTCGTCCTTGACCAGCACTGCGCGCGACAGGTGATAGAAGTCCTCGACCCGACCGCCCGCCACGTCCTTGTCCATGGCCTCCATCAGATGGAGCCATTCCTTGGTCGAGACCGGAACCCTGGCCTGCCGCAGGGCGGTGAAGAAGGGGAGGAGCATGGCTGAAACCCTGAACCTCGCTCAGCCGCGCCGCAAGATGAACTCGTCGTCCAGCCACGCCCCGACCGGGTACTGGTACTCTCCCGCCTTCTCGAATCCATGGGCGGCATAGAGTTTCTGCGCCTTCAGGTTTCCGCTCCAGACGCCGATCCACAGGGGGCCGTCGGTGTTCGCCTCCATCCACTCCAGCGACAGGGTCAGAAGCCGGGTTCCCAGACCCAGCCCTTGGGCGGCCTTGCCCACATACAGCCGGCGAAGCTCCATGTGGCCGGGTCGGCCGTCCGGATGGGGCAGGGTGTTCGACCCCGCATTGGCGAAGGCCAGCAGCGCGCCGTCCGGCCCCTCGGCCACCCACCAGGCCGCGCCTAGCTCCGCGAGTTTGCGCGCCGTGGCCTCGGGGCTGAAGCTGGCGTCGAGGAACGCGGCCAGATCGTCGGCGGGGTAGGGGATGGCGAACCCGTCCCCGGCCACGAAGGTGTCGATGAAGGTCTGGCGGCCCACAGCGCCCAGGGCGGCGGCGTCCTCGGGGCGGGCGGGGCGGATCACAACGTCGGTCATGCCCGCCCCATAGCCTCAGATCGCGTCCAGAGCGACCTTGCCGATGGTCGCGCCGCTCTGCAGCCGGCGGTGGCCTTCCAGCAGGGTCTCGACGGTCATCGCCCCCAGGGTCTCGGTCAGCGGACTGCGCATCTGGCCGGCCTCCACCAGACGCGCGATCTCGGTCAGGATGTGGTGCTGCTGGATCATGTCGGGCGTCTGATGCAGCGAGCGGGCGAACATGAACTCCCACACGAACCCGGCCGTCTTGGGCTTCAGCAGTTCGACCGGCAGGCCCTTGAAGTCGTCGATCGCCCCGATCACGCCCTGGACGGCAACGGCCCGTGCCAGGGCCTCGAAGTGGTCGGTCGTGTGGGTCAGGGCGGCGATGTATTTCGGCGCCCGCTCCCCGGCGGCGGTCAGGGCCTCGTCGATCGGTCCGCTGTGGTCGATGACCGCGTGGGCGCCCATCTCCAGACACCAGGCCTGGGTTTCGGGCCGCGCGGCCGTGGCGACCACACGCAGGCCGGTGATGGCCCGCGCCAGCTGGATCAGGACCGAGCCCACGCCGCCGGCCCCACCGACGACCAGCAGGGTCTCGTCCTCGTCGCGCCCGGCGTGCATCCGGTCGAACAGCAGCTCCCAGGCCGTGATCGAGACCAGCGGCAGGGCCGCCGCCTCGTCAAATCCCAGCCGCTCCGGCTTGCGCCCCACGATCCGTTCGTCGACGGCCTGCCGCTCGGCGTTCGAGCCCGGGCGGTCGATCTGGCCGGCGTAGAAGACTTCGTCCCCGACCTTGAACAGGCTGACGTCGCTGCCGGTGGCGGTCACGATCCCGGCCGCGTCATAGCCCAGGATGCTCGGCTGGCCGGCCTCGGGCTGGCGGCTGCCCCGGACCTTCACGTCGACCGGATTGACGCTGACGGCCCTGACCGAGACCAGCAGGTCGTGGGGCTTCAACACCGGCTCGGGCGCGTCGAACGCCACCAGGGCTGCGGGGTCGTCGGCCGGAAGGGGGCCGGGGGTGCCGATGGCTTTCATGGGGGTGTCCTTCGCCGCGAAGCCGCGACCTGGCCGTTCAGATGGGTCCGGTCG
The DNA here is from genome assembly GCF_000144605.1 of Brevundimonas subvibrioides ATCC 15264. NCBI lineage: Bacteria > Pseudomonadati > Pseudomonadota > Alphaproteobacteria > Caulobacterales > Caulobacteraceae > Brevundimonas > Brevundimonas subvibrioides. The sequence continues at coordinate 2,817,891 of NC_014375.1, read as the reverse complement.
TCCGCATCGCAACCCATCGCCCCGTTTCGCCGGAGCGGGGCCGATGCGCAGAGAAACGCGTTCCGTCCCCGCGCGCGAACGCCTAGTCTGGGCCCATGTCCGTCTCCCTGTTCACCCACCCCGACATGATCGCCCACGCGCCCGGCGCGGGGCATCCCGAACGCCCCGAGCGACTCGCCGCCGTCCTCGCCGCGCTCGACGATTCGGACCTGTCGCTGGACCGTTGCGCCGCCACCGAGGCCGCCGTCACCGATCTGGAGCGGATCCACCCGGCCGCCTACGTCTCCCGCATGATCGAGGCCTCGCCCGCGCAGGGCCTGGCGCAGCTGGACGCCGACACGATCCTGTCCTCCGGCAGCGTCCGGGCCGCCCGCCTCGCCGCCGGAGCGGTCATCGACGCCGTGCGCGCGGTGGCGGAGGGCCGGACCGCCCGCGCCTTCGCCGCCGTCCGTCCGCCCGGCCACCATGCCGAGCCGGACCAGGCCATGGGCTTCTGCCTGTTCTCCAACGTCGCCGTCGCCGCCCGGGTCGCCCAGACCCTCGGCATGGCCCGCGTCGCCGTGGTCGATTTCGACGTCCACCACGGCAACGGCACCCAGGCCGCTTTCGAGGCCGACGACAGCCTGTTCCTGGCCTCGATCCACCAGATGCCCCTCTATCCCGGCACCGGCGCGCCCTCCGAGACCGGCGTCGGCAACATCGTCAATGTCGCGGTCGAGCCCCATGCCGCGCGCGAATCATGGCGCGCCAGTTTTGCCGGCGGATTGATGCCGGCGCTCGACGACTTCGCCCCCGACCTGATCCTGATCTCCGCCGGTTTCGACGCCCACCGCCGCGATCCCCTGGCGCATCAGTCACTGGAGGCCGAGGATTTCGCCTGGGCGACCCGCGCGGTGCTGGAGGTCGCGCGCCGTCGTTGCGGCGGCAAGGTTGTCTCTTCGCTGGAGGGCGGTTACGACCTTGAAGGACTGGGCCGCTCGGCCCTGGCCCATATCCGGGCGTTGGGGGAGGCGTAATCTGAAGGGTCCAGGCGGCCGCGCCGCCCGTATCTCCGTCTCACCATGATGCCAGACACCCTCGATCATCCTTCGGCTGAACTGCACGCCCCTGCCGTGGCCCCCTCCCGTGCCGTAGCCACCCGTCCCGGTTCCATCACCCTGGCGCGCCACGGGGAACCCGCCCTGTCGCGCAAATGCCTGCTGACCTCGGACCAGTACCGCGACTGGTGGGCGAAATATGAGTTGGGCGGTCTGCTGGCCGGCCAGACCCCGCCACGCGGCCTGCTGGAAACGGCTCAGGGTGCCGGCGTCATCTTCGCCTCCACCCGCCAGCGCGCCCAGGAAACCGCCGCCGCCATCTCGGCCGGCCGGGAGATCACCTCGGACGTGCTGTTCATCGAGGCTCCCCTTCCGCCGCCCCATTTTCCGTCATGGTTCAAGCTGCCGCCCAAATATTGGGGAGCCGTCGCCCGCTTCTGGTGGCACGCCTTCGACCATCATGACGGTCAGGAAACCCGGGCGCAGGCCGAGGCCCGCGCCGAGCGCGCCGCGCAGAAGCTGATCGCCCGCGCCGAGGCCGGGGAGGACGTGCTCGTCCTGGCCCACGGGTATTTCAATCACATGGTCGGCGGGCGCCTGAAGGCCGACGGCTGGAAGCTGGTCCACAACCAAGGCTTCAAATACTGGTCCCAGCGACGTTACGAACGGGTTTGACGCTTCCCCGTTGAAGCGATCGCATCGCCCCTCTAGGGTCGAGGGCAATGTCAGACGCAACGCCTTCCGTACCCGCCGACCTCAGCTTCGAGGATGCCCTGTCGCGGCTCGAGACCATCGTCTCGCGCCTGGAATCGGGACAGGCCCCGCTTGAGGAATCCATCACGCTCTACGAAGAGGGCGCGCGGTTGAAGGCGCATTGCGAGGCTCGCCTGAAGGCCGCCCAGCTGCGGGTCGAGAAGATCGTCGTCGGCGCCGACGGCAGCGCACGGGGCGTCGAACCGGCCGAGTTCAACTGATGGCGACCGCTCTGGCAGACCGCATCGACTACGACGCCTTCGCCGCCGTCGACATCCGCGTCGGCCAGGTCGTGCGTGCCGAGGCCTTCCCCGAGGCACGAAAGCCCGCCTACAAGCTCAGCATCGATTTCGGCCCCGACATCGGCATCAAGCGGTCCTCGGCCCAGATCACGCGCCACTACACCTTGGACCAGCTCGAGGGCCGCAAGGTCGCCGCGGTCGTGAACTTCGCCCCGCGCCAGATCGGGCCCTTCATGTCCGAGGTCCTGACCCTGGGCTTTCCGGATGCGGCGGGCGAGGTCGTGCTGGTGGGCGTCGACCGCGACGTGCCGCTGGGCGGAAGGCTGTTCTGATGCGTCTGGCCGCCAATGCCCCTGTCCAGAGCGTCGCCGATCGGGTGGCCGAGGTCGCCGACATGGTCACCGTGGCGCTCGACGAACTGCTGCCCCGCGCCGACGGACCCGAGGTTCGACTGACCGAGGCGATGCGCTATGCGGCGCTTGGCCCCGGCAAGCGTCTGCGGCCCTATTTCGCCATGGAGGCGTCGCGTCTGTTCGACATCGAGGAACGGCCCGTGCTGCGCGCCGCCTGCGCCCTCGAATGCGTCCACGCCTACAGCCTGGTCCACGACGACCTGCCCTGCATGGACGACGACGACATGCGCCGCGGCCGTCCGACCCTGCACCGCGCTTATGACGAGGCCACCGCCGTCCTGGCCGGAGACGCCCTCCAGACGGCCGCCTTCGACATCCTCCTGCACGAGGACACGCACGAGGACGCCAACATCCGCTGTGCCCTCGCGGCTCGGCTGTCGCTGGCCAGCGGCGCCCGCGGCATGGCGGGGGGGCAGATGGTCGATCTGCTGGGCGTTCGCGACGACCTCGAAGGCGTGGCCCGCATGCAGCGGCTCAAGACGGGGGCCCTGTTCACCTATGCGTTCGAGATTCCGCTGATCGTCGCGCGGGCCAACGAGCGGCACTGTCAGGCGCTGACCGACTTCGCCCACGACATCGGCCTAGCCTACCAGATCGTCGACGACCTGCTCGATTTCGACGGCGACGAGGCGGTGCTGGGCAAGGCGGCCCAGAAGGACGCGGCCCAGGGCAAGACCAATTTCGTCACCCTGCTGGGCGTCGATCAGGCGCGGCATCGCGTCGCGCAACTGGCCGATCAGGCCCGTGGACACCTCGACGTGTTCGGCCCCGACGCCGAAAACCTCAAGGCCAGCGTGGACTTCGTGCTAAATCGAAGATCGTAGTGAGGAAACGTCCGGCATCAGACCGGCCGACCAGCAGTCAATAAAGCCAAGGTTTGCGCGTTCGATGCCCGACACCCCGCTTCTCGATAAGGTCCACGTCCCCGCCGACATGCGCGGGTTCGATGCCGCCCAGCTGCGTCAGCTGGCGGACGAACTGCGGGCCGAGACGATCGATGCGGTCTCCACCACCGGCGGCCACCTCGGCGCGGGCCTGGGCGTCGTCGAGCTGACGGTCGCCCTGCACCACGTCTACAATACGCCCGACGACATCCTGATCTGGGACGTCGGTCACCAGTGCTATCCGCACAAGATCCTGACGGGTCGCCGCGACCGCATCCGCACCCTGCGCATGGGGGGCGGCCTGTCCGGTTTCACCAAGCGGTCGGAAAGCGAGTACGATCCGTTCGGCGCGGCCCACGCCTCGACCTCCATCAGCGCCGCCCTTGGCTTCGCCGCCGCCCGCGACCAGCAGGGCAAGCAGAACAAGGTCGTGGCCGTCATCGGCGACGGCTCGATGTCCGCCGGCATGGCCTATGAGGCGATGAACAACGCGGCCGAGACGACCGGCCAGCTGACCGTCATCCTCAACGACAACGACATGTCGATCGCCCCGCCGGTCGGCGGCATGAGCGCCTATCTGGCCAAGCAGGTCTCGGGCGGCGCCTACCAGAACTTCCGCAAGTTCGGCCGCGAGGTCGTCCAGCACATGCCCCGCCCGTTCCGCGAGGCCGCGCGCAAGGCCGAGGAATACGCCCGCGGCATGGTCGTCGGCGGGACCTTTTTCGAGGAACTCGGCTTCTACTACATCGGCCCGGTCGACGGGCACGACATGGACAATCTGGTCCCGATCCTGAAGAACGCCGCCGCCATCACCGACCGTCCGGTGGTGGTCCACGTCGTGACCCAGAAGGGCAAGGGCTATGCCCCGGCCGAGAGCAGCGCCGACAAGCTGCACGCGGTGGTCAAGTTCGACGTCGTCTCGGGCAAGCAGTCCAAGTCGGTCTCCAACGCCCCCAGCTACACCAAGGTGTTCGGCACCGAACTGATCAAGCGCGCTGCGATCGACCCGTCCATCGTCGCCATCACCGCCGCCATGCCGTCGGGAACGGGCCTCGACCTGTTCGGACAGGCCTACCCCAAGCGCACCTATGACGTCGGCATCGCCGAGCAGCATGCCGTGACCTTCGCCGCCGGCCTGGCCGCCGACGGCATGAAGCCGTTCTGCGCCATCTATTCGACCTTCCTGCAGCGCGGCTACGATCAGGTCGTCCACGACGTGGCGATCCAGAAGCTGCCGGTCCGGTTCGCTATGGACCGCGCCGGTCTGGTCGGCGCCGACGGCTCGACCCACGCCGGGTCCTTCGACATCGGCTATATGGGCGCGCTGCCCGGCATGGTCCTGATGGCCGCGGCCGACGAGGCCGATCTGGCCGCCATGATCGCCACCGCCTGCGAGATCGACGACCGTCCCTCCGCCTTCCGCTATCCGCGCGGCGACGGCGTCGGCGTGGAGATCCCGGAACTGGCCGCCCCGCTGGAGATCGGCAAGGGCCGAATCGTCCGTGAAGGCACCGCCGTCGCCATCCTGTCGTTCGGCACCCGCCTGCAGGAATCGCTGAAGGCGGCCGACCTGCTGGCCGCCCACGGCATTTCCGCCACCGTCGCCGACGCCCGGTTCGCAAAGCCGCTCGACCACGACCTGATCACCCGCCTGGCGCGCGAGCACGAGGCGCTGATCACGGTGGAGGAGGGGGCCATGGGCGGCTTCGGGGCCTTCGTCCTGCAATTCCTCGCGTCCGAAGGCGCGCTGGACGCCGGCCTCAAGATCCGCACCCTGCACCTGCCCGACGTCTTCCAGGACCAGGACAGCCCCGCCGCCCAGTACGTCACCGCCGGCCTCGACGCCGACCACATCGCCGCGGCCGCCCTGAAGGCGCTGGGCGTGGAGAAATCGGCCCTCTCCCAGCGGGAGAGGGCTTGAGCGCACGATCGCATAGCGATCGTTCTGGCGCGAAAGGGTGAGGGGTTACAGTGCGAACCGGTGAGGGTCTAACCCCTCACCCTTTCGGCTTGGCGCATCGCTACGCTGTGCGAGCCTCAAGCCCTCTCCCAATGGGAGAGGGGAGCTGCTCTCACGCCGCCTTCTTTACCGTATTGCCGTCGTCCAGCAGCACGACCGTCGGCGACCACTGGCGGGCCTCCTCGACCGGCAGCTGGCCATAGGTCACGACGATGACCTTGTCGTGCTTCTGCACCAACCGCGCGGCGGCGCCGTTCACGCCGATCACCTTCGACCCGCGCGGGGCCTCGATGGCATAGGTGGTGAAGCGGGCGCCGTTGGTGATGTTCAGCACATCGACCTGCTCGTTCGGAAAGATCCCGGCCGCATCCAGCAGATCGCCGTCGATGGCGATGGAGCCTTCATAGTCCAGGTCGGCCTGCGTCACCGTCGCGCGGTGCAGTTTGGCCTTCATCATGGTGACCAGCATGGGGAGTGCGGTCCGATCGTGACGCGGGGCGATTGGCCCCCGCTCGCAGGCGGCTCATATAGGGATTTCGAACCCCGCCATCAATCGCGATGCTGCGCGTGCGAAGCCCCCGTCCCCGTGACGGTACGTTCATTTGACCGCAACGCCCCGCCCTCTATGGTCAGGCGTGGCCGACCGTGGCCGCTCGATCGGATCGCCGCCTCCCCATGAAGCAGTTCTTCCTGACCGTGCTCGGTGTCTTCACCGGCCTGATCCTGTTTGTCGTGGTCTTGCCGATCGTGCTGATCGTCGGTGCTGCGGCCTCGGCCAAGGAGCCCGCCACCCCGGCCAATGCCGTGCTCGAACTGGACCTGCGCGAGGGCCTGACCGACCAGGCCCCGACCAATCCGTTCGCGGCGTTCGGCGGCAGCGGCCTGTCGGTGATCCAGATCGTCGACACCCTGGCCCAGGCCGAAAAGGACAGCCACGTCAAAGTCCTGCTGATCCGCCTGCCGGAGGCCGGGATCAGCCCCGCCTCCGCCGACGAGATCCGCCAGGCCGTCCGCCGCTTCCGCGCCTCGGGCAAGCCCGTCATCGCCCATTCGCAGGGCTTCCAGCCCGTCGGCACCGTGATCTCCAGCTACATGGTGGGGGCCTCGGCGTCCGAGCTGTGGATGCAGAACACCGCCAGCTTCCAGGCCACCGGCTTCTCGGCCGACTCCATCTTCCTCGGCCGCGCCTTCGACCGATACGGCGTTCGCGCCGAGTTCGAGCAGCGCTACGAGTACAAGAACGCCGTCAACGAATACACCCAGTCCGACTACACCGGCCCGCACCGCGAGGCGATGACGGCCTGGATGACCTCCATCTACGACAGCGCCATCGCCAATGCCGCCTTCGACCGCAAGGTCACGGCCGCCGCCCTGAAGACCACGATCGAGGCCGGCCCCTACTCGGCGCCCCAGGCCCTGTCGTTGAAGCTGATCGACAAGATCGGCCAGGTCGAGGAGGCCGAGGCCGAGGCGAAACGCCGGGCCGGTAACGGGGCCGACATCCTCGAGTTCGGCGACTACGCCTCGTCCAAGGGCGAACGTCAGGGCTCGGGCCGCGATGCGATCGCCATCGTGGGCGGCGAGGGAGCCATCGTCACCGGCACCGGCGGCGGCGGGGCCTTCGGCGGAGGGTCTTCCATCCGGTCCGACGACACGGCCGAGGCCATCTACGACGCCATCGAGGACAAGTCGGTCAAGGCCATCGTCTTCCGCGTCTCCTCGCCCGGCGGATCGCCCGAGGCGTCCGAACAGATCCTCGCCGCCGTCCGCGCGGCCAAGGCGGCGGGCAAGCCCGTCGTGGTCTCCATGGGCGACTATGCGGCGTCCGGCGGCTACTGGATCAGCTCCGAGGCCAACTGGATCGTGGCCCAGCCCTCGACCCTGACCGGCTCCATCGGCGTCTTCGGCGGCAAGTTCGTCGTGTCCGAGGCGCTGGGCCGCTTTGGCGTCGACCTGCGCGGCCTGTCGATCGGCGGCGACTATGCGGACGCCTTCGCGCCCAGCCAGAGCTTCACCACGACCCAGCGGGCGGCCTTCTCGGCCTCCATGGACCGCACCTACGAGGAGTTCGTCCAGCGGGTCTCGACCGGTCGTCGCCTGCCCATCGCCCGGGTGCGCGAGATCGCCCGCGGCCGGGTCTGGACCGGGGCGCAGGGCAAGACCCTGGGCCTCGTCGACCAGCTGGGCGGCCTGACCGAGGCGATCGGCAAGGCCCGCGAACTGGCCAACATCCCGGCGGATACCTCGGTCCGCTTCAAGCGATTCCCCACGCCCCAGTCGCCGTGGGAAGCCCTGTCGGCGGCCTTCGGCGTCCAGTCCGAGGCGGCCCAGGCCCTGGTGACCTTGGGCGGCGTCATGTCCGATCCCCAGACGCGCGCCGTTCTGAACCGGGTCGAGATGGAGCGGATGCGCGGGCAGGGGGCCTCGGTTCTGGCCGATCAGCCCCTGTGAGGGCCGCGACACACTCGCCTTTGAAGCGGTCGGTCATTGACGGTTCATCTCTGCGGACCGACATTGGGATTCAGGCGTTCCCATCGACCTCCCCCCGGGCGCGCTCGACCAAGGACCAGTGATGACGCAGGACCGCTACGCCTCCCTCGGTTTTCAGAACCGCCGCTCGAACGGGCTCCTCGCCCCGATCATGTGGCTGGGCGGGTTGATCGCGGCCGTGGCGGCCCTGACGGTCGGGGCGATCCTGGCGGTCTTCACCGCCGCCGCCGTGGCGGTCATCGCCCTGTTCGCCAGCGTGCTGGTCTTCTTCGCGGGCCTCGCGGTCCGCGCCCGTCGCAAGGTCACGGTCAAGGCGCGTCGCGCCGACGACGTCATCGAGGCCACCAAGGTGGGCGACACCTGGGTCACCTACGGTTGGGAACGTCAGGGTCGCTAGGGCGCCCATGCTGACCATCACAGAGGCCCCGTCGCCGAACTTCGACCCGCGTCGCGGTCCGCCCGACATGGTCCTGCTCCACTACACCGGCATGCAGACGGCCGAGGTCGCGGTCGCCCACTTGCGGGATCCGGAAGCGAAGGTCTCGGCCCACTATGTCGTCGACGAGGACGGATCGATCCTGCGTCTGGTCGACGAGGAGCGCCGCGCCTGGCACGCGGGCCGGTCCTGGTGGCGCGGCGAGACCGACATCAACGCCGTCTCCATCGGTATCGAGATCGTCAATCCGGGCCACGAGTTCGGCTATCGGCTGTTTCCGGACCCCCAGATCGACGCGGTCATCGCCCTGATCGAGGACATCCGCACGCGCTGGACCATCGAGGACGCCCGTATCCTCGGCCATTCCGACGTCGCCCCGACCCGCAAGCAGGACCCCGGCGAACTGTTTCCCTGGAAGCGTCTGGCCGCGCATCGCCAGGGCCTGTGGTTCGAGCCGGCCGCCGAACGCATCGCCGCCCTCGGTCCGCCCCTGACGATCGGGGACGAGGGTCTGGGCGTCCACGTGCTCCAGGCCGGCCTGCACCGCCTCGGCTACGAGCCCCTGCCGGACGGGCGATACACCGACGAGACCCGCATCACCGTCGAGGCCTTCCAGCGCCACTGGCGGCCCTCGAAGGTCGACGGCATCGCCGACGGCGAGACGCGCGCGACGCTGATGGGGGTGCTGCAACTGGCGACGGCCGAGAGCCTCACCGGGGTGCTGGACTAGCCGCTCCGCTGCGCATCCGCGCGCACAGAAGGCCCATGCCCAGCCACGCCCCCAGGATCGGGCTCATGCCGATGCCGACCAGTGGCACCGGGAAGGCGCCGAACAGAGGGGCCAGGGCCCAGAGAACCAGGCACAGGCTCAGGGCCTGACCGGCCAGCCGCGTCCCGGGGACCGGGAGCGTCAGCGCTGCGGGCAGGGCCGCGACCGTCGCGAGCGTCACCAGCGCGAGCCCGCCGAGCCAGGGCGACAGGCCAAAGGCCAGGCCGACGATCCCCTCGACCTCGGGCACCGGCAGCAGCGGGTCGGGCCGACCGCATGCGATGGCCGCCAGAAGCACGGCTCCGGCGATCAGGCCGGTTCTGGTCGTCATCCCGGACACGCGCGTGATTGCGATCCACGCCATGACGCCGGCCAGCGCCGCCGCCTGCGATGCATCGGGCTGGAGGACCAGCAGACCCAGCATCAGAAACGCAGGAAGCCAGGCCGTCCAGCGGGGGGCCGCGGACGCCAGCGCCACCGCCGTCGCCGGCAGGACCACCATGGCCACGTTGATGTGCAGCGGTCCGATATCGATCCAGCGATGAACCCCGTCCTGATCCGGATTGAACAGGGTCATGAGAAGGGCGGCCGCACCGATCCACGGCATGATCACAACGCGCCTGCCGGGCGTCGTCATCGCCAGCCCGACAGCGAGCAGCAGGCCGACCCCCCAGGCGACGAGGTTTCGCAGCCACGATCCCGTCGGCACGTCGCTGGACGCGCTGATAAAGGTGCCGAGGCTGACGGCCGCCAGCGATGACACCGCGAAGATCAGCAGGGCTCCGCCGCCACCCCGTGCCCTTGTGTCCGCCATGCCTGCTTCTCCCCGTCGCGGCATTGAGGACGTCCGGCCCGGAAGGGTCAAGCCGGAGAGCCGTCCCGTGCCATGCGAGATTGACCGGACGTCCGCCGGAGCGCATCTAGCCCCGGTCAGACGGCCGGGCGGTCGCGGCGGGGCCAGAGCTTGCTTTGTCTCCCGTCGAGGAAAGTCCGGGCTCCACGGTGAAAAGGCGGCGGGTAACGCCCGCCCGGGGTGACCCGAGGGATAGCGCCACAGAAAGCAAACCGCCTGTGTTTCGATGCAGGTCAGGGTGAAAGGGTGGGGTAAGAGCCCACCGCGTGGCTGGTAACAGCGACGGCATGGCAAGCCCCGCCTGGAGCAAGACCGAATAGGGACGTCGCGCGGACTTCGGTCCGCAGGGTTCACCGCCCGAGGCGTCCGGGTAGGTCGCGAGAACCCTCCGGCGACGGGGGGTCCAGAGGAATGATCGTCACCGCACCCCGGTGCGGGACAGAACCCGGCTTACAGGCCGTCTGACATTCCTTTCCTGAGAGGGGGCCATCGCTCGGCTCGCGGAGCCTCGCTGCTTGAACCCGATCCTCCCCCGGAGCGTAGCGATACGGGGGAGGGGGACCGCGACGCGCTTGCGTCGGGTGGAGGGGGCGACGGCAGCACCGCCCGTCGCGCCCGTTAACCTTTTGGCCCGAACCGGGGCGCACACTTCCCCACAGCCTGTTAATACTTGCGGCGTTCTCTGTATGTTCACTGTCTATGCAGTCTAGATCGGTGGTTCGAGCCCGATCATGGTTAAAGTTACCTTCATCATCCCATTGAGACCCATTCGATCCCATGCTATCCCAGTCCGGTGATTTGGGGATTGGCGGCGTCGGCACTTCAGGCGCGGGGATGATCGGGGAGCGGGTCCAGGCGGGCCCGGTAGGCAGGCGTGTTTCTCGGAACCAGTGAGAAGCAGCTGGACGGCAAGCGCCGTCTCTTGATCCCCCAGGAATTCCGCACGGCCGCCAACGGGGCCGAACACGGCGTCTTCTGCTTCTTCTCCGTCGAGTCCGACTGCCTCGAGGCCGGTGGTGACAAGCTGATGGCCGAATACGTTGCCATGATCGAAGCCCTGCCGTTCGGGGACGACTGGCGCACCGCGCTCGAGGAGACGGTCTACGGCGGCCAGAAGCAGCTGGCCTATGACGGCGGCGGCCGCATCACCCTGCCGGAAAGCCTGTGCGAGGAAGCCGGTCTGGGCGAGGACGTCGTCATCGTCGGCATGGGGCCCCGCTTCCAGATCTGGGACCGTGCCCGCTGGAACGATCGCAAGGACGACCGACGCGCCCTGGCCCGCAAGGCCATGCGCGAGCGCGGCGACACGGCCCGTCGCGGCATGCCGGGGAACGACCAGTGAGCCCCGCGCCCCACGCCCCGGTCCTGCTGGCCGAAGTTCTCGAAGCGCTCGCGCCGAAGGCCGGCGACGTGATCATCGATGCCACCTTCGGGGCCGGCGGCTACACGCGCGCCATCCTGGCGACCGGGGCCACCGTCATCGCCCTGGATCGCGATCCGACGGTCCAGCCGCACGCCGATGCGGTCGCCAACGACCACCCGGGCCGGTTCACCCTCGTCCGGACGCCGTTCTCGGGCCTCGCCGACGCCTTCGCCGACAGTGGTGCCGCGCGTCTGGACGGCATCGTCTTCGACATCGGCGTGTCCTCGATGCAGCTGGACGAGGCCGAGCGCGGTTTTTCTTTCATGCGCGACGGGCCGCTGGACATGCGCATGTCGCGCGACGGCGACAGCGCCGCCGACATCGTCAACACCTGGGATCACGGCCCGCTGGCCCACATCCTGAAACAGTATGGCGACGAGCGTCAGTCCGGACGCATCGCCACCGCCATCCTGCGCCGCCGCACCGTCCAGCCCTTCACCCGCACCCTCGACCTCGCGGACGTGGTCGAACGCGCCCTGGGCGGTCGTCGCGGGGCTCCGACCCATCCGGCGACGCGCACCTTCCAGGCCCTGCGCATCGCCGTGAACGACGAGCTGGGCGAACTGACCGCCGGGCTGCAGGCCGCCGAGGCCGCCCTGTCGCCGGGCGGCCGTCTGGCCGTCGTCACCTTCCATTCGCTGGAAGACCGGATCGTGAAGGCCTTCCTGACCGAGCGGACCGGCAATGCGCCCGGCGGCTCGCGTCATGCGCCGATGGCGGTTGAGACCCGCAAGCCCAGCTTCACCCTGTCGTTCAAGGGCGCGCGCGAGGCGGGCGAGGCTGAACTGGCCGCCAATCCCCGTGCCCGCTCGGCCAAGCTGCGCGCCGCCGTCCGCACGGACGCCCCGGCGTGGAAGGCGGCGGCATGACCCGCAATCCGGTCCAGGCCCTGTTCGACTGGAAGGTCCGCGGCATCCGCTGGATCGAGATCATCGGCTTCGTCTGCGTCGGCGCGCTGGTCTTCTCCGTCTATATCGCCAAGGCGGCGGCCGCCCGCGAGAGCGCCGAGATCGGTCGCCTGGAACGCGACATTGCCGAGACCGGCCAGCGCGTCCGCCTGCTGCGGGCCGAGGCCGCCCGCCTGGAACAGCCCGGTCGGCTGGAGGTCCTGTCGCGGGGCGCGGGCCTGGCCCCCGTCGCCGCCACCCGCCAGGCCGACGAAGCCCAGCTGACCGAGCTCAAGCCCGCGCCGCTGCCCGTGCCGGTCGCGCCCGCACCCGACGCTGCCGCCCCCCTGGCCGCCTCCGTGTCCGCCGCGCCGACGCCTGATGCCGTCCCCGCGTCTCCGCCCGTCGACGGAGCCCAGCGATGAGCGTTCAGGACCACCGCTTCTACCGTCCGCCGAACGCGACGACGCGTCAGGCCCGGCCGATCACCTCCACCGTCTCGCCCTGGCTGCGCTGGGCGTCGGAGGCCGTCTGGTTCGTCGAGCACGCCTTCGAGCGCGCCCATGCCGACGCCCGGCCCGAAGAAGACACCCGCGTCCGCATCTTCGTGATCCAGATGGTCTTCGCGGTCGTGTTCAGCGGCCTGGCGCTGGGGGCGGCCCATGCCGCCCTGTTCACGCCGAAGAACGGCGGCGGGTCCGTCGCCGTCGCCGGAGCGCTTCAGCGCGGCGACCTGACCGACCGCAACGGCGCGCTGCTGGCCACCAACATCGTCCACTACGGCCTCTATATCGACCCGTCGGAAGTCTGGGACCGCGACGCGGCCTTCACCCAGCTGCGCCGGGTCCTGCCGCGCGTCCCGGCCGCCCGGCTGCGCCGCGTATTGGATGGCGACCGCCGGCTGATCGTCCTGCCCGGCCTGACCCCGGCCGAGCGCCAGGCGGTTCACGCCCTGGCGCTGGGCGGCCTGTCGTTCGAACCCGAGGACCGCCGCGTCTATCCGCTGAACACCTCGGCCGCCCACCTGATCGGCGTCGCCGACACGGGCGGGCAGGGCGTGTCCGGGGCCGAGCTGGCCTTCAACGACGACATCCGGGCTGCCGGCCGGCAGGGCCAGGATTTCGCCCTGTCGATCGACCTGCGCGTTCAGGGCGTGCTCGAGAACGAGCTCAACGCCGTGGCCTCGGCCGCCGGGGCCAAGGGTGCCGTCGGCGTCGTCGCTGACGCGAAGACGGGCGAGATCCTGGGCATGGCGTCCTGGCCGACCTACGACGCCAACCGGCGTGGCGGAGCCACCGACGATCAGGCCCTCAACCGCGTCACCTCGGGTCACTACGAGATGGGCTCGGTGTTCAAGACCTTCACGGTCGCCGCCGCGCTGGACACCGGTCAGGCCGACATGGACACCATGCTCGACGCCTCCCAGGCCTATATGATCGGCAACCGCCGGATCAGCGACTTCCACGCCACCAACAAGGTGCTGTCGCTAGAAGAGGTCTATCTGCACTCCTCCAACATCGGGACCTCGCGCCTGGCGGTCGAGCTCGGGTCCCAGGGCATGCGCGACTATTTCCAGCGCCTAGGGCTGCTGAACGCCGCGCCGATCGAGCTCAAGGAAAGCGCCCGTCCGCGTCTGCCGCGCGACTGGTCGGACTCGACCCGCGCCTCGATGTCCTTCGGCTACGGCATCATGATCACCCCGCTGCAGATGACGGCCGCGACCGTGGCCCTGGTCAACGGCGGCTTCTACCGGCCCCTGTCGCTGCGTCGCGGCGGGACCGGCGTCGAGGGCCGGCGCGTGATCCGCCCCGAGACCTCCTCCGAGATCCGCCAGCTGATGCGCGCCAACGTCCTGCGCGGCTCGGGCAAGCAGGCCGATGCGGCAGGCCTGCGGGTCGGCGGCAAGACCGGCTCGGCCAATAAACTGGTCAACGGTCGCTACGACGCCGGCCACGGCGTCGGCTCCTTCGCCGCCGTCTTCCCCGCCGACGGCCCGGACGATGCCCAGCGCTATGTCGTCTTCGTCCTGATCGACGAACCCAGCCAGGGCTCGCGCCTGGGCGGTGCCATCGCGGCCCCCGTCGTCGGCCGCGTCGCCGACCGGATCGCGCCCTTCCTGGGTCTGGCCCGCCGCTTCGATCCGCCCGTCACGACGGTGGCGGCACCATGAGCGCGATCCGCCTGTCCGACCTCCTGCGCCGCGACGTCGCCGCGGATCCCGTGATCACCGGCGTCACGGCGGACAGCCGCAAGGTCACCTCGGGCTCCCTGTTCGTGGCCCTGCCGGGCACCGCCGCCGACGGCCGCGCCTTCATCCCCCAGGCCCTGTCGCAGGGGGCCGCCGCCGTGCTCGCCCCCCAGGACACGCCCGACGGCGCCGCGCCCCTGCTGGTCCGGTCCGGCGATGTCCGCCGCGCCTATGCCCTGGCCGCGCGGGGCTTCTACGGCGCACAGCCCGCGACCTGCGTCGCCGTCACCGGGACCAACGGCAAGACCTCGGTCGCCGCCTTCTGCCGCCAGATCTGGGCCGCCCTCGGCATCAAGGCGGCCAGCATGGGCACCCTCGGGGTCGTCGCCCAGTCCGGATCGATCACCGAAAGCCTGACCCCGCCCGGCCTGACCAGCCCCGACGCCGGCGACGCCGCCCGCCTGCTGGCGACCTTGGCCGAGGGGGGCGTCACCCACCTCGCGCTCGAAGCCTCGTCGCACGGCATCGACCAGCGCCGGCTGGATGGCGTGACGCTCAAGGCCGCCGCCTTCACCAACCTGACCCAGGACCACCTCGACTATCACGGCGACATGGCGGCCTATCGCGCCGCCAAGCTGCGGCTGTTCGAGAGCCTCCTGCCGCGCGGCCGGACGGCCGTGCTCAACGCCGATTCCGACGCCTACAACGCCTTCGCCGCCGCCTCGATCATGTCGGGCCTGGGCGTCATGGGCGTGGGCGAGCGGGGCCGCGACCTATCCCTGATCGAGCGCCGCGCGGTGCCCGAGGGCCAGCGCCTGATCCTCGACGTGCGCGGCGACCGCCATGACGTCCTCCTGCCGCTGGCCGGCGCCTTCCAGGCCTCCAACGCTCTTGTCGCCGCGGGCCTGTGCATCGCCGCCGGCGAGGACGCCGCCCGGGTCCTGCACGCCCTCGAGAAGATCACCGGGGCCGCCGGCCGCCTGCAGCGCGTGTCCGGCGGTCGGGGCGAGGCCTATGTCGACTACGCCCACACCCCCGACGGGCTCGAGACGGTGCTCAAGGCGCTCCGCCCCCACGCCACCGGCCGCCTGATCGTCGTCTTCGGCGCGGGTGGGGATCGCGACAAGGGCAAGCGGCCGCTGATGGGTGGGATCGCCGGGCGGCTGGCCGACGTCGCCATCGTCACCGACGACAACCCCCGGTCGGAAGACCCCGCGGTCATCCGCGCCCAGGTCCGCGCCGGCTGCCCCTCGGCGCGGGAGGTCGGCGACCGCCGCGCCGCCATCCGCGAGGCCGTCGCCATGATGCGCGACGGGGATGTGGTCGTCGTCGCCGGAAAAGGGCATGAACAGGGTCAGATCGTGGGCGGGACGACTCATCCCTTCGACGACGCCACCGAACTTGCCGAGGCCCTGCGCGTAGATGCCTGAACCGACACCGCCTCTCTGGACGGCACAAGAGATAGCCGTCGCGACCGGCGGGCGGATCGAGGGCGGGGTCTTCGACGCGAACGGCCTGACCTACAACAGCCGCGAGATCGAGCCGGGCGACCTGTTCCTGGCTTTGAAGGGCGCGCGCGACGGCCACGACTTCGCCGCCTCGGCCTTCGCCGCCGGCGCCGCGGGGGCCCTGGTCGAGCGCCCGGTCGACGGCGGTCCCTGCATCGTCGTGCCGGACACCCTTCACGCGCTGGAAGCCCTCGGGGCCGCCGCCCGCGACCGCGCCCCCCACATCCGGCGCGGCGCCGTCACCGGCAGCGTCGGCAAGACCAGCGTGACCCAGGCCATCAAGGCCGGGCTCGACCTCGCGGGCCCCGCCCACGCCTCGATCAAGAGCTACAACAACCACATCGGCGTGCCCCTGACCCTGGCCCGCATGCACCCCTCGGTCGAGCGGGCCGTGTTCGAGATCGGCATGAACGCGCCGGGCGAGATCGGGCCCCTGGCGCGCATGGTCCAGCCCCACGCCGCCTGCGTCACCACCGTCGGCCCCGTCCACATCGAGGCCTTCGCCGACGGAGAGGCCGGGGTCGCCGCCGAGAAGGCCGCCATCTTCCAGGGCCTCGGCCCGGGCGGTCTGGCCGTCATCAACGGCGACAATCCGTGGGTCGAGCTGCTGCATCAGGCCGCGCTCCGCGCTGGCGCGCGCGTGGCGACCTTCGGCTCGGAGCCGGCCCACGACGCCCGCCTGATCGATTTCACGCCCAATCCCGAGGGGGCCCGCGTGACGGCCGAGGTCTATGGCCGGACGCATGTCTTCCCGCTGCGCCAGTCCGGCTTCCACTGGGGTCTGAACAGCCTCGCGGTCATCCTGATGCTGGATGCGCTGGACGTGCCGGTCGAGACGGCGCTGGAGGCCCTCGCGCATTTCGAGCCGCTCAAGGGCCGGGGCGAGACGCGCCTGGTTCACCTGCCGAAGGGGGCCTTCACCCTGATCGACGAGAGCTACAACGCCAATCCCCTGTCGATGAAGGCGGGCTTCCTCAGCCTGGGCGCGAAGCCGGTCGAGCGGCGCGGTCGCCGCGTGGTGGTCCTGACCGACATGCTGGAACTGGGCGACCAGTCCGAGGCGCTCCACGCCGGTCTCGCGACCGCCATCGAGGCCGCCGCCATCGACGTGGTCCATGCGGCGGGCCCGCAGATGCGCCACCTCTACGACGCGATCAGCCCCGAACGCCGCGGCGTCTGGGCCGGGACCGCGGCCGCGCTCGCCGATCAGGCCGCCGATCTGGCCGGCCCGGACGACATCGTCATGGTGAAGGGCTCGAACGGCTCGAAAGCGTCGCTTGTCGCGGCAGCGCTGCTGCGGCTAGAGCGAGATGATACCGGGGGACCGCCCCTCAAGTAGGGGAGCGACGCGCGCGACCCGATAGGGGCAACAAGGAAGCTGAATGTTCTACCTGCTCTATCTCTACTTCGGCGACGCGGCGAAGGATTATCCGCTGCTGAACCTGGTCCAGTACCAGACGGTGCGCGTGGCGCTGGCCATGGCCACGGCCATGATCGTCGCCGTCATGATGGGCAGCCGCTTCATCTCCTGGATGCGGGTCAAGCAGGGCAAGGGCCAGCCGATCCGCGCCGACGGCCCCGTCAGCCACCTGTCCAAGGTCGGCACCCCCACCATGGGCGGGCTGATGATCCTGGCCGGCATCGCGGTGGCGGTGTTCCTGTGGGGCGACCTGACCAACCCCTACATCTGGATCGTCTCGGCCGTGACCCTGGCCTTCGCCGTCCTCGGCTTCGTCGACGACTACGCCAAGGTCACGAAACAGACCTCGGCCGGCCTGACCTCGAAACAGAAACTGGTGGCCCAGGTCATCGTCTCGGTCATCGCCGGCATCCTGGTGGTGCTGTGGACGACCTATTCGCCGACCTCCCCGGGGCTCGAGACCTCGATCGCCTTCCCCTTTTTCAAGAACGTGCTGCTGAACATCGGCTGGTTCTACGTCGCCTTCGCCGCCTTCACGATCGTGGGCTTCTCCAACGCGGTGAACCTGACCGACGGTCTCGACGGCCTGGCCATCGTGCCGGTGATGATGGCGGCGGCGGCGTTCGGCATCATCAGCTATCTGGTCGGCAACTTCATCTTCTCGGACTATCTGGGCGTCCACCACGTCCCCGGATCGGGTGAACTGGCCATCTTCTGCGCCGCCATCATCGGCGGGGGCACGGGCTTCCTCTGGTACAACGCCCCCCCGGCCAAGATCTTCATGGGCGACACCGGATCGCTGGCGCTGGGCGGCGCCCTCGGCTCCATCGCTGTGGCCACCAAGCACGAACTGGTGCTGGGCATCGTCGGCGGCCTGTTCGTGGTCGAGGCCGCCTCGGTCATGATCCAGGTCGCCTATTTCAAGGCCACCAAGAAGCGCATCTTCCTGATGGCCCCCATCCACCACCATTTCGAGAAGCTGGGCTGGCCGGAATCGACCGTGGTCATCCGCTTCTGGATCGTCGCCGCCATGCTGGCCCTGGTCGGGCTGTCGACGCTGAAACTGCGCTAGACCGATGATCCCCGTTCCCGGCTTCGACGGCCGCCGCGTCGCCGTCTTCGGCCTGGGCCGGTCGGGCATCACGGCCGCGCGCGCGCTGAAAGCCGGCGGGGCCGTCCCGATCCTGTGGGACGACGGCGTCTCCGGCCGGATGCGGGCCGAGGCGGAAGGATTCACGGTCGAGGACCTGACCACCGCCGACTGGTCCGGGTTCGCCGCCCTGGTCCTGTCCCCCGGCGCGCCCCTGACGCATCCGAAGCCCCACTGGACGGTCGACAAGGCTCGCGCCGCCGACGTGCCTGTCATCGGCGACATCGAGCTGTTCGCCCGCGCGCTGGCCGCCATCCCCGCCGATGCTCGCCCCAAGGTCGTCGCCATCACCGGCACCAACGGCAAGTCGACCACCACCGCCCTGATCGGCTGGGTGCTGAAACAGGCCGGCCTGACCGTCCACATCGGCGGCAACATCGGCATCGGCGTGCTGGCCCTCTCGGCCCCTACGCCCGACGCCGTCTATGTCGTTGAGGTCTCCAGCTACCAGCTGGACCTGACCACCTCTTTCGCGCCCGACGTCGCCATCCTGACCAACATCAGCCCCGACCATCTCGACCGCCACGGCGGGATGGAGGGCTATGTCGCGGCCAAGGCCCGGCTGTTCCAGGTCATGTCGCCCGAAAAGGTCGCCCTGATCGGCGTCGACGACGACTGGGGCTGGAAGACCGTCAACGCCCTGAACGACCGGGGCCTGCGGCTCAGCACCATCACGACCCGGACGCCGCCGCAGTTCGTCGATCCCGCCGGCGGCGTGCCCGTGGCAGAACTGGCGACCCGGCTTCCGGACCAGAAGCCCGCCTTTGACGCCGGTCGCTTCATCATCGTGGACGCGACCGGCGGCAAGCTCGTCGCTGACGGCGTCGCTATTGCCGACCTCGCCCCGGCACGCTCGCTCCCCGGCCGCCACAACGCCCAGAACGCCGCCTTCGCCTACGCGGCCGCCCGCGCGCTCGGCGTCTCGACCGAGGCGGCCGTCGACGGCCTGATGACCTTCCCCGGTCTGGCCCATCGCATGGAGACGGTCGGCCATCTCGGCCCCGTCCGCTTCGTCAACGACTCCAAGGCCACCAATGCCGACGCCGCGCGTCAGGCCCTGATGTCCTATCCGACCAGCTTCTGGATCGCCGGGGGACGGGCCAAGGACGGCGGGATCGAGGACCTGCGCGACCTCTTCCCGCGTGTGGCGAAGGCCTATCTGATCGGCGAGGCCGCCGCCGACTTCGCCGCGACCCTCGGTGATACCCCCCACGTCGTCGCCGGCGACATGGCCACCGCCGTCGCCCTGGCCGCCGCCGATGCCCGGGCCGCCGGCGGTGATGCGGTCGTCCTCCTCAGCCCGGCCTGCGCCAGCTTCGACCAGTTTCCCGATTTCGAGGTGAGGGGAGAGGCGTTTCGGGCCGCCGTTCTTAACCTCGGGGCTACCCCTTCGGTTCATGGTTGAGAAACCATGACCGACGCGACCGCCCCCTACAGCCATCCGTTTTCACGGAATGACCCCAGCCCGATCGCCCAGTGGTTCTGGACGGTCGACCGGGCGCTGCTGGGCGCGGCCCTGATCCTGATCGGCCTCGGCGTGGCACTCAGCTTCGCGTCCTCGCCCGCCGCCATCCTGGCCGATGAGTCCATCACCGATCCCTTCCACTATTCCTGGCGGATGATCGTCTTCTCGACCGGCGGGATCGCCGGCATGCTGACGCTGTCGCTGCTCAGTCCCCGGGGCGTGCGCCGGATCGCGGTGCTGGCCCTTCTAGGGGCGATCGTCGTCATGGCCATGCTGCCCTTCATCGGCGACACGGTGAAAGGGGCCGCCCGCTGGGTGAACCTGGGCCCGTTCAGCCTGCAGCCGTCGGAGTTCGCCAAGCCCAGCCTGATCGTCTTCGCCGCCTGGATGTTCGCGGAGGGCAAGAAGGGCCAGGGCGTACCTGGCGTGTCCATCGCCTTCGGGTTCTACGCGGTCACCGTGGCCCTGCTGCTGATCCAGCCCGACATCGGCCAGACGCTGCTGATCACCACCACCTTCATGGCCGTCTTCTTCATGGCGGGCGTGCCGCTGCGCTGGGTCGCGGTGCTGATGGGCGCCTTCGCGGCGGGCATGACCGCCATCTATCTGCTCTTCCCCCACGTCCAGTCGCGCGTCGCCAAATTCGTCGCCCCCGGCATCGAGGACACCCACCAGATCGATCGCGCCTCGGAGGCCATCCGCGCCGGTGGTCTGGTCGGGCGGGGCATCGGCGAAGGCGTGATGAAACGCTCCGTCCCCGACCTGCACACCGACTTCATCTATTCCGTGGGGGCCGAGGAGTTCGGGCTCG
This sequence comes from Brevundimonas subvibrioides ATCC 15264, assembly GCF_000144605.1. Lineage (NCBI taxonomy): Bacteria > Pseudomonadati > Pseudomonadota > Alphaproteobacteria > Caulobacterales > Caulobacteraceae > Brevundimonas > Brevundimonas subvibrioides. The sequence goes on along the minus strand of NC_014375.1, from coordinate 2,797,202 downwards.
TCCTCAGCCTGGCGATGATCGCCCTGTATGCCTTCATCGTCATCCGCGGGATGCGCCGGGCCATGAAGCTGAACGACCCCTTCGAACAGACGGCGGCGGCGGGCCTTTTCATGCTGATCGGCCTGCAGGCCTCGATCAATGTGGCGGTGAACCTGAACCTGATCCCGACCAAGGGGATGACGTTGCCCTTCATCAGCTATGGCGGCTCGTCGATGCTGGCCATGGGCGTGACCATGGGCTTCGCCCTGGCCCTGACGCGGCGTCGTCCCGGGGCCTATGAGCCCGGGGCCAGCCTGACCCGTCCGCGTCGAATGCTGATGCCGTGACCCCTGCGACCGGAAATGGCGTAGCGAAGGCCTAGGGTGTTGCTCGCGCCGACCACATCCCTAAAGGAGCGAGCTGGACTCATTGGACAAGCTGGACTCGTCTGATCGAGTCCAGCTGGTATCCGCTTGTTCTCGCCGCCTCCGCGCGAAAATCGACGTAAGGCACTGAAATGGTTGCGCCCAACTCTCGAAGCCGCATCTGCGTCGTCGCCGCCGGCGGCACCGGCGGTCACATGTTCCCCGCCGAGGCCCTGGCTCGCGAGATGGCGGAGCGCGGCTGGCGCGTCGTCCTCGCGACCGATCACCGGGGCGAGCAGTATGCCCAGGCCTTCCCGGCCGAGGAACGGCTGGCGCTCGACGCCGCGACCGGATCGGGCCCCGTCGCCCTGGCCAGGGCGGGCATCGCCATCGTGCGCGGCGTCCAGCAGGCGCGCTCGGCCTTCACCCGTCTGAAGGCCGACGTCGTCGTGGGTTTCGGCGGCTATCCGTCTGCCCCGGCCCTGGTGGCCGCCATCCTGCAGAAGCGGCCGACCCTGATTCACGAACAGAACGCCGTCCTGGGCCGCACCAACCGCATCCTGGCCCCCCATGTCCGCGCCGTGGCCTCGTCCTTCCCGACGCTGGAACGCGCCAGCCCGTCCGTGAAGGCCCGCGCCCGGGTCGTGGGTGCTCCGGTCCGCGCCGACATCCGGGCCCTCTACGACCGCGCCTGGACGAGCCCCGGCGACGGCCCGATCAACGTCCTCGTCACCGGTGGCTCGCAGGGGGCCCGCATCCTGTCGGAGACCACCCCCCGCGCGCTGGCCGCCCTGCCGGACGCGCTCCGCCGCCGCCTGAAGGTCCAGCAGCAGTCGCGCCCGGAGACGCTGGAAGCCGCGCGGCAGATCTACCTCGAGGCCGGGATCGAGGCCGAGGTCGCGCCCTTCTTCCGCGACATGGCCGGCCGTCTGTCGCGCGCCCATCTGGTCATCGGCCGCGCCGGGGCCTCGACCTGCGCCGAGCTGGCCGTCGCCGCCATGCCGTCCATCCTGATCCCGCTGAAGATCGCCACCGACGACCACCAGCGCCTGAATGCCAGACTGCTCACGGATGTCCGCGCCGCCGAGGTCATCCTCGAGGACGACGTGACGGTCGACGCCCTCACCGCCGCCGTCACCGGCGTTCTCGCCGACCCGGGTCGGCTGGCGTCCATGAGCGCCGCAGCCCGCTCGGTGGCCATCCCCGACGCGGCCCAAAGGCTCGCCGACCTCGCAGAGGCGACGGCCGGCTGACCCCTGCTGCCTCTTGCCCCTTGCGGACCGCCCCCAAAGCCGCGACGTTCATCCCCATGCGTATCCTCCTCGTCCCGGCCTCTCTCCTCGCCCTTGCCGCGGCGCATCCCGCGGCCGCCCAGGACGTACCGACGACGCCCGAGCGGTTGCCCCCGCGTCCGAACATCGTCGTCGACCCCGAGGCCCTGTCACCGCCCCTGATCGTGGACGGAGCCGGCGCGGCGCCCGCGTCCGCCCCCACCATCGAGGCCATCCCCCGCGTCTGGTCGCCCGCCCCGCGCGACGGCCAGGGCCGCAGCGCCTACGGCCTCTATCTGTCGGGCCGGTCGGCCCTGAGCGCCGGTGAGTCCGCCGAAGGGGCCGACCTGCTGGCCCGGGTCGAGAGCCTGACGCCCGAGCAGCCGATCGTGCGCGAACAGGCCTTCACCTCCGCCCTCCTGGCCGGGGACCTGAACCTCGCCGCCCGCATCTCGCCTACGGACGAAGGCGTCTCGCCCGTCATTTCCGAGGCCGGTGCCCTCGTATCGGTGATCCAGAATCTGGTCGCCGGGGACGCCCGGGCGGCCAATGCGGCGCTGGCGGCCCGTCCCATCGGTGCCCCTCACGCCCGGGCCGGCACCCTGATCGCGCCCTGGGTCGCCGCCGCCGCGGGCGACTGGGATACCGCCCTGGCCGAGCCCAATCCGACCGCCGATCCCCTGACGGTCGTGCTCGGTCGCTACGACCGTGCGCGCCTGCTGGAGCATCGCCGTCGCTACGACGAGGCCGACGCCGCCCTGAAGACGCTGGCCGAGGACGCCCGCACCGGACCGCTGTTCCGCGTCGCCTACGGCAACTTCCTGGAGCGGCGGGGCCGTCGGGACGAGGCCCTGGCCGTCTATGACGCCGGGCTGGCCGCCGGGGCTGGCGATCTCGCCCTGACCGCCGCCCGCGCCCGCGTCGCCGCCGGGGGGCGCGCGCCTGAACTGCCGAGTTTCCGCGAGGGGGCGGCCGAGGCCCTGACCATCGCCGCCCAGCAGGCCTCGGCCGAGGGGGCCAATGAGTTCGCCGTCGTCTATCTGCGCCTGTCGCTGAACCTCGATCGCGACCCGGCCTCGCTCTATCGCCTGGGCTCGACGCTGTCCCAGGCCAATCTGGAAGGTCCGGCCCAGGCCACGCTGGAACAGGTGTCCGACGAGGATCCGTCGGTCTATGCCGCGTCCCGCGTGGCGCTCGGGCTGACCCTGGACAAGGCCGACAAGCCCGAGGAGGCGCTCGCGGCCTACCGTCAGGCCGAGGCGGCGACCCCGACCGATCCGCGCATCGCCGGTCTGATCGCCAGCCAGCTGATGAAGCTGGAACGCTGGGAACCGGCGCTCGACGTCCTGAACGGCCCGCTGCTGAACACCGCCGACCAGTCCGCCAACGTCCGGTTCATGCGCGGCGTCGCCTATGAATCGCTCGATCGCGTGCCCGAGGCGGAGGGCGAGCTCTGGGCCGCGCTTCAGGCCGAGCCGAATGAGCCGTCGTTCCTGAACTACCTCGGCTACCTCTGGGTCGATAAGGGCACGCGCGTCGCCGAAGGGGCCGCCATGATCCAGCGCGCCCATGCCGCCGATCCCGAGGACGGCAACATCCAGGACAGCCTCGGCTGGGCCCAGTACCGCCAGGGTCAGTACGACATCGCCGTCGATACCCTGGAACAGGCCGTGGCCAAGGAGCCGGCCAACGCCGAGATCAACGACCACCTCGGCGACGCCTACTGGCAGGTCGGCCGCCGGCGCGAGGCGGGCTTCCAGTGGAACCGCGTTCTGACGCTGGATCCCGACGCCGAACGTCGCGCCGAGGTCGAGAAGAAGCTGGAACAGGGCCTGACCGACGTGCCCCCGTCGACCGGGGGCTGATCTGGCCACGCTGTCCCGACTGGCCCCGGCCAAGGTCAACCTGTTCCTGCACGTCGGGGCGGTGCGGCCGGACGGCTATCACCCCCTGTCCAGCCTGGTCGCCTTCGCCGATGTCGGCGACCTCGTCACGGTCGAGCCCGCCGACCGCTTGTCGCTGACGGTCACGGGCCCGTTCGCCGGCGCGCTGGACGGGCAGGGGGACAACCTGATCCTGAAGGCCTTGCGGGCCCTGGCCGCCGACCGGGGCCTGTCGGATCTCCCCCTGCACGTGACCCTGGACAAGCGCCTGCCGATCGCGGCCGGGCTGGGGGGCGGATCGTCCGACGCCGGCGCGGCGCTGCGGCTCGCCGATGAGGCTCTGGGGTTCGGCCTGTCGGAGGATGCGCTCGAGGATCTGTCCCGTATCGTCGGCGCCGACGGTCCCATGTGCCTGCGCGCCCGCTCCGCCTGGGCGGAAGGGTTGGGCGAGGTCCTGGTCGAAGCCCCGGACCTGCCGTCCCTTCACGCCGTTCTCTACAACCCCGGTCGTCCGTCGCCGACAGGCGCGGTCTATCGCGCCTACGACGCCGATCCCTCGGGTAATGCACTGCGTCCGGCACCGCCGCCGGACTGGACCCTGGACGGGGTCATCCCTTGGCTCGGCGCCACGCGAAACGATCTGGAACCCCCCGCCGTCCGCCTCGAACCGGCCATCGCGGCCGCGCTGGAGGCCATGACCCGCCAGCCGGACGTGCGCTTCGTCCGGATGTCGGGATCCGGGGCGACGGTGTTTGGCCTGTTCGACACCGCCGGACAGGCCGCATCCGCCGCTGTGAACCTTCACAGTAATAACGGCTCAAGTTGGGCCGTGGCGACGCTTCTGGGCGGCAACACGGTCGTCAGCTAGGCAATAAGGCTATGTAACGGCGTCATCTCGACCGCGGCCTGTCAATGGCCACAAGATGACCAGAAGCTTCGCCTTGTTTCAAATCAGCGTGATCCGACATGGAACCTGTACCCGAGGTTGAGGCTTCTTATGCCTCGTAACACTCAGTTACGGGCCGCGATCAACTCCTCCCCGCTGGTCCGTGCAGCATTGAAAAGGAAACTGACATGCTTCGCACTCGCCTTCTGACCGCCACCGCCGCCATCGCTCTGTTCGGTGCCGGCTCCGCTTTCGCCCAGGACGCCATGGCTCCGGCCCAGACGCCCGCCACGCCGCCTGCCCAGTCGGCCGCGCCGACGCCGGTGCCGAATGAGGCCGTGACCCCGCCGCAGGCCGCCACGCCCGCAGCCGGCAACACCATCGTCGACGTTCTGAAGTCGAACGGCCAGTTCACGACACTGCTGGCGGCCATCGATGCGGCCCAGCTGACCGAGACCCTGACGTCGCAGCCGGCCATCTCGATCTTCGCCCCGACCGACGCCGCCTTCGCGGCCTTGCCCGAGGCGGAGCGCACGCGCCTGATGGATCCGGCCAACGTCAATGAGCTGCGCCAGCTGCTGCTGTATCACGTGGTCGTTGCCGACGTGAACTCAAGCCAGATCGAGGGCACCAAGGGTGGCGTCGAGACCGCGGCCCGCACCCAGGTCCAGCTGGACGGCACCGGTTCGGCCATCAAGGTCGACGAGGCCACCGTCACGACGGCTGACATCGACGCCTCCAACGGCGCGATCTTCGCCATCGACCGCGTCCTGAACCCCGGTGCCAGCCAGGTCGCCGCCGGTGACGCGGAAGAGGAGACCGCGGCTCCCGCCGAGGACGCCACCACGGCCGCTCCGCCCGCCGACGAGGCGACGGACGCCGTCGCACCGCCGACCGACGAATCCATGACCGGCGACGACATGGACAACGACTCGGCCACCACGGACGGCGAGACCTCGCCGCCGCCGGCCGACAGCACCATGGCTCCGGCGGGTTCGACCAACACGACCACGACGCCGCCGGCCACGACCACCAGCGCCAGTCCGACGCCGGAGGCCGTGCGCGCTCCGAACGGCCAGCCGGCCGAGAGCACGACCACCACGGCCTCGCCCCCGGTCCCGAACTCGACCGACGGCCAGACCGACGACATGGCTCCTAAGCCGCAGTCGTAATCTCACCCAAGCAGTGAGTTGAGTTGGAATGCGGCGGGCCCTAGGGTCCGCCGCCTTTCTCTTTGCCCAAAGACGTGCCGTGACCGAACCGCTCGCCTTCCAGGATCTAATCCTCACGCTCCAGCGCTACTGGGGCGATCAGGGCTGCGCGATCCTGCAGCCCTATGACATCGAGGTGGGGGCGGGGACTCTGCATCCGGCGACGGTGCTGCGCGCGCTGGGCCCCAAGCCGTGGAAGGCCGCCTACGTCCAGCCCAGCCGCCGCCCCGGCGACGGCCGCTATGGCGAGAACCCCAACCGCCTCCAGCACTACTACCAGTTCCAGGTCATCCTGAAGCCGAACCCGGACAACCTGCAGGAGCTCTATCTGGGCTCGCTGCGGGCCATCGGCATCGACCCGGCCCTGCACGACATCCGCTTCGTCGAGGACGACTGGGAGAACCCCACCGTCGGGGCCTGGGGCCTGGGCTGGGAGGTCTGGTGCGACGGCATGGAGGTGACCCAGTTCACCTATTTCCAGGGCGTCGGCGGTCTCGAGGTCGACGTCGTCTCGGGCGAGCTGACCTACGGGCTGGAGCGTCTGGCCATGTATGTCCAGGGCGTCGACAACGTTTACGACCTCAAGTTCACGAAGGACGGCACGACCTATGGCGAGGTCTTCCTCGAGAACGAGCGCCAGCAGTCGGAAGCCAATTTCCACGGCTATGACGTCGAGGGCCTGAAGCGCCGGTTCGAGGACATGGAGGCCGAGTCGTCGCGCCTGCTGGCCATGACCGGACCGCAGGGCCAGCCGCTGGTCCTGCCGGCCTATGACCAGGTCTTGAAGGCCTCGCACCTGTTCAACCTGATGGACGCCCGCGGGGCCATCGCGGTGGCCGAACGTCAGAGCTACATCGGCCGCATCCGCGATCTCTGCAAAGCCTGCGCCCTCGCCTATGTCGAACAAGAGCGGAAAACCGCCTGATGCCCCAGCTCCTGATCGAACTGTTCTCCGAAGAGATTCCCGCCCGCATGCAGGGCGGGGCCGCGCGCGACCTCGAACGCATGGCGACCGAACGGCTGAAGGCCGCCGGCCTGAGCTGGGACGCCCTGACCACCTGGGCCGGCCCGCGTCGGCTGACGCTGGTGATCGACGGCCTGCCCGCCGCCACGCCGGATCGCTCGGAAGAGCTGAAGGGTCCCCGCGCCAATGCGCCGGAACAGGCGCTGGAGGGCTTCCTGCGCAAGACCGGCCTGACGCGGGACCAGCTGACGGAGCGCGACGGCGTCCTGTTCGCCGTGATCGAGGAGGCGGGTCGTCCGACGACCACCGTGATCGCCGAGACCCTCGATCAGATCGTCCGCGCCTTCCCCTGGCCCAAGTCGATGCGCTGGGGCTCCGGCACCCTGCGCTGGGTACGCCCGCTGAAGCGGATCGTCGCCCTGTTCGACGAGGCCGTCGTGCCGTTCGCGATCGACGGCATCCAGAGCGGCGACGTGACCGAGGGCCACCGCTTCATGGGGGCGGGCCAACCGTTCGCGGTGAAGGACTTCGCCGACTATCGCGCCAAGCTGGACCAGCACTTCGTCCTGCTGGACGCCGCCGATCGCAAGCTGAAGATCCTCGAGGCCGCCCGCGCCGCCTGCCACGCGCGGGGGCTGGAGCTGGTCGACGACGACGGCCTGCTGGACGAGGTCGCCGGCCTCGCCGAATGGCCGACGCCGATCCTGGGCGACATGGACCCCCAGTTCCTCGCCCTGCCGCCCGAGGTGGTCCGCCTGTCGATGAAGGTCCACCAGAAGTATTTCGCCGTCCGCGACCCCGCCACGGGCAAACTGGCACCCAACTTCATCGTCGTCGCCAATGTCGAGGCTTCCGACGGCGGCGTGGCCCTGGCCGCCGGCAACTCCAGAGTCCTGTCCGCCCGCCTGAACGACGCCCGCTTCTTCTGGGACGAGGACAGGAAGACCGGCTTCGACGCCTGGAACGAGAAGCTGAAGGGCGTCACCTTCCACGCCAAACTGGGCACCCTGGCCGGACGCGTCGACCGCATCGCCGCCCTCGCCCGCGAGATCGCCCCGCTGGTCGGGGCCGACCCGGATCAGGCCGAAACCGCCGCCCGTCTGTCGAAGGCCGATCTGGCCTCCGCCATGGTCGGGGAGTTCCCGGAACTGCAGGGGATCATGGGCGGCTACTACGCCCGCGCCGACCACGGCGACGCCATCGCCGACGCCGTCCGCGATCACTACAAGCCTCAGGGCCCGGCCGACTCGGTCCCGACCGCGCCCCTGACGGTCGCCGTCGCCCTGGCTGACAAGCTCGACACCCTCGTCGGCTTCTTCGCCATCGATGAAAAGCCCACCGGGTCGAAGGACCCGTTCGCACTTAGGCGAGCAGCGCTTGGGGTGATCCGGTTGATCCTCGACAACGGTCAGCGCGTCGCTCTTATGCCTGTCTTCGGATCGGCGTTTGCCGAACTCTCGACGAAGGCTTGGGGTCGGCCGATCGCGCGTCTTGCTGATCTCGAGATTGCCGAAGAAGACGGCGAACTCACAACCGCGCAAACGGCTGAACTTGTACAATTGCGCGCAGCTGACGTTCAAGGCCGCGACCCCGTCGGTCACACCGTTGAGGATGATGTCGCAAACGTTGACGCGCTCCTCGCCTTCTTCGCCGACCGCCTGAAGGTCCTCCTGCGCGATCAGGGCAAGCGCCACGACCTCGTCGACGCCGTCTTCGCCCTGGGCGACGACGACCTCGTGCGCATCGTGCGCCGGGTGGAGGCGCTCGACGCCTTCCTCGCCACCGACGACGGGGCCAATCTGCTGGCCGGCTACAAGCGCGCCTCCAACATCCTGAAGGCCGAGGCCAAGAAGGGCGAGGTGCCGACCGGCATGGTCGCCACCGGCCTGGCCAACCAACCCGAGGCGGAGACGACGCTGGCCTTCGCCACCGACGTCGCCCGCACCGCCGTCGACACCGCGCTGGAGACCGAGGACTTCGCCGCCGCCATGACGGCCCTGTCGCGCCTGCGCGCGCCCGTCGACGCCTTCTTCACCGACGTGATGGTCAACTCCGACGTCCCCGCCGAGCGCGACAACCGCCTGAAGCTGCTGGGACAGGTGCGGGATGTGATGGGCCGCGTCGCCGACTTCGGGCAGGTGGCGGGGTAGGGGCCTAAGTCCTCCACCAGACACAGCGGGCATTTGAACGGCCAAGCTGAGACCGGGGGGATATCCGCGCGTTCCGACGGCACCTCACCCGTCAGGACGCTCCCATGCCCAATACCAAGATCTCCACGACCCCCGGCAATGCCGGGGAGACCCATCAGACCGCCTCGACGCCGGAAACCCGGCTGACCACCAACCACGGCGTCCCCGTCAGCGACAACCAGAACACCCTGTCGGCCGGGCCGCGCGGCCCGCACCTGCTGGAAGACTTCGTCCTGCGCGAGAAAATCCAGCATTTCGACCATGAACGGATCCCCGAGCGGATCGTCCACGCCCGTGGCTCGGCCGCCCACGGTGTGTTCGAACTGACCGAGAGCCTCGCCGACTACACCACGGCCAAGATCCTGACCGAGGTCGGCAAGCAGACCGAGCTGTTCACCCGCTTCTCAACCGTTGCCGGCGGCGCGGGCTCGGTCGACACGCCCCGCGACGTGCGCGGCTTCGCGGTCAAGATGTACACCACCGAGGGCAACTGGGACCTGGTCGGCAACAACATCCCGGTCTTCTTCATCCAGGACGCGATCAAGTTCCCGGACCTGATCCACGCCGTGAAGATGGAGGCCGACCGCGGCTATCCGCAGGCGGCATCGGCCCATGATACCTTCTGGGACTTCATCGGCCTGATGCCCGAGAGCACCCACATGATCATGTGGGCCATGTCGGACCGCACCATTCCGCGCTCCCTGCGCATGATCGAGGGCTTCGGCGTCCACACCTTCCGGCTGGTCAATGCGGCGGGCGAGGCGACCCTGGTCAAGTTCCACTGGCGGCCGCGTCTGGGCACCCAGTCGACCTGCTGGGACGAGGCGGTCAAAATCGCGGGCGCCGATCCGGATTTCCACCGCCGCGACCTGTTCGAGGCCATCGACGCGGGCGACTTCCCGGAGTGGGATCTGGCGGTCCAGCTGCTGACGCAGGAACAGGCCGACTCCCTGCCTTTCGACGTGCTGGATTCGACCAAGCTGATCCCCGAGGAGCTGCATCCGCTGCGGGTCATCGGCAAGATGACGTTGAACCGGAACCCGGACAATTTCTTCGCCGAGACCGAACAGGTCGCCTTCCTGCCGACCAACATCCCGCCCGGCATCGACTTCTCGGAAGACCCCCTGCTGCAGGGCCGGCTGTTCTCCTACCAGGACACCCAGCTGTCGCGCCTGGGCACGGTCAACTTCCACCAGCTGCCGATCAACCAGGCCAGGGGCTGCCCGTTCCAGAACATGCAGCGCGACGGCCAGATGCAGATGCAGGTGCCCAAGGGCCGCGCCAACTATGAGCCCAACAGCCTGTCCCAGGCCGGCGAGGACGGCGGTCCGCGCGAGGACCCCAAGGGCGGCTTCCGCTCGTTCGAACAACCCGTCGAGGGCACCAAGGTCCGGATCCGGGCCGAGACCTTCGCCGATCACTATTCGCAGGCGCGGCTGTTCTTCCTCAGCCAGACCGAACCGGAACAGGCCCACCTGGCCAGCGCCCTGGTGTTCGAACTGTCCAAGGTGACGATGGACCACGTCCGCGACCGCGTTCTGGGCAATCTCCAGAACGTCGATGCCGGTCTGGCCCAGCGCGTCGCCGACGGCCTGAACATCAAGCTGCCCGCCGCCAATCCGGCCGCCAGCGAGCCTTATGACATGGACGCCTCGCCCGCCCTGCGCACGGTCGGCAAGTACCCCGACACGCTGAAGGGGCGCGCGGTCGGCATCCTGGTCAGCGACGGGGCCGACGGCGCGATCGTCGACGCGGTCAAGGCCGCGGCCGAGGACGCGGGCGCGACGGTCAAGATCGTCGCTCCGAAGATCGGCGGGGTCACCCTCAAGGGCGGCAAGAAGCTGAAGGCCGACGGCCAGCTGGCCGGCACGCCGTCGGTGGTGTTCGACGCCGTGGCCCTGGTCCTGTCGGAAGCCGGTTGCGCCGAGCTGACGAAGGAGGGGGCCGCGATCGACTTCGTCGCCCACGCCTTCGGCCACCTGAAGGCCATCGGCTACACGGCAGAGGCGCAGGCCTTGCTGGACAAGGCCAATGTCGAACCGGACGACGGCGTGGTGGATCTGGCGAACGGTGCCGACGGCTGGCTGGCCCCGGCCGCCATGCGCCAGTGGGATCGCGAGCCCAAGGTCCGCATGCTGGCCTGACCATCGACCCGGCGTCCCTGATGCGGGGACGCCGGGGTCGAAACAAGCCATCACCCTTTGTTACAACCCGGCCTCGCCTTCGCGCGCGCAGCAATGTAGTCAGGTTGGCATGCGAGCGGGATCAACCCGCCGATCACGACACCACCTCAGGGGATACCGATGACACAGTGGGTCTACGGATTCGGCGGCGGGTCCGCCGACGGCGACGCGTCCATGAAGAATCTGCTGGGCGGCAAGGGTGCCAACCTGGCGGAGATGTCGTCCCTGGGCCTGCCCGTTCCCCCGGGCTTCACCATCACGACCGAGGCCTGCGTCCACTATTATTCCAACGGCCACACGTATCCCGACGGCCTGCGTGACCAGGTCGCCGCCGGTCTGGCCAAGGTCGAATCGGTCGTCGGCAAAACCTTCGGCGACGCTGCCAACCCCCTGCTGGTCTCGGTCCGCTCCGGGGCCCGCGCTTCGATGCCCGGCATGATGGACACGGTCCTGAACCTGGGCCTCAACGACGAGACGGTCGAAGGTCTGGCGAAACTGTCGGGCGACCGCCGCTTCGCCTTCGACAGCTACCGCCGCTTCATCACCATGTACTCCAACGTGGTGCTGGGCCTGTCCCACGACGACTTCGAGGAGGTCCTGGACGACCACAAGGACCGTCTGGGCGTCACCGTCGACACCGACCTGTCGGCCTCGGACTGGGAAAAGGTCGTCGCCCAATACAAGACGGTGGTGGAGCGCGAGCTGGGCCAGCCCTTCCCTCAGGACCCGCATGAACAGCTGTGGGGCGCGGTTTCGGCCGTCTTCGCCAGCTGGATGAACGACCGGGCCAAATTCTATCGCCGCATGCACGACATCCCCGAGAGCTGGGGCACGGCCGTCAACGTCCAGTCGATGGTGTTCGGCAATATGGGCGAGACCTCGGCCACCGGCGTGGCCTTCACGCGCAACCCCTCGACCGGCGAGGCCCGCCTGTACGGCGAGTTCCTGATCAACGCCCAGGGCGAGGACGTCGTCGCCGGCATCCGCACGCCCCAGTCGCTGACGAAGGTCGGCCGCGAGGAGATGGGCGAGACCGCGCCGTCGATGGAAGAGGCCATGCCCGCCGTGTTCGGCCAGTTCGTCGACGTCGTCGGCAAGCTGGAGACCCACTATCGCGACATGCAGGACATCGAGTTCACGGTCGAACAGGGCCGTCTGTGGATGCTGCAGACCCGCAACGGCAAGCGCACCGCCAAGTCGGCGCTGAAGATCGCCGTCGATCTCGCCGCCGAAGGCGTCATCTCCGAGGAGGAGGCCATCAGCCGGGTCGAGCCGTCGGCTCTGGACCAGCTGCTGCACCCGACGCTGGACCCGAACGCCGCCCGCACCGTGGTCGCCACCGGCCTTCCGGCCTCGCCCGGAGCCGCCACCGGCAAGATCGTGTTCGACGCCAACGAGGCCGAGCGTCTCGGCCAGCTGGGCGACGCCGTCATCCTGGTCCGCGAGGAAACCAGCCCCGAGGACATCCACGGCATGCACGCCGCGCGCGGCATCGTCACCGCCCGCGGCGGCATGACCAGCCACGCGGCCGTGGTCGCGCGCGGCATGGGTCGCCCCTGCGTGTGCGGGATCAACGCCCTGTCGATCAACGAGCACGCGGGCACCTTCAGCGCCAACGGCCGCACCTTCAAGGCGGGCGAGATCATCACCATCGACGGCTCGAAGGGCGAGGTGCTCGAAGGGTCCGTGGCCATGATCGAGCCCGAGCTGACCGGCGACTTCCAGACCCTGATGGCTTGGGCCGACAAGGTCCGCCGCCTGAAGGTCCGCGCCAATGCGGAGACGCCGCTGGACGCCAAGACCGCGCGCGGCTTCGGGGCCGAGGGCATCGGCCTGTGCCGGACCGAGCATATGTTCTTCGACGAGGCCCGGATCGCCGCCGTGCGCGAGATGATTCTGGCCGACGACGAGAAGGGCCGCCGCACGGCGCTGGCCAAGATCGAGCCGTTCCAGAAGTCGGACTTCGTCGAGCTGTTCACCATCATGGCCGGCCTGCCGGTCACGGTGCGCCTGCTCGATCCGCCGCTGCACGAGTTCATCCCGCACTCCGACGAGGACATCGACGCCCTGGCGGCGACGAGCGGCATCGACGCGGCCAAGCTGAAGCGCCGGGCGCGCGAGTTGCACGAGACCAACCCCATGCTGGGCCACCGCGGCTGCCGCCTGGGTGTCGCCTATCCCGAGATCTACGAGATGCAGGTCCGCGCGATCCTGGAAGCCGCGCTGGAGGTGAAGAAGACCGCCGCCGAGGCGCCCATCCCCGAGATCATGCACCCCCTGGTCGCCATGGGGCTGGAGATGAAATACCTGCGCGAACTGACCGACCGGACGGCCAGGGATGTCTTCGCCAAAGCCGGCGACACCGTCGACTACCTGGTCGGCACCATGATCGAACTGCCGCGCGCGGCCCTGCGCGCCGGGGACCTGGCCGAATACGCCGAGTTCTTCTCCTTCGGCACCAACGACCTGACCCAGACGACGTTCGGCATCAGCCGGGACGACTCCGGCCGCTTCCTGCAGGCCTATATGGACAAGGGCATCTTCGAGACCGATCCCTTCGTCCGTCTGGACCAGGAAGGCGTCGGCGACCTGATCCGCATCGCCGCGGAGCGGGGCGGGGCGGTCCGTCCCGACATCAAGATGGGCATCTGCGGCGAGCACGGCGGCGATCCCGCCTCGATCGCCTTCTGCGAGGAGGTGGGCCTGGCCTACGTCAGCTGCAGTCCCTATCGCGTGCCGATCGCCCGCCTTGCGGCCGCCCAGGCGGCGCTGGTCCACCGGGGCGGCGAGGCGCGCGAAAAGGACCGCTAGACCCCTCCGGGATCAGGTCGCGTCGCAGGTGACGCCGACGTTCAGGCGCTGGATGACGGCCTTGGCCTCGTCGAGATAGCCGTCGATGCCGCCGGCGGTGAAGTACCAGCCGATCGTGTCCTGCTCGATCGCGACGCCCGGATAGGCGGCCTGCAGCGCGGCCAGGGTCGACCCCACGTGGATTCCCCCGGCTGTCGACAGGTCGGGGGCCGTGGTCTGCCAGCCCGCGAAGGCGTCCTGCTGGAACAGCAGGTGCAGGCCATTGTCCCAGGACACGTGGTCCATCGGACCCGCGCCGCATTCCTCGAAGGCGTCGGTGACGGCCGGCGGGCCGCCGATCGCGGCGGTCACGGCGGCCACGGTCGCGACCTTCGAGGCGCCGATGGCCACCGTCGCCCCGTCCACCGTCAGACCGACGGCGTCCAGGACGATCGACGCCGCCTGGACCTGTGCGGGCGCAGGCGCTTCTGCGGGCATCCCGGCGGGCACCGGCGCTTCCGCAGCCACCGGGTCGGCGGGCGCGCTACAGGCCTGCAGCGCCAGAACAGCGACGGCGACGGACACGGCGAACTGGAACTTCATGGCGATTCTCCCCCGGCCGCCCCCTGCGGCACGGCAGAGCTTAGACCGCCGCCCGCTCCGCGACCAACCGGCGGCTCGCCCGGATCATTGCGGCCCGACGTCACGGACCCTAAGTGCGCCCCATGACCTCACCCCCAGGGCTTTCCATCGCCGTTGTCGGCCCCGGCGCCATCGGCGGCACGGTCGCGGCCTGGCTGTCGCGCAGCGCGCGGGTCGCATCGCTCACCCTGTGCGCGCGCACCCCGCTGGACCGGCTCGTGGTCGAGGCTCCCGACGGCCGCCGGATCGAGGCTCATCCGCGCGTGATCACGGCCCCGTCGGACATCACCGCGCCCGTCGACTGGGTCCTGGTCGCCACCAAGGCCTATGACGTCGCCGCGGCCTCCGCCTGGCTCGCCCCTCTGGTCGGCCCCAAGACCCGCGTGGCGGTGCTGCAGAACGGGGTCGAGCATGTGGAGCGGTTTGTCCCTTTCGTCGCGGCCGGGCGGATCGTCCCCGTGGTCGTCGACATCCCCGCCGAGCGGACCGCGCCGGGCCGGATCCACCACCGCCGGGAAGGCACGGTCGTCGTCCCGGCCGGCCCGGCGGGCGACGCGTTCGTGACCCTGTTCGCCGAAAGCCCCATCGCGGCCTCGACCACTGACGATTTCACCACCGTGGCCTGGACCAAGCTGGCCCTGAACTGCGCCGGAGCCGTCAACGCCCTGACCGGCCGGCCGGGCGGCGTCGTGCGCGAGGCGGGCATCGCCGACCTGATGCGCGGCATGGTCGAGGAATGCGTCCGCGTCGGCCGCGCCGTCGGGGCCGACCTCGGCGATCATCTGCCGGACTGGGTCGTCGAGCGGGCGGAGACCTCGCCGCCGGATTCGATCAACTCGCTGCTGGCCGACCGGCTGGCGGGTCGGCCGATGGAATGGGACGCCCGCAACGGTGTCATCGCCCGGCTCGGCGCCACCCACGGAATTGCCACACCTCTGAACCTCATGGCGGCAAACATTCTGGCCGTCATGAAATGAGGCAGCAGCGCGGCAAGTATAACGCCGTCTGTGCTTCGTCTCCCACAGTTTCGGTTCTGTAACGATTTGGCCATGGAACGGCCCGCCGGACTACCTACTTGTGCACTCGCTGGATGGGGCAGGGACGATTGGTCCCTCATCTAGGAGTATAAGAAACAATGCGTAACATTCTTCTCGCGACCGCCGCTTTGACCTTGTTCGCTGTGCCTGCCGCGGCGCAGAGCATCCAGACCCCGGCCTGGTCCGGCTCGGTCGGCTACACGCACCTCGACGGCGACAACGCCGACCTGGGGGCCATCACGGGCCGTCTCGACGCGCGCCTGCATCCGAACTTCGGCCTCGAAGGCGAAGCCTCGATCGGCGTCCGCGACGATGACATCACTGTCGCCGGCGTCACCGGCTCGATCGAGCAGGACTACGACGCGGCCGGCTATGCCGTCGGCTACCTGCCGATCAATCCGAACCTCGAACTGTTCGGCCGCATCGGCTACGGCACGACCCGGATCAAGGCGGACATCGCCGGCTTCGAAGCCAGCGAAGACGGCGAGAGCGTCAACTACGGCGTCGGCGCCAACTACTTCTTCGACGGCGTGAACGGCATCCGTGGCGACATCACGCGCCGCGACTTTACCGACGATAACGGTGGCAAGATCGACACCTACGGCGTCAGCTACGTGCGCCGCTTCTAGGACCTCGGACCTCCTCCCCGCGCAGAAGGCTCGGGGAGGAAGAGGTCTGCTTCGGTCACCCGGCCCGGAGATGGCCCGCTGCCCCGGCCCGGATCGTCCAGCCGTATTGGACTTACGTCCCGACAATGTACTGCTGTAATATCGACAATATTGAGAGACCGTTGTCTGTGTCTGTCGAGCAATAGCCGACATCTATACAGTGCAGACATCAGGAACCTCGCAGCCTGACGCCCGCTTACAAGACACGCTGGGTTGGCGTCGGGTATTCAAATGCTCGCAAATGACAAGGACACGACCATGATACGTACACTTCTCGCTGCCGCCGCTGTTGCTGCGATTGCCGTCCCCGCCGCGGCGCAGACGGCGTCCGAGCCGCGCGGATACGGCACCTTCGGCTATACTCACCTCGAGGGCGACACGCCGTCGGTGGGCGCTGTCACGGGCCGTCTCGGCGTCGACGTCCTGCCCTGGCTGGCCGTGGAAACCGAAGCCTCCATCGGGGTCAAGGACAACAAGTTCGACATCGCCGGCGCCGAGGGCACCAATGAGCACCAGTGGGACGCCGCCGGCTATGTGGTCGGCAAGATCCCGGTCGGTGATCGCTTCTCCGTCTTCGCCCGGGGCGGCTACGGCCACACCGAACTGACGCGGACGGTCGCGGGGTCGGAAACCGACATCGGCGGCGACAGCTGGAACTACGGGGCCGGTGCCGAGATGGCGCTCGGCGGCAATACGGGCGTTCGCGCCGACTGGACGCGTCGTGATTTCCGCGAGGGCGACGTCAAGGCGGACGCCTATTCGCTGAGCCTGGTCCGCCGCTTCTAGGTCCATCGGGCGGGAGGGTGGGGCTGTTGCCTCGCCCTCCGGCCTGACCGCCGGATCAGCCCGGTTCGGCGACCAGCGCCCAGCGCATCGACCCGTCGCCGAAAGGCCGGGTAAACCAGTCCGAATAGCGCTCGAACGCCTCGACCACGGCCTGGCGCAGGTCATGCGTGACGGGCTCGCCGCGTTGGCGCTTCAGCGCCGCGACACAGTCGATCACCACATTCTGATGCGCCGATCCACCGAGCGATTTCAGGACCGTGGCGACGTCACGCGCCAGCGATTCCAGGAAACTCGGGGATTTGGCGGGCGATTGGTTCATCGGTGGACTCCGTGCCGCTCGGTGTCGTGGTGGCCGATAGGTCACAGACTGCAACCCAAAGTGCAAGCTATGCCGGTGTTCGATGGGTCATCAGTTTGTGATCCGCGGATCGATCAGCGTTTTCGGACGAACACCGTGCCCGCCGAATAGCCCGCGCCGAAGCTGCAGATCAGCCCCGTCTCGCCCGCCTCGAACCCGTCATTGTGCAGGTGGAAGGCGATGATCGAGCCCGCCGAGGAGGTGTTGGCGTACTCGTCCAGGATGATGACGTTCTCGGCCTCGGACGGATCGCGGCCCAGCACCTTGCGGCCGATCATCGAGTTCATGTTGATGTTGGCCTGGTGCAGCCACAGCCGCTTCAGGGCGGTTGGATCGAGACCGAGGTCGCCCGCGTGGTCCACGATCATGTCCGACACCATCGGCACGACGTCCTTGAAGACCTTGCGGCCCTGCTGGATGAACAGCTTGTCGTCCTGCTGGCCGGCGGGGCGATCCGATCCGGCCTTCGCGCCCGTCTCCTGCGCCCAGCGGTTCAGGAAGCCGAAATTGTTGCGGATGTTGTTGGAGAAGACCGTCTTCAGCCGTGTGCCCAGGATGTCCCAGCCGCCCGGGCCCGCCGTGTCTGATGACTCGACGATCACGGCGGTACAGACGTCGCCGAAGATGAAATGGCTGTCGCGGTCGGTGAAGTTCAGGTGCGCCGAACAGACTTCCGGGTTGACCATCAGGACGGCCTTGGACGGGTCGTTGGCGATGAAGTCGGCCGCCGTCTTGATGCCGAAGGTGGCCGAGGAACAGGCCACGTTCATGTCGAACCCGAAGCCCTCGATCCCCAGCGCCTGCTGGATCTCGACCGCCAGGGCCGGATAGGGGCGCGGCATGTTCGACGCCGCGCACAGGACCGCGCCGATCTCCGAAACCGGCTTGCCCCAGGCCTCGATCGCCTGACGGGCCGCCTTCACCGCCATCTCGGCCATGATCGACAGCTCGTCGTTGGACCGTTCGGCCAGATGGGGCGCCATGCGCTCGGGGTCCAGGATGCCCGCCTTGTCGAGCACGAACCGGCTCTTGATGCCCGAGGCCTTCTCGATGAAGGCCTCCGACGACGGGGTCAGGGCGGCGACGTCGCCCTCGGCGATCTGGCCGGCGTGGGCGGCATTCCACCGTTCGGCCCAGGCGTTGTAGGCCTCCACCAGTTCGGCGTTGGAGATGGACTGCTCGGGGGTGAACAGGCCGGTGGCGGCGATAACAGCGTGGGTCACGGGTCGTGCGTATCCTTTGGGGACGCTCTCAATAGGCCGGTGGCGCGCGCCGGTCGAGACTGGCGTTGATGCCCTTCCACCAGCGGGCGATCTGGTTCGAGGGCGCGGCGGGCGGCGGGTCGTTGCGGGCCGCGATCAGGGCCTCGACCAGATCCTCGGCCTCGCACGGCCAGCCGACCGGCGTGACATAGATCGGGTAGTCGATCAGAGCCGCGGCGACCAGCGCGTCCAGGCTGGCCCGCCGGGTTCGCCGGTCGAAGGTCATGGCGTCGGTCGTCAGGCCCCAGCCGCCGTAGAAGGGCCGTCCATAGGTGGCCACCGCCTTGCCCCGCAGCAGGGCCTCGAACCCCGACAGCGAGGTCAGAGTGGCCAGCACGTCGCAGGCGTCCAGGCAGTCGACGATGTCCAGACCGTCCGCCGTCGCATCGACCGCCTCGATCGCCGAGGCATCCAGCATCCCCGGCCGGTTCCCGCTCATCACGTCGGGATGGTTGCGATAGATCAGGAAGGCGTCCGGGAAGTCCGCCCGCGCCGCCGCCACCAGCCCCGAGTTGGTGCGGATGTCGCCGCAGCCCTTCAGGATCGACTTGTCGTTCTCGACCTGACCGACGACCAGAACTTTCCGGCGGTCCGCCGGCCAGTCCGGTCGCGCCGTTCCGCCCGACAGATTGTATTTCGACAGCCCGGCCTCGACCACGCGGGCCCGCAGACGCGCCGCCCGGGCCAGTGTCGCCGCGTCCTGCCGACCCTCCTCGATCAGGGTCTCCAGACGCGACGGACGGGTCGGATCGTAATAGACGCCCTGGTCGTCCAGGGCGACGCTCAGCGCTCCGAAGAAGTCCGATCCCAGCCCGCGCGAACGGATGAACCCGTCCTCCATCCGCACCACCGGCACGACGGTCGCCGCCGCCATCGCCGCGATCGCGGGCGTTTCCTTGCCGGCCCAGTAGATCAGCCGACCCGACTTGGCCTGCGCCTTCCGCTCGGCGGTGGCCGGATTGCCGAAGTAGCGCAGCCGCGTGCGGGGGCCGTTCAGCAATCGGCGGATGGGGGGACGCTTGGCGGGCGAGAACCCCACCCCGGCCCAGTACCCGGCGAGGCGCTCGGCCCGGCCGCGCAGGGCGACCAGCCGTTCCAGCGCCGTCTCGACCTCGCATCGACGCCCGGTGACCGGATCGACGTAGCGGGTGTACTGGATCATGGCGGCGGCCACGACCGTCTCGATATCGCGGGCGACGCCCCGCCGCCCGGTGACGACCTCGTCGGTGGTCAGCCCCCAGCCGGAATAGAAGGCCGCCCCGAAACACCGCACGGGCAGTCCCCGCATCACGGCCTCGAACCCCAGGGCCGACGTCACGCACCAGACCTGGTCGACCTCGTCCAGCAGATCGGCCGGGCTCACGTCGGCGTCCAGAAGGGTGGTGCCGGTCAGGTCGGCCTCGGCGATACAGCCCTTCTTCCGGCCCGCCGCCACCGCCGGGTGGCGTTTGACGATCAGCTGGGCCTCCGGGTGTTCGGCCTTCGCGGTGGCGACCATGGTCGCGAAGCTGTGCGGTCCGGCCAGGCCGCAGGCGATGGAGGCATCCCCGGCTGTCTGGTCGACCAGCAGGATACGGGGCCGGTCCTGCAGGATCGCCCGGTCCAGCGGCCCGCCCATATTGGTCTTTGAGATCCCGGTCTCGACGATCCGGTCGATCAGCGCCCGGGCCCGGGTGCGCATCGCAGCGTCGCACCAGTCGGGGGCCGTCTCGATCCACCGCTCCAGCCGCGAGGGCCGCGTCGCGTCGTAGTAGATGCCCAGGTCGTCGACGATCAGGCTGACCGATGCCGCCCCCGTCTCGCCGAGGCCGATGGAGCGAAGGAAGCCGTCCTCGAGCGCCAGATAGGGTAGGCCCGTCCGCGCCGCGCGCTTTCGCCCGCTTCTCGACGACGGTTTCAGCCCCCAGCCGACGATGGCCTCGACCGGTGCCAGCGGGCTGGCCCGCAGCGACAGGTCGTCGAGGAAGGTCTTCAGGAACCGGACGTCCCATATGCCGGGCGAACAGACCCAGGTGCGACGAAGGGGGGGTGTTTGCAACTCAGGCACTTTCAGCGGATGGCCCGTTCATCGGCCGCGACACGCGGGCGAAGCCGCGTACCTACCCACACACCGCCGCGCGGTCCAGCAAGGCCTGTGCCTGCGCCAGGTGCAGGCGTTCGACCATGGCCCCGTTCACGCGGATCGCGCCACGTGCGGCGGCCTCGGGTGCCGCGAAGGCCGCGACGATGGCCTGCGCCTCCGCCACCTCGGCCGGGCCGGGCGAAAAGGCGACGTGCGCCGCGGCGATCTGGTTCGGATGGATCAGGCTCTTGCCGTCGAAGCCGTAAAGCCGCGCCTGGCCGCACTCGGCGGCCAGACCCTCCGCGTCGTCCAGCCGGTTGAACACGCCGTCGATGGCCAGAAGATCATGCGCCCTGGCCGCGGCCACGATGGCGCTCAGCCACGGCTTCATCGGCTCGCGGTCCGGCGACGGTCCCGTGCCCAGCGCCTTGGCCAGATCGTTGACGCCCAGCATCAGCGCCCTCAGGGGACCGCCCGCCGCCGCGATCTGGGCCAGACCGAGCAGCGCCCGGGGCGTCTCGATCATCGCGAACAGCCGCACGGCCTCGCCCATCCGGGCCTCATAGGCGTCGACTGTGCCGGCCTCCTCGACCTTGGGGGCCACAATCCAGTCGAGGCGTAGCCCCGCCAGCGCGGCCAGATCGGCCTCGCCCCATTCGGTGCCCAAGGCGTTGACGCGCACGCCGACCTGACCGCGAAACCCGCCCGCGCGTACGGCCTCGACCGCCGCCGCCCGCGCCTCGGCCTTCATCTCCGGCGCGACCGCGTCCTCCAGGTCCAGCACGGCCAGGTCGCAGTCCAGCCCTCGCGCCTTCTCGATGGCCCGTGCGTTGGAGGCCGGCAGGAACAGGACGCTGCGGACCAGCGTGACCATCAGACCCGCCCGGTCACCGGCACCAGGGCCCCCGTCATCGCCCGGCTGTCGGGCGAGGCGAGGAACAGGATCACCTGCGCCAGATCGGCAGGGGCGACCCAGGTCGCGGGATTCGCGTCCGGCATGTCCGCCCGGTTCGCCGGGGTGTCGATGATCGAGGGCAGGACGGCGTTGACCGTCACCGACGTCGATTTCAGTTCCTCGGCCAGGGCCTGAGTCAGGCTGTGGACCGCCGACTTCGACGCCGCATAGGCCCCCATGCCCGCGCCGGCCTTCAGCGCGGCCGCAGACCCGACATTGACGATCCGCCCGTCGGCCGAGCCCTTCAGATGGGGCAGGGCGGCCCGGCTGGCGTTCAGGGCGGTGGTCAGGTTCAGGGCGAACATCCGGTCCCAGGCCGGCGTGTCGTCATCCGTCTTCTGCCAGACGAAGCCTCCGGCGATGTTCAGCACCGCATCGATGCGTCCGAAACGGTCGATCACCTGCGTCATCGCCGATTGAGCGGCGGCGGCATCGGTCAGGTCCACGCCCGCGATCTCCAGCGCGCCGTCGGGGGCCGCCTCGCCGCTCGCGTGGTCGATCAGCGCGACCTTGAGGCCCCGCGACAGCGCCGCCTCGACGACGGCCCGGCCCAGCACGCCGTGCCCGCCCGTGACCACCACCACCCGTTCGTTCATGCGTCTGCTCCGAAAACCTTGGCCATCAGCCGTTCCAGCGCCTCGGCGTCCACCGTATCGAAGGCCGCCTTGGACGTCGCGTCCACGTCAAAGACGGCGATCAGTTCGCCGGCCGGTCCGAACACCGGCACCACGATCTCGCTTTCCGATCGACCGTCGCAGGCGATGTGGCCGGGAAAGGCATGCACGTCCTTGACGATCTGGGTCTGGCGCGTGTCCGCGGCCGTGCCGCAGACGCCCCGGCCGAAGGCGATCCGCAGGCATCCCAGCGTGCCCTGATAGGGGCCCACGACCAGTTCGCGCTCCCGGTGGGGATCGACGACGTAGAAGCCGGTCCAGAAGTAGTCGCCAAAGGCATCCGCCAGCATCGAGGCGACCGTGGCCATGCGCGCCACGCGATCCGGCTCCCCGTCCAGCACCGCCAGGATTTCCGATTCGATCTCCAGATAGGCCGCGGCCTTGTCCGTCGGACGGTCGTTACGGGCGACATAGGACATCGGATCGGGCCATGGAGGATCGGAACAGGAGCGGGTGGATATAGATCGCCGACGTCGCCAGCGCGAGGCCGCGACCGTGCTTCCGGGGTAAACCGCTGTTTTCTGTGGACGAAGCTTGGCCGCGCCATATTTCTGCCGGTCTACGGCAACGCTTTGTCACCGAACGCCGTTAACCATGACTGGACCAGAACGCTGGTTTCGGAAATGGTTAACGCAGCCAGAGTGTGGATCGGCCTTCGGGGAACGGGATGAGAGTAGTGCGCGATGGCGATGCGAGCCCTGACGACCGCCGACGCCGCCGCGTCGGCGGGCCGGCCGCGGCCATCGTGGTCCTGGCTTTGACCGCCGGGACACTGGCCGCCTGCGGGGACAATGGCGCGGCCTTCTGGCGTCGCAGCGACAGCGCGGCCGCCAACCAGTGCCCCCGCCCGCAATCGATCACCGGCCCGGAGTTCAATGCCCAGGAAGCGGGCCTGCGCCTGCTGAGGCGCGAGGCGTTTCGGGGCGATTTCTTTGCCCAGCTGGAGCTCGGCTCCCGCTACGCCGCCATTCGCGCCACCGACAAGAACATCGAGGACCCGATCGAAAGCGCGGTCTGGACCGGTCTGGCGCTCGCCAACGACGAAGGCTACGCGCCGATCAACCGCGTCAACCGGGGCGGCTGGGGCGGTTTCCGCCCCGCCTCGCGCTACGACGACTGCCGCGCCTGGGAACGCCACGTCGCCTATCAGCGGCTGGACCGGCAGCTGGCCCAGATGACCATCGACGAACAGGCCGCCGTTCGCGATCGCATGATCTATGTGCTGTCGACCCAGGACGCCGAGGGCTTCCGCACCCTGGCCCGGCTGCACGATGTCCTCTACGGCCCCTATGGCGAGCCGTCCGACAACCGCGAGGCGCGCGAGGCGGTCGGGCGCGGCAACGGCGCCGGGCAGGGTAGGGGCGGCTACTACTCGGCCGCCGCCCTGTTCCCCCGCAACGACGTCGACGCCTATCTCTACAACTACCTGGCGACCCAGACGGGCGACGTGGGGTCCTATGTCCTGCTCAAGGACTTCGAGCGGTCGTCGCCGAACCGGTCCCGGTACGGGGCCTTCGTGGAGGCCAAGGCCCGCCAGTGGGTCCCGCCGTTCGAGTTCTATCCCAACGATGCGCCGGCCTCGGGCGTCCCCTTCTCGGACGAGAGCCGGCCGCGGGGCGACGCCTACGAATATGCCCTCGGCCGCATGACCGAGCTGCCGTTCATCCACGTCGGGCGGGCGCTCCGCTATCTCGGCGTCACCGAGACCGTGGCGTCGGCCCCCAACGACCTGTCGGCCCGGCAGATCCAGTCGCTGGAGGCCATGCTGGGCCACGACATGGAATCGCGGCTCTCGTATCTGGAGATGGTCCGCGCCATCCAGCTGGCCGCCGTCAACGGCTCGTCCGAGGCCCAGCTGGTGCTGGCTGTGATGTATTCCGAAGGCATCGGCGTCCCCACCGACTACGCCCGCGCCTTCCACTGGTACTCGCAGGCCGACAGACAGGGGTCGCCGGAGGCCAAGTTCGCCATCTCGACCTATTTCGCGCTCGGCGTCGCCGGGGTCGCCGACCAGGACAAGGCCGAGGCCGTGGCGTCCCGCATCGATTCGGCGCTGGCGGGCTTCGGCCCCTCCGCCTCCCGTCTCCAGGCCGTCCTGTCCCAGGTTTCCCGCTCGCAGCGCCGTTAGGAGGGGCTGAACACATGAAAACGCTTATTCTCGCCGCCTCCGCCCTGGCCCTGACGCTTTCGGTGCCCCCCGAGGTGTCGGCCCAGACCGCGGCCCGCGTCGAAAGCCAGACGCGCCCCAACTTCGGCCTGTTGCTGGATCCCCCGTCCGGCCAGCGCAGCCGGCCGCGCACGCATCGGCGCTGGTCTTACGGCGATCGCTACCCCGGCTGGAACGGCGCACCCCCGCCGGTCTACCGGCCGAACGGCTCCGAAGAGATCGTGCTCGTCGACTGCGGCGGAAATCCCGGCACCGGCGCGGTGGAGGCGGCGGTCCACCGGGTTCGTCCCGGCGGCACCCTGGTGATCCGGGCCCGCGGCGGGGCCTGCGTCGGCTGGCTCAATGTCGACAAGCCCCTGACCATCATCGGCGAGGGCGGGTTCGACCCGCGCCGCTGGAACGAGAACCCGTCCGCCAGCCTGCAGGCCCCCGACGGCCTGCCCTGCATCACGGTTTCGGCAGGGGTGCGGCTCGAGATCCGCGACCTCGTCCTGGCATCGCCCCGGGGCGGCGACGCGGCCTGTATCGTCAACTACGGCGGCCAGGTCATCATGAGCCGCGCGGGCATCCGCCATTCGGGCGACGAGGCGGCCATCCTGTCCGACGGGGGACTGGTGGACCTGCGCGACGTCGTCATCGACGCCCGGACCATCGCCCCGGCCATCGTCGCCGACGGCGCGACCCTGACGACCTGGGAGACGGTGGTCACGGGAGCCCAGTCCGGCATCGAGCTGACCCCCGGCGCCGGCGATCCCTCGCGGATCCAGTCGACCACCCTGG
Organism: Brevundimonas subvibrioides ATCC 15264; assembly: GCF_000144605.1. Taxonomy (NCBI): domain Bacteria; kingdom Pseudomonadati; phylum Pseudomonadota; class Alphaproteobacteria; order Caulobacterales; family Caulobacteraceae; genus Brevundimonas; species Brevundimonas subvibrioides. The sequence continues at coordinate 2,772,090 of NC_014375.1, read as the reverse complement.
CCGGGGTCGAGAGCCCCAACAACTACGGCCCGCGCTCCCTCGGCATCTCCGTCCGGTCGCGCCGGGACTATGGCCGGGTCGAAATTTCGAACACCAAGGTCTGCGGCTATGTCGAGGGCGTGGCCATCGAGGGGGCGTCGGTCACCATCGACGGATCCAAGATCTGCAAGTCCGACAAGGGCGTGGTGCTCTACAATGGCGAGCTCAGCCTGACCAACAGCCGCGTGCGGGCCGATACGGTGGGGGTCGCCATCGCTTCGGGTCGCGCCGTCGTCACCGACAACAGCTTCGTCGGCGTCACCGCGGTGTTCCAGCAGGAGTACCGCGCCCAGCTTACCGCCAGCGGCAATCGCGTCTGGTCCGACAGCCTGTGCCGCCCGACCTATCGGCCGGTCTATCGGGATCGCTACGCGCCCTACTGGGCCCAGGGCGGCCAGGGCTACGAGTGCCAGCGCAGCGCCTATCCGCGCGAATGGTGGGACGACATGGACGGGTCCTACGGCGATCCCTACGACGACTATGCCTACAGCCCGACCGGATACGACCGGTTCCAGCAGGGCTACGGCTGGTACACGGGCCAGGGCCAGTATGTGGATCAGCCGTCCCCCTACGGCGATGACCGCTGGCGCGAGGGCCGCCGCCGCTGGCGCTGACGGTCCTTTCGCCACAGTCCGGTCAGGACTGCGGCGGGACTGCGTCCGAACCGGGGGCGTCTTCGTAGTTCGCCTTGTCAGGCCCGTCGTGGCCCCCGCAAGGATGTGCAAAATGTTGAAGACCTTCGCCGCTCTCGGCGTTTCCGCCCTCGCCCTGGCCGCCGGCTCTGCCTCCGCCCAGGACTGGCAAGGGTTCTATGCCGGTGGCTTCGCCGGCTATCAGCACCAGGTGCAGGACGAGGACGAAACCATCCTCTTCGACACCAACCTGGACGGACGCTTCGGCGACACGGTCAATACGACGGCACCCGCCAACGCCTTCTCGCCGGGCTTCTGCGACGGCCGGCCCCAGGGCAACAACGCCGGCGCAGGCTGCCGGGACGACGATGACGGATCGGGCGAGTTCGGCGCGCGTGCCGGCTACGATTTCCAGACCGGTCCGGTCGTGGTCGGGATCGTCGCCGACTTCAGCAAGGTCAATCCGCAGGACTCGGTCAGCGCCTTCTCGACGACGCCGGCCAACTATGCCTTCAAGCGCGAGGTCCAGCACCTGTTCGGCGCCCGTTTCCGCCTGGGTCTCGCCTATGGCCGCTACCTGCCATACGTCACCGGCGGCTATGCCAGCGCCCAGATCGAGGACAAATACTCCACCTCGAACACCGCCAACAGCTTCACGCCGACGACCCAGAGCCAGGACGCCGACGGCTATCAGCTGGGCGGCGGCATCGAAACCCGGGTCACGTCGAACTTCAGCGTGGGTCTCGAATATCTCTACACCGACATCGACGCCGATCCGCTGACCGTCCGGACGGGCCCGGGCACCGCGCCGCCGACCTCGAACCCCTTCCTGCTGGTCAATGCCGCGGGCACCGACCAGCGTCGCTCCAGCGACAAGGTCGAACTGCACGCGTTCCGCATCACGGGGGCCTGGCGCTTCTAGGCCACGGCATTCGCAGGAAACATGGGCCCGGTCTGTTCGCAGGCCGGGCCTTTTGCCGTCTGGAGCTCGGTAGGCGCGGAGGGACTCGAACCCCCAACCAGACCGTTATGAGCGGTCGGCTCTAACCATTGAGCTACGCGCCCGCCGAACGGCATCGCCTAGCAGGGGCCGCACATCGGGGAAAGTCCACGCTCAAGCAGCGAGACGCCGCGCGTCGAGCGGTAGCGTGCGAAGGATGCCCACGCTCAAGCAGCGAGACGCAGCGCATTGGCGGCAGCGCGCCGATGCGCGCCATCACCTTGCGCCGATGTCATGCAGATGAACGGTTTCTGCCGATGGGACCCGCCCCCTGTTCAGGCGTTCAAGGCCAAGGTTCCACCACGGTCCTCGCAGAGAACTGAGGACCGTCCCAGGAATCGTTCTCGATGAGGCTATCCATGACCCGCTCCCTTCCCGCCCTGATGTTGGGCGCCGCCCTCGTCGGCCTGTCCGCGCCGGCCGCCCTCGCACAATCGGCTCCGATGGAGATGCATGCCATGACCGCCGCGCCCGCGCTGAACCTGTCGGCCTATGGCGAGGTGAAGGTTGCGCCCGACATGGCCACCATCACCTTCGGCGTCATGACCGAGGCGCCGACGGCGCAGGCCGCCATGGCCGACAACGCCCGGCGCATGCAGGAGGTCTTCGCCGCCCTCGGCCGCGCGGGGATCGCCGACCGGGACATCCAGACCTCGGGCCTGAACCTGTCGCCGCAGTATGACTACGTCCAGAACGAGCCGCCGAAACTGCGCGGCTACCAGGCGTCGAACCGCGTCACGGTCAACATCATGGACCTGACGAAGGTCGGCACCACCGCCGACGCCGTGGTCTCGGCCGGGGTCAACCAGATCGACGGCATCGCCTTCGGCCTGAAGGATCCCAAGGCCGCCGAGGATCAGGCCCGCGTCCTGGCCGTCCGGGCCCTTCAGGACAAGGCCCGCCTGTATGCCCAGGCCCTGGGGGTCGAGCTCGGTGCCGTCCGCACCCTGAACGAGGGGGGAGGCTACCAGCCGCCCCAGCCGATGCCGATGTATGCGGCCCGCATGCAGATGGCCGAAAGCGACTCGACGCCCGTCGCCGCCGGCCAGCTGGCCGTCCGCATCGACATCACCGGGACCTACGATCTGGGGCGGTGAGTCCTTCGGTCTCCTCCCCATCGCCGAAGGGCGATGGGGAGGTGTCCCCTCGCGATCAGCGAAGGGACGGAGGGGGCGACTCGGTGGGAACAGGCGAGCACCCGCCGGCCCTCACTTCAGACAGCGGGTCGCCCCCTCCGTCTCGCCGCTCCGCGCCGAGCCACCTCCCCATTCGCCTTCGCGAACGGGGAGGAGACGCTATTCATCACCACAACTGTTGCAGTTCTCTCCGGCCATCCTATGTTAGCGTCCACGCAACAGCGCTGCGGGACGTCCCGCGGCCGGAGACACGACGATGATCGAGCGCAGACCGTTCGAGAGCCTGGGTGGAGCCAACCACGGCTGGCTGAACGCCAAACACCATTTCTCCTTCGCCAACTACTATGATCCCAAGCGCATGAGCTGGGGCAATCTGCGCGTCTGGAACGACGACGAGATCGCCGCCGGGTCCGGCTTTCCGCCGCACCCGCACTCGGACATGGAGATCATCACCTATGTCCGCGAAGGGGCGATCACCCATGAGGACAGCCTGGGCAACAAGGGCCGCACCGAGGCCGGCGACGTCCAGGTGATGAGCGCCGGCACCGGCATCCGCCACGCCGAATACAACGCCGAGCCGACCCTGACCCGCATCTTCCAGATCTGGATCGAGCCGACGAAGCGCGGCGAGGCCCCGGCCTGGGGCGCCAAGCCCTTTCCCAAGGGCGACCGCGCGGGACAGTTCGTCGTGCTGGCCTCGGGCTTCGAGGGGGACAATGACGCCCTGCCGATCCGCACCGATGCCCGTATCGTCGGCGCGACCCTGAAGGCGGGCGAAAGCGCGACCTATCCGCTCGGCGCCAGCCGCCGGGGCTATCTGGTCCCGGCCAGGGGCGAGGTCGAGGTCAATGGCGTCCGCCTGAATGCCCGCGACGGCGCGGCCATCACGGGCGAGGACACCCTGACGGTGACCGCCGTCAACGACGCGGAAATCGTCCTGGTCGACGCGGCCTAGGTTGCCAATCGGTCCGTCCGGCCTACCGTCGGACGGACCCTTTCTCTGACTCAGGATCGAAACGCATGGCCACCTATACTGCCGCCTCCATCTCTTCCTGGCAGCCCCGCGGCCTGGCCGTCCTGCGAATCGTCACGGGCCTGACCTTCCTGGCCCACGGCGTCATCAAGCTGTTCGGCTTTCCCGACGGCGCCGAGCCGGGCCGGCAGGCCATCGCCTCGCTGATGGGCGTGGGCGGTGTTCTGGAGGTGGTCGGCGGGCTGCTGATCACCCTGGGCCTGTTCACCCGTCCGACGGCCTTCATCCTGTCGGGCATGATGGCCGTGGCCTACTGGATGTTTCACGCCCCCGGTTCGCTGTACCCGGCGGTGAACGGCGGCGACGCGGCCATCCTGTTCTGCTTCATCTTCCTCTACCTGGTCACGTCCGGCCCCGGCGCGTGGAGCCTGGACGGCGCGCGCCGGCGGTAGAACTGAAGATTGATGTCCCTCCCCGATCGGGGAGGGTGGTCGGAGCGCAGCGGAGACCGGGTGGGGCGGGCAAGGCGAGCCAGACCTAGGTCGGCGCGGCCTTGCCTTGCAGCCCCCACCCGGTCGCTGCGCGACCTGCCTCCCCCGAGGGGGAGGGAAAAGGGCCCAAGTGTCCGCTCCCCACCGTCGAGTTGTCCGCGCTGGCCTCGAATTCCCCAATCCGATCAACGCCCGATCCTCACAGGCAGCGTCCGGACGCGCCTGCATCGGAAACGCGTTTATCCTTTTGCCGTCCCGTTGCGAGGGGAAGGCGTCCTGGGCCCAGGACCCGGACGCGCGGCGGGGTCGATCGCAGGGCATGCCGGGGCGAAACCCCGGGTCCGGCGGCGCACTGGGCGTCGTCGCCTGTCGTGGGCTAAGACTCGGAAAGGGACAAATCGGGACAGGACCAAGGCGTCGGGGAAGAGGCCCCCGGCGTTGCCCGACACAAGACATCCCGCCCCCGAACGCTTGCGAAAACCGGTCGAGCGGAGCCAAGGCGACCACGCCGAAACTCTTCTACAGGCGGCCGTCGGCGACGGCGGTCGTCACGGTCCCGGGCGAGATCGCCCTGGCTCCGCCGCTTCCCCGACCCGTTCACAGCGGAAGAGCGATGGGTCACGTCTCCTCCCCGTCCGAAGGATGGGGAGGTGGCTGCGAGCCCTTGCGAGCAGACGGAGGGGGCGACCGGGTCTCGACCGGCGAGCACCCGAAGCCCTCACCCCAGGCACCGTCTCGCCCCCTCCGTCACGGCGCGAAGCCGCGCCGTGCCTGAGGACGGCTCGTATACAAGCCGCCCGCAGCCCCATTGCTTCGCAACGGGGCGGAGAACACCGGCCTCACAATCATCCGCAGGGAGTCATCGATGACCGGCCGGAATTCACAGCACCCCGATCATGCTCGCCACCAGCGGATGCCGGACGATGTCGCCCTCGGCCAGACGCACGACCGCGATCTCCGGCACCGCCTCCAGCCGGGTGGCGATGTCCGCCAGGCCCGACAGCGACGGCAGCAGGTCCGTCTGGCCCGGATCGCCCGTCACCACCATGTTGGAATGCCAGCCCAGCCGCGTCAGCAGCATTTTCAGCTGCACGTAGGTGCAGTTCTGGGCCTCGTCGATGACGATGAAGGCGTTGTTCAGCGTGCGCCCGCGCATATAGCCGACCGGGGCGATCTCGATCAGGCCTTCGGCCATCAGGGCCCCGACCCGCTTCATCGACAGCCGGTCCGACAGGGCGTCGTAGAGCGGGCGCAGATAGGGGGCCAGCTTGTCCTCCATGGCCCCGGGCAGGAAGCCGATCGATTCGCCGGCCTCGACGGCGGGACGGCTCAGCACGATGCGGCCGACCTTGCCGGCCTCCAGCGCCTCGACCGCCTTGGCTACCGCCAGATAGGTCTTGCCCGTGCCTGCCGGGCCGAGCGCCAGGGTCAGGTTGTGGGTGTCGATGGCGTTCAGCAGCTGGGCCTGTCCCTCGGACTTGGGCTTCAGCGTCTTCAGATAGCCCTGCTCGCGATCGTCGTTGGACGGATGCGGCGACCAGGCCCCCCGGCTCTGCGGTGTGGGCAGCCGGCGCACCTTGGCGTCCTGGCCATAGTCGGGGCCGTCGAAGGCTCCACCTTCACGGGATTGACGTTTCAGGGCGGCGCGCTTGGTCATGGCAGGCTCCGAGACATGAAAAAAGGCGACGCCGGAATGGCATCGCCTCGATCGAGGGTGGGGAGGAAACAGAGAGCGCCGACAGGCCGTCCGGGGTCGGAGATGTATCCCACATCCAGCGGGAAGACCCGCCGCATACCCGAACGCGTCACGCACGCTCTCCAGGGCTCTGACCGGACCGGGGTTGATCCGGCTTCTGATCCGGGGCCGAAATGGCGGCCACGAATCGCATCAACACATTGATGCTAACGTGGTTTACGAAGGCTTAAAGCCCTCATTTGCTTGAGATAAGGTGATGGTTCCATGACGATCTATTCGCTGGCGGACAAGAAACCGCAGCTGCCGCCCGAGGGCGAATACTGGATCGCGGACAATGCTGTGGTCATTGGAGACGTGATTCTGCGGTCGGGCGCCAGCGTCTGGTTTGGCGTCACCGTGCGGGGCGACAACGATCCGATCACGATCGGCCGCAACACCAACATCCAGGACGGCAGCGTCCTGCATTCCGACCCGGGCGAGCCGCTGACCATCGGGGACAACGTCACGGTCGGGCATATGGCCATGCTTCACAGCTGCACCATCGGCGACAACACCCTGATCGGCATCGGCGCGGTCGTGCTGGGCCGCGCGGTGATCGGGAAGAACTGCCTGATCGGCGCCAATGCCCTGATCACCGAGGGCAAGGTCATTCCCGACGGGTCGCTGGTCATGGGCCAGCCGGGCAAGGTCGTCCGGTCGCTGGACGAGGGTCAGATCGCGGCGCTGGCCGCCTCGGCCGACCACTATGTGCAGAACTGGAAGCGGTATGCGCAGGGCCTGACCGAGGTCTAGGCGATACGCCGTCCGTCGATGGCGGCCAGGGTCAGCGGGGGGCGTCCTGCCACGCCGACGCCGACCGACAGGCGGGCGCTGAGCGGCCCGACCGCCTCGCGGCGGCGTTCCTGCTCCTGGGCGGACTGATAGAGGCCCAGCAGCCGGTCGGCCTCGCCGTCCGGTCCGCGCAGGGGGGCGATGACGATCTCGAGCACGCCGCGCAGGCGGGCGGCTTCGGCCACCATGACGACCGGGCGGGCTTCGCGGAAGGTCTGGACGAGCGCCGCGGCCACCAGCGCCCGGCTTTCGGGAGCCCACAGGTCAAGCCAGCTCACGCCGCGCATGGGCCGGCCGTGCAGGGTCTCGATCCAGGCCCCGGCCAGGCGGAAGGTCGCGCCGTCGGGCGAACGGTCGGCGGTGAAGAGCTGCGGCACCAGCCGGCCCAGTCGCATCGGCTCGAAGCGCGCGCGGGGCGGAATCGGGCCTGCGGCGGGCAGGGCGGCCCAGTGGTCGATCAGGGTCTGTGTGCCGGGATGGAACATGCGCCTCGCCTTCGAAGGACGAGGCGCAATCGATGGGCCAGGATACGGAAAGACGCCTTGGCAATGGAAACGCAAGGGTTTTGCCCGCAGATGGTCCCTTGGACCGGCCCGCGTTTCGTTGGGGCCGGCGATGGAATCTTCAGGAGCCTGGCCCATGCGGGTGGCGATCAAGATCTGGCTGCCGGTGGTGGCAGGGGCCTTCACGGGCACCATGGCCCTGTTCAGCCTGGCCGGACCGGCCTCGGCGCAATGCAGTTCGGGCTGTACGCCTCCGCCTCCGCCCCCGTGCGGATCGTGCCAGCCGCCGCCCCCGCCACCCCCGCCGCCGCCGCCGCCGGACTGCTGCACCCCGCCGCCGCCGCCGGGCTATCCGCCGTATGGCGGCGACATCAACGTCAACGTGAACGTCAATGCCAATGCGAACGCCAACGCCGGTGCAACGGCGGCCGCGCGCGCCGGCATCAACGCCCGCCTGAACAGCTACGGCAATGTCCGTGGCGGCGGGGGAGGCGGGGCCTACTTCAGCGTCGAACAGCCCTATCCGACCGTGATCCAGGGGCTGAACGTCGAGGCCGGGGCCGTCGCCCAGGTCATCCGCGTGCCCTACGAAGCTCGCCGGCGCTGGGAAAAGCGCGTCGTGATCCAGGCCTTCTGCATCGACGACCGCGACGTCCCGCACCCGGCATCCCAGGTCACGGGTGGCCGTGATGTCTACGACGGCTATGAAGGCGAACTTTACCGCTGCATCGCCGGCACCCGCCTGCAGGTCACCTGGTCGGAATGGACCGGGCAGGTCAGTTTCGAGGGCGGCCAGACCTTCGCCTGCCAGAAGGGCGAGGCCCTGTGGCGCGACCGGGCCGGGGACCTGCGCTGCAAGACCCAACTGGTGGAACGTGACTGCAACGAACGCTCGCTGCTGCGCCGCTATGGGGCGGGCATCAAGGTGCTCGTCTGGGTCAAGGAAGAAATCTACACCGAATACCGCGAAGAGGTCGTCCAGGCGCAGGGCATCTCGATCACCGGGGCGTCGATGATGCTGGACGGCGGCGTCGGCGGTCGGGTGTTCTGAGCCTGAATGCCGGACAACGGCCCGTTCAGCCTGTGCGCAGGGCGGGTCGCGTAGAGATCGACCGTCGGGTTCATCGCCGACGATCCTGAGAAGACTGAAAGGCCCCGGAGCGAAAGCCCCGGGGCCCTTTTTCGGTCTATTGCGCGGCCGCGTTGGCCGAGGTGACCTGCGCCCGCCACGCCTTCTCGGGCACCAGATATTTGCGGGCCGCCGCCTGGATGTCGGCGGGGGTCAGGGCTTCCAGATCGCTGATGTGGGTCAGGGTCTGCTGGATCGTCTCCGGACGGGCGGCGACGTCCTCCAGTTGGCCCAGCCAGTACTCGTTCCCGGCCTGGCTGCGACGCAGGGCCTCGATGGTGGGGGCCCGGGCCCGGTTCAGCTCGTCCTCGTCGATCGGCGTGTCACGCAGCGAGGCGGCGATGACGTCGATCGCTGTGAAATAGGCACCGAGATTTTCGGGCGTCGTCTGGGCGTTGACGAAGATCGAGCCGTAGCCGGGGTAGACCTCCGATGCGCTGGACTCGACGCCGGGCGAATAGGCCAAGGCCTGACGCTCGCGAATCTCGTCCAGAACCCGAAGCTCCATGACGTCGGCCAGAATCCCGACGGTGCGCGCCTCGGTGCGATCGGCGATCTGGTCGGTCGTCGGCCAAGCGATGTAGCCGAGCGCCTGTTCCGGCGGGCCGTTGTGGGTCAGGGCCACCGGGGTCGACGTACCCGCCGGGAAGCGAAGCGCGTCTGAGCCGGGAAGCGGTGCGGGTGCGGCCGGACGGGCCGGCAGGGCCGCGAGGGTCGAACCGACGGCCGCGATGGCGTCGTCCACCGTCACGTCGCCGACCATGACCACGCTGATCGGACCCTGCGACAGACCGCTGGTGACCTGTGCCTTGAGCTGATCGTTGGTGAAGCCCGCGACCTGTTCGGCCGTCGGGAAGGTCTGACGCGCGTCGCCCGAAGCCAGCAGGCCACTGGACTGGATGGCGAAGGCCCCGCCGGGCGTGGCCGACTGCTGGGCGATGATCTGCGGGAAGACGGCCTTGATCTGCTCGAACGGTGCCGGACGCAGGCCGGGGTCGGTCAGGTAGGCGGTCAGCAGCTGCATCTCCAGCGCGAGATCCTGCGGCCGTGTCGCGCCCGCCAGCTGATACGCATCGCCGTCGGTCGAGAAACTGGCTCCGAAGATCCGGCCGCTGAGAACGCGGGCCAGCTCGTCGGCCGTCAGCTTGCCGAGACCACCGGCCGCGAAGGTGAAGCCGGCCAGGGTCTGGGCCTGGACCTGGTTGGTCGGCATGCCGAGCTCGCCGATGCCGGTCCGGACCGTCATCAGGATCTGCTCGTCGCGGAACGTGGTCGGCTTGACCACGAGCGTCGTGCCGTTGGCGAAGGTGACCAGGGTGGCGCCGACCTCGGTCAGCTCTCGGCGTTCCGTGGGCTGGGCGGGCGTGCCGAAGCTCGCATAGGGCCATTCGGCGGCGGCCTGTGCGACGCGGGCCGTGACTGCTGTGGCCTCCGAGGCCTGAAGCATGGCGGTGACGGCCGCTTCCCCGCCCTCGATCTCTTCCGGCGTCACGACGAGCGCCAGCGGGCCCTGGCCTTCGAACACCGGCTTGACCGCCGCGTCGACCTGGGCCGGCGTCAGACCGTCAACGGCGGCGTTGAAGATTTCCAGGTTCGTCTGAGGCGTCGAGAAGACGCGGTCGTCATTGGTGGCCGTCAGAAGGCCATTGACCAGTCCGGGCGTCGAACGGGTCGCCGCGGCTGCGACGGCATTTTCGAGGCTGGTCCGGGTGTCGGTGATCTCACGCTGCAGTTCGGCCTCGGTCACGCCGAACTGGATCAGGCGACGCTGCTCCTGCTCTGCCGTCTCCAGCGCGCGCTGCAGGCCGCCGGGATTGAAGTTGGCCGTCAGGGTCGAGATGTCGATGCTGTCGAACAGGGTGTTGCTCGAGGCACCGGCGGCGATGAAGGGCGGGTTGTCCGCGCGGGCGATCTCGCCCAAGCGACGGTTGAGGACCGCCAGGCCCAGGCCACGCAGGATTCGCGAGCGACGCTCCGCGACAGTGTCGGGATCCCGGTCCGGGTTGGCGACCCAGTTCAACTGGACCGACGACTGCACGCCCGGCTCGACCAGGATGCGGGTCTCTTCCTCGCGCGGGGCGACCTGACCCAGATCCGGCTCGGGACCGTCGGGGGCCTTGGGCTCCCAGCCTTCGAAGGCGGACCGGATCTTCTGCTCCATCACGTCGACGTCGAAGTCGCCGACGGCGAACATCGTCGCCCGGGACGGCCTGTAGTAGGCGTTGTAGAAATCGACGAAGCGCTGCCGAGGCGCGGTGCGGATGACCTCGAGATCGCCGATCGGGAACCGTTGGGAGACCCGCTGACCCGGAGCCAGCAGGGCGAACTGGGCCTTGGCCGAGCGCAGGCCGGGGGTGTTGCGCGTGCGCTCCTCACCCTCGATAACACCGCGTTCGGCATCGATGTCGTCGGCCTCCATCAAGGCCTCTGACACCTGCTCGCGCATGATCCGGAGGCCCGTGTCGACCGTCTCATCGTTCGTGCGGGGCAGTTCCAGCTGGTAGAAGGTCTGGTCCCAGCTGGTGGCGGCATTGGTGTCGGCCCCGAACGCCAGGCCCAGGCGCTCCAGAATCCGCAGCAGCTCGTTCTCGGGGATATTGGTCGTGCCGTTGAAGGCCATGTGTTCCATGAAGTGGGCCAGACCCAGCTGGTCCTCATTCTCCATCAGCGATCCGGCGTCGATCCGCAGACGCAGCGAGGCCTGGCCGGGCGGAGTGGCGTTGCGCAGGATGGCATAGCGCATGCCGTTCGGCAGTTGCCCGAAGCGGACGGCTGGATCGGCCGGGATGTCGCTGGCGGCCTGGGGCCACGGATCAGAGGGCTGGGCCGTTGCGGCCGTCTGGGCCAGCGCGGCACCGGACAGCGGTCCAGCCAGAAGGGCGAGGCCGGATACAGCGGCAAGCAGAAGGCGGCGAGGGGTCATGACGGCTCCAGGCGAAGGCGGGGCCGCCATGGAAGCGCGGCCCGGATGTGAGTCGGACAGGGGATCGGATCGCCCCGACGCCCAGCCTTCCTCAATCTCGCGGAGCTGTAAAGTGAACTTTACGTCAGACGGTTGTTCGGTCGCAGGTCAGGATCCCGGACGCGACACATAGAAGGTCGCTGTGTTCCCGACGGCCGTCGCGCTGGAGGCAATGGTCCGGCCCGTGCCGTTGATGGTCGTCGTCGACGTGGCCGAGACGGGGCCGGAGTTGGTCTGGCTATTGGTAGCGATCAGATTGCCCTGGCAGGTCGAGCAGACATAGCCGGTCACGGCGTTTCCGACCGCGTCCGCCGAAACATAGGCGTCATAGCCGTTCGTGCCGGCGAACTCGGCGGTGACCTCGATTCCGCCGGAGTTTACCTGGCTGTTGTCGATCTCGAGATAGATGTCGTTGTTGCCGGCGACCACTTCGTTGCCGGTGCCCGCCGCGACGGCGACCGCGCCGCCCCAGTCGTAGCTGGTGACGGTGGCGGAGGCACGGACCTGGGACAGGTTCGACTGGTCGGTGGTGGCGACGACCGAGCCGCCGTCGTTGTACAGCAGGGTCTGGTTTGCGGTGGCGCGGGCGCGCCCGGCCAGGTCCCAGGCATTGGCGGCATTGGCGCTGGTCGAGGCTGTGACCGCATCGCCCGCCGAGCGCTGGCGGATGGTCAGGTTCTGGCTGGACGCGAGGCCCGAGTTCAGGGCGGTCGTGTTGGCGATCGACTGGCTGATGAACTCGGCCGTCGCCGGGATGTACTGGGTTTCGGCGAAGTTTTCGGCGCGGACGCCCGCCTCCGAACGCTGGATCACGGTGCCCGAGACATGCGAGGCGCTGGCGGCCATGGAGGCCGTGTTGCCGATGGCGGTGACGCCGATCGAAGCGCCGCCCAGCAGTCGCGCGGTCGGACCGTTCAGGGTCGAGCCGGCGGTGATCTCCGAGGGACCGACGTCCTGTGTGGCCTCGATCGCGACATCGCCGCCATAGGCGGCCGCGGCCAGATAGTTGCCGCGCGACTGGGTGGTGGCGTTGACCGGGCCTTCCAGATCGCCGTCCAGATTCAGGGTCGTGGTCGAGCGGACGTCGCCGTTCGACGTCTGGGTCGAACTCACCTGGATGTCGCGGTCCTGGGCGGTGGCAGACACGATATTGCCCGAGGCGGAGGTGGTTGCCCCCACTTCGTCAGAGGCCCCCTCGACGTTCAGCGTCTGGCCGGCGATGACGTCGCCCAGGCGCAGCTGGTTGTTCAGGACGATGACACCGTCCTGGGGCGGGGTCCGGGCGAAAGCGCTAGTAGCGGCTGCGACGCACAGCGCTGTCGCGGCGATCGTTCCAGCGAGACGGATCGGCGCGGGTCTGGCCATTGTTCGTTCCCGTGTTGTCGTAGGCGGGGTAATAGCCCCCGGTCGGTCCCACCGTATTCAGCGGGTCGTTTGAGGCATTCAGGCAGACCTCGGGGCCCGGCGCGCCGTACAGGTTGGCCATGAACTCGACCGTGGCCCGTTCAATCAGGGCACGGACAGCCAGCTGGACCGGCTCCATCCCGCCGGTCCCGGCCGAGATGTCGAAGACATTGCCGTTCAGGAAGTCGAACACCCCGGCCGAGATCTCCCGGCCGATGATCTGCTTTTGATACGAGACGACATCGACGACCTCGAGCGTGGTCGTCTGGACCAGGCGCAGGTCGATGGCGATGTTCATCACGAACACCTTGCCCTGCAGGATGCCGGAGCCCGGGACGTCCGTGTCGGTTTCGCCCACGCCGGCGTCGAAGCCGGCAGAGCGGATGTTGTAGTTCACCTCGGTGATGCCGCCGACGAGGTAGAAGTCCGAGCCCGGCACCTGGCCGGCAAGGATGCGGCGATAGTTCGGGTCCTCCGGCGTGCCGCCCTGGTCGCCGATCAGACGGTTGTTGGCGTAGCGCAGTTCCATTTCGGAGATCGAGGTGTCGTAGCGCTCGACCATCTGGGCCCCGGACTTGGCCAGGGCGCTGAAGGCCATCAGGGAGGCCCCGCCGGTTACCTGGCGTCCGCCGTCCGACGACACAGTGCCGGTATAGTCGCTGATCCGGCCGACCGCCATGCGCGGCGAGGGCAGGTTGTAGCGCCTGGCATAGTCGGCGAGGCAATACAGGGCCGAGGAATAGGGGGTCGGGTTCGCGGTCACCGGCGCATTGCCGATCGGCGTCGCGTAACGTCCGTTGGGGCCTGCCACAGGGCTGACGCAGGCCCCGAGCAGGGCGGTCACGGCCATCGTGACGCCGCCGATCTTCAATCGACGGGAGAGGGTGGTCGTTCTCATCAGAAGCCTGTCAGGGTGCCGGTCAGGTCCGTCCGGGCACTGACATTGCCCGTGTTGGTCTGACGCGAGTTGACGATCACCGTGTTGTGGCTGCCCTGGACCACCACGTTCAGATTGTTGCCGATCGCGGTCGAGCCGCCGATGGCCGAACCGCCGCTGGCGTTGCCGGATCCCGACCAGGTCTGGGAGACGCCGCCGGACTGCGCGGAATAGGCCGACGCGCCGGCCTGGATGATTCCATCGACGATCAGGCGATTGCCGTTCTGGTCCCGGGTCGAGCCTGTCTGGGCCGTGGTGACCGACTGGCGCGCGCCACCATAGCCGTTCTGGAACGACGCCATACCCCCCGAACCCGTCGTCTGGGCGAGGGCCGGAGCAGCGATGACGGCAAGGGCCAGGCCCCCGCCGGCTAGGATCTTACGTCTGACGGCCATTCGATATTCCACGCGACACGATCCGCGATGGGCGGTTCTCGTGCCAAAATGGGTCACGGTTATTAAGAACCGCTTGAGATTGTGGAGGACCCACGTTTGCCGACCCGGCTCGGGAGCCAGGGGCCGGCCCGGGCGCAAAGGCCCCGAAATCGATCCGCGCCGCGCCTGCGGCATTGCGGGTCATGGCGATGTCGGTCATCAACCGGCAGCCTGAGCTGGCCCCCAGCAAGGCGGCGCGCAACGTTAAATGGAGGCCGATACGCCCTCGGACCCGAACGCTTCATCTCCCTGGGGATCGCTTGAGCCGCCGCCCGAACGCGAGCGCATGTTCAATGCCCCCTTGCCGGCCGTGCTGCTGGCCGCCTCCATGCCGGCGCTGTATTTCTTCCAAGCCCGGGCCCACACCTATTGGCTGGAGCTGTCCTTCGCGCCGATCGACCTGAGCCAGGGGCGCTATGCGGG